>JBFMEN010000071.1:0-57811 GCA_040753435.1 Candidatus Omnitrophota bacterium | reverse complement strand
TATCGTTTGCTACTTCAAGAGCCGGCGGGTTTTTTTATTTATTTACCTTCATCATGTTGCCGTCCTGGTTAATTTCATATGTTGCTTCTTTTGTAAAGGCATGCAAGCTCCGTTCCACATATCCTCTGTATCGGACATTTATTGTTTTCCAAGCTATTACTCTTTTTGTTTTCTTCATATCAATTCCTGTTTCCTACATCATTCCCAGAGAAGTTCCTTTCAATGTCAGAACCGTGCAACGCTAGGAACAAATAGTGTCAGAAGACGATAAGTTGTTATAAGCAAAAGAGTTCGGAATAAATTGTTGAATATTAGGGCCAGACACATATTTCACCAGGTGAAGAAGAAACAGGTGTCCCTATAACGAAGAGCGAAAAGCGAAAGGCGAAGAGCGAGGAACGAAAGGCGAAAAGCGAAGAGGGGAGAATTTAAAAATGTCAAAGACCCCGGCAACAAACCGTTTTAACAAACTCGTCGAGGATATTTCCACCCGTTATACCGAGGCCCGTCAGGCGCAGGTCCTTTTCGCGTGGGAGACGGGTAAACGCATCGTTCAGGAAGAGCAGAACGGAGAGATGCGCGCGAAGTACGGGACGTCGCTGCTCAGGGAACTGGCAAAGGTTTTGACAAAGAAACACGGCGTGGGTTTTTCCGAGCGGAATCTCCAACGCATGCGTAATTTTTATATGGAAAAACCAATTTCGCCGCCGGCGGCGAAATTGGGCTGGTCTCATTATGTGGAACTGATGCCTGTTCGGGACGAAAAAGTCCGCAAACGTCTTGAACAGCGAATTGTGAAAGAGGGATTGAACAAACTGGATGTCAGGGTTGAGGTGCGCCGTCTTCGGCTTAAACAGCAGGCAATCGATGCAGGCCTTTCCGGTTCCCCAACGGCAGCTTCCGGAAAAATCCTCCCGCCTCTTAAACGCCCCGCGAATCTCAAGCTCAACACCTTTTCACTTTCGCCCTTGAAGGTCAAACGCAAAGACAATCACGAGCTGGTGGATTGCGGGTTTTTTGTGAGCTGGCCGGTTGTGAAAAGCGAATTAAAAAACCTCGACCTTGCAGAAATGTCTTACACTTATGCGGCCACAATCGACCGTGTTGTTGACGGGGATACTTTGCTCGTTCTCATTGAGGCCGGGTTCGGGATCATTGTGCGGGACCGGCTTCGTTTAAACGGGATCAATTGCCCGGAACTGGGGACGCCTGAGGGAGGGCGCGCCAAAAAATTTGTGGAAAAGATCCTTCCCCCCGGAGCCGTGATCGTTTTAAAATCTCACAAGTGCAAAACCGATGCTTACGGACGTTTTGTCGCTGACATTTTGTATCTGAAAGGTTCGGAAGATCCCGCTGCTATTATTAGAGAAGGCGCGTATCTGAATCAGGAGTTGGTGGACCGGGGCCTCGCGGAGCGGGTGGAATATTAATAAATCGGGACAGGTACGAATTATTTTTTGATAAGTGAAAAAAAAACGTGCCTGGCACCTTTTTCCAAAAATTCAAAATTTATGAATAAAGAAGACGTTAACGATAGCAACCCCCGTATCGATAAATGGCTCTGGGCGGTGCGAGTGTGCAAAACCCGTACCCAGGCAAGCGACCTGTGCGAACGCGGCAAGGTCAGGATTGACGGGGCTTTGGTGAAAGCTTCACATAAAGTGAAGGAGGGCCAACTGGTAACGGTTAAGCAAGCCGGCGTGGCGTATCAATTTAAAGTGATCAGATGCATTGACAAACGGGTGGGCGCTCCCATTGCCTCTGAATGTAAAGAGGACGTGACGCCAAAAGAAGAGATGGAGCGGTTGTTCAAAGTCCGTCGCAGCGCTATCCCTTCAAGAGACCCCGGTGCGGGGCGCCCTACAAAGCGTGACCGCCGAAAGATCGACAAACTGCACAATATATAGCATAATAAAGCGGGTACGAATTATTTTCGGACAAGCCAAAAAAATGTGCCTGGCACCTTTTTCAAAAAATATAAACGAACCAGTGTCCCCAAAATTCAAAGGTGGTATATCAGTGTCTGTCCCTAATATTTCTAATATCTTTTTAATTTCAGCTTTTGTTTTAAATTTAAATTTTTTCGGTGGGCCGGCCCTTGCTCAAGGACAAGAAAAGTGGCAGGTCATTCCACAGCAGTCGAAAGTCCAGTTTATATTTCATTCAACTCTTCATCATACCCGGGGAGATGCCCTGGTAAGCATTGAACAGTGGGAAGAACTCAAGGGTTCAATGAACGCGCGTTTCGTTTTTCCGGTCAGAGAATTGAAGACTTATAACAAGATGAGAGACCGCAAGATGTATGCGATGTTTGAGATTGAGAAGTACCCTGATATTATTTATCAAATGAAAGGGCTGTCTTTAAATAAAGAGACCGGGACAGCCGATCTGGACGGGGAGCTTACCATTCACGGCGTTACTAATCATTTTCCTGTTTCTGCCGCATTTGAACAAACAGATGCCGGGCTGCGATTCAAAGGCTCAGCTGTTGTGATGCTTAGTGATTTTGAGCTCGAAGCTCCCGGATTTCTTTTTTTAACTGTCAAGGACAACGTCGACGTTGTTTTTGACATAAACATAAAATATTAGGGACAGATACCCGTTTTTATTCACTTGGGGAAATGCCGATTAATGATTAATCAGTGTCTGTCCCTAATATTTCTCGCCTTTCGTTCCTCGCTCTTCGCTATAGGGACACCTGTTTTTTCTTCACCTGGTGAAAATGCGTGTCTGTCCCTAATATTTTTTTGTCATAGCTTGTCATGGCTTATCCTATTGACTTAAAAATAATTTCTTGTATACTGCGCAATTAAATTCATAAAAACTGATTCTAAATTTTCATCCGGCCAGCCGGGACCATCTTAAGGAGCAACAATGAAAAAAGTCGTTTTGTTTTTATCTGTCGGGTTTTTGGTTTTAATGGGAGGAAATGCCAGCGCTCAAATGATGCTCGCCAACACAAGTTTTGAAACCGGCGACCTTGGCTCATGGACGCATGGGGGACAGGCAGGCGTTCATCTGGGGGCTGATGGCGAAGGCGTCGCACCATATGACGGCAATTATGCGGCATGGATCGGAACCGTTGATTTCCAGTCGGCCTGGGACGTTAATGACTACACTGGTGAAGCAGGTGTAACAGGGTACACAAATAACTACATTTCGCAAACGTTTACCGTTGCCAATATGGATTCTTTGAGTTTGTACTACAACGTTTACACCTGGGACGGGTACGAGTATTACGAAGCCTATGATGATCCCGCGTTCGGGATATTTATTAACGGATCGCCTGTATTTAACGTCGCGGCACGCGATCTTGCTATGGGTGATAACGGAGGGCTGCTTTACACGTCAGGCTGGAATCTGTTTACCTATGATCTTTCGTCTTACAACAACGGCGATGAGATTACACTGATGATCGCCGCAGGCAATACTCTGCCCGCAGGTGAACCCGCTGCATATGGCGACGATTATCAATCCTGGGCGTATGTCGACGGAATTGAAATCGCCCTGGCACAATCCGCGGTTGTTCCTGAGCCCGCAAGTGTTTTTCTTCTGTTGTCAGGACTTCCTTTCGGATATATTTTTTCCAGAAAGAAAAAAGCCTAGAACCGGGCGGTTTATTAGCAAATAAAACAGGTTCAGTCATAAAGATTGCAATTGCTGAAAATTGTCAATTCTCAATTCTCATTTCTCTAAATATATGAAGACATCCATCTGCGTTAATTACTGTAAAAAAATATTCAACGCAGCTGTCATCGCTGCCCTGTCATTTTCGTTAATCCTGTCGAACACGGCCGGCTATGCGCAACCCGCCCCCGGCCTTGTCATGCCTGAGCCCGGCGTTATGGTTAACGCAAGCATGCCATTTGAACCGGCGCTTCTTAAAGGAGTTACCCTGCATGAGGAAAATCCTTTTGAATTTGATTTTATTGTCGACAGCGGCAACACAAATTTCAATGATGAAGAACTTTCCCTTGAGGTGGAAAAGCTGATCCGGTATTTTGTTGCTTCTGTGACGATCCCCGGAGACAGCCTCTGGGTCAACCTGTCTCCTTATGAAGAAGACCGGATCATTGCTGCGGCGTTGGGAAAAACAGAGCTTGGCCGTGATATGCTGACCCAGGATTATCTGCTTAAGCAACTCACGGCGTCACTGATTTACCCCGAGACCGATCTCGGAAAAATTTTCTGGGAGAAATTATACAAACAGGCTTATGAACGATATGGAACGACCGAGCTGCCGAAAGATTTATTTAACAAGGTATGGATCCTCCCGGATAAAGCGGAGGTCTTTGAAAAAAACAACACGGTTTATATTACGAAAAGCAGTTTGAAAGTTTTATCAGACGCGGATTACCTGGCATTAAGAAAAAATACGGGCAATTCATCAGCCGGCCACGTCAACGAAGAAACCAGACAGCTGAGCTCGCTGTCTTCGGACATTGTGAGAGAATTGATTATTCCCGAAATAGAAAAAGAAATCAACCAGGGTGAAAATTTTGCCCCGGTCCGCCAAATCTACAATTCCCTGATTCTTGCGAAATGGTATAAAGAAAAAATAAAAGATTCGCTTTTGGCAGAGACTTATGTGGATCAAAACAAAATTGACGGCGTTGATCTGGAAGATGACGCGATCAAACAAAAAGTTTATGACCAGTATCTCCTTGCGTACGAGAAAGGCGTTTATGATTACGTAAAGGATGAATATGACCCGTCAAGCGGGCAATTCATACCGAGGAAGTATTTTTCAGGAGGAATTGAAGGGAAGACCATCCGGCTGGAACCGGGCGAAGAAGGGATGGCGGGAGAAAGCTTTACAGGGAGAGGGTTTAAAAGCAAGGCGGTTCTTTTCGACGGGGCCATGTTAACCAACAACACTACTCGGCGGAAGTTTTTAAAAATAATGGGAATATCAGGCCTCGCGGCGGCATTTTCAAAACTGGTTCCCTGGCAGAAAATAACCGGTCTGTTCGCGCCGTTGTCAGTTTTTAGTCAAACCGCAGAGGGAGAAGTAACGTTTGGATGGTCTCCGAATCCGGAATCGACGCTGGCCGGGTATAAATTATATTACGGTGAACAGTCCCGGAGCTATCACACTTCGCTGGATATTCCGCTGACTCTTGAAGGATTTGATCCCCTGCATCCGACAATAACCCTTACCGATAATATTGCCTGGGGCAGGCAATATTATTTTGCCTGCACCGCATATGATGTTAATGGATTTGAGAGCGACTTTTCGACTGAAGTCGCGGTGTATCTCAGCTATAAGCTGCCCCTCCTGAATGATATCCGGGAGGATTACAGATTTAATTCCACGAATATACCGGCTGATGGGTCTTCGTTTTACGTGCATATGGATACAGCCATCCAGGCGTTGACTTATCCGTCGATTTTAAACGGGACGCCTGTCATACAAACAAGAAACAGGGATTTAACGTCAACTTATCCGGATTATTTCACAGCCACGGTAAACAATGATACCAACGTGTGGTTTTTTATCGCCGTGGACAGCCGGGTGACGCCTCCCGGGGGAGCCGTTTATCTCGGCCCTGAATATCATATTCAGGCGACAGACCGGATTATTTTTAAACTTTATTATTATCCGGGCCCTGCCGCGGGCGGCGGTGACATCGTTGTGCCGGGAACCGCGGCCATAGACCGGAGGGCGGCAAATTCATTTTTCATCGCGGTTGAAGCCGGAAGGCATCCTGTTGCCGGTTTTTTCACAAGGCCGCAGGAGGTTCAGGTTGAAGAATATATCGGCAATGGCGTGGGGCGAACTCCTTTTCTGAACAGTTCTGAAACAATCGTCAGCCCGGTTCACCCGGTTTTCTATTCCGGGTCATTGATAAAAACGATGAAAGACGGGGCAACCGCTCTTTCTGATACAGCCCTTGTCAAAAGGGACACGGCCTTTGTTTTGTTTGCTAACGAACCTCCCGCGCTGCCTGATCATATCGAAGCGCAATTTATGGGTGATGAGTATATGATAACGACGAGTGACGGGGTTTATGACGCGTATCTTTTGAAATTTTCAGGAGAAGTCTTCCCGGATCCGGTGGCGCATTTTGGCGCAGTGGAGCTGCCGGTAGGTGCCGGATTTTTACTGGCCATGGATCCGCATTCCCTGCCCATGGAAGAATTTGCCCAGGCGGGCCGAAGATTTTTTGCCCAGTCAAAAGCATCCCTGGCCCAAGCGGCCAGCGTCCTGACAGCTTCCCTGGCAAAAGCTAATGAAGAAGTCGGCGGCATCGACATGAATGATATTCATGTTAATAATTTCGGCGAAAACGCGAACATTAATTTTAACCAGGAACATCTTAAGGTTTTAATCAATATCGATCCGAAAGGATTGACTCCGAAGGTTATTCATTCCAGCCCGATTAAAAGCGCCGCATCACTATTTAATCTGTAAAACTTTTTCATTGAAACCTGGTCAGAGGCGAAGGCCTTGACAAAACAAGCGTCTGATGTAGACTAAATAGCCAATTGGCTAAATAGAAAGCTTGGAAAAATGAAAAGGCTCTCAATCCAGGAACTGGACAAAATCATTAAAGCTTCGGCGGATATTAACCGCGTGCGCATTTTAAAAATGCTTAAAGATAAGAAAATGTGCGTGTGCGAGATTGCCGCTGTGCTTGCCATTACCCAGCCCAGTGTTTCCCGTCATTTAAAAAAATTAAAGGATGCTGGTTTTATCGAAAGCGAAAATGAAGGATTGTGGACAAACTATTTTCTGTGTCCTCAAAACCCTTTCGCCGTAACGGTTATTGAAAAGCTGGATTCGTGGATTGGCACGGATAAAACCATTACGGATGACCAGAAAGCTGTCAGGAAGGCCGATAGAGGCAGGCTTTGCTGCCCGTAAAATTTTTTATCAAATATATAGCCAGGCAGCTATTTAGAAGGAGCGTTATGAAAGAATCAAAAAAATTTTTGTTAATGCTTGCCGCGTTTCTCGCGTGTTTTTATCTGCCGGTGGAAATGCTGCCTTTCAGAAACCCGGTGTTCGAAGCGCTGGCCCTGGTGCGGTGGTATGCGCGCGAACACGTCATTCTTTGTCTGGCGCCCGCGTTCTTTATCGCCGGGGCGATCTCGGTTTTTATCAGCCAGGCAGCTGTCATTAAATATCTTGGAGTCAGGGCCAATAAGGTGTTGGCCTACACGGTGGCCGCTGTTTCAGGAACCATACTTGCTGTCTGCTCATGCACTGTGTTGCCCTTGTTCGCCGGAATTTATAAACGCGGGGCCGGGCTTGGGCCAGCCACGGCGTTTCTTTATTCAGGACCGGCGATCAATGTGCTGGCGATTATTTTAACCGCCCGGGTTCTCGGTTGGGAGCTCGGCATCGCCCGTGCATTCGGCGCGGTTATCTTCAGTATCGTGATCGGTCTGATGATGCATTTTATTTTTATCAGGGAAGAACGCGCGCGTCACGCCGAAGGTGATCTTTTCGCCGGAGAGATCAGGGAGAACAGGGCGTTGTGGCAGAATGCCTTGTATCTGGGCGCGATGGTGGCCGTTCTGGTTTTTGCCAACTGGGCAAAACCGCAGGACGGAGACAGCGGTTTGTGGGCATTGATATTTGCCGTTAAATGGTATTTGTCCGCCGGATTTTTAATCGCGATCGGATTGATGCTGAAGCTCTGGTTCGAGAAAGGGGAGACTGAAGAATGGGTCCAAAGTTCATGGACTTACGCCAGGCTTATTATGCCGCTGTTATTGATCGGGGTTCTTCTGGCGGGGTTTCTTCTCGGACGTCCGGGACATGAAGGGCTTATTCCTTCATGGCTCATTGCCAAAGCCGTGGGAGGAAATTCTCTGGCGGCAAATTTTTTCGCGTCATTCGCCGGAGCGTTTATGTATTTTGCTACGTTAACGGAAGTTCCGATTCTTCAGGGATTGATTGGTTCCGGCATGGGAAAAGGTCCGGCGCTGGCATTATTGCTGGCAGGCCCGGCATTGAGTCTGCCTAACATGCTGGTCATCCGGAGCGTGATCGGAACAAAGAAAACCGTTGTCTATGTCAGTCTGGTGATTGTCATGGCAACTATTAGCGGGATAATATTCGGAGCAATGATTCGCTGATCACTTTTATATCCCGGAATCCGGCGGTTTCGGACGCGATCGCAAGTATTAAAGTTTCGGCTGCAAAAAAAGATTAAAGGAGGTTTTGACAATGAGAATTGAAATTCTTGGAATGGGATGTCCCAAATGCAAAATGCTTTATGAAAACACACTGGCCGCGTTAAAGAAGGCCGGCAAAGAAGCCGAAGTGATTAAGGTGGAGGATCTGGGCAAGATCACTGAATACCCGGTGATGTCTACTCCCGCGATCGTGATTGACGGACAGGTCAAGTCGGCGGGGAAAGTATTATCGGCAGATGAAATTCAGAAATTAATTTAAGCCCGTTCATTCAGAGGATGATGCTCAGGAAAACAGGAGTTGATATGAAAAGAATGCCCGTATTGCTGGTCGTGATGATTATGGTTGCAGGTTTATTTTTGTCAAAAGGTTATGGTGAAAGCAATGCCAGAGTAACCGTTTATTATTTTCATACCACGGCCCGCTGCATGTCCTGTCACAATATTGAAGGGTTTACGCGCGCCGCGATCAATGAAGCTTTTGCTGACGAGCTTTCATCAGGAAAACTTGAATTCAGGATGATCAATACTGATAAAAAGGAAAACCGGCATTATGTGAGCGACTACGGGCTTTACACAAAGTCAGTTGTTCTGGCGCTCGTTAAAGACGGCAGGGAACAGCGTTTTAAAAATCTGGAAAAGGTGTGGCCGCTACTGGGTGACATGGCAGGGTTTTATCAGTATATTCAAGAGGAAACGCAGGGATTTCTTGATCAACTGGAAGGGGAAAAAAAGTGATCGCATTATTATCAGCGTTGTGGTTCGGGATCCTTGCTTCAATCAGCCCGTGTCCATTGGCTACGAATATCGCGGCAGTTTCTTTTCTTTCAAAAAAAATCGATCACCCTCGCCTGGTGTTCCTGTCCGGATTGTCATACACGCTGGGCAGGGTGACGGCTTATACGGTTCTGGGAGCGGTCATTATTTCATCACTTGCCGGAGTGCCGTCTGTGGCGAATTTCCTTCAGACTCACATGAACAGAATGCTGGGCCCGTTGCTGATTATTGTCGGGCTCTTTTTGATGGATTTTTTGCGTTTGAATGTGACCGGGTTTTCCTTGTCAGGCGAACGCCAGAAGAAACTTGCCGGCTCGGGGGTTTTCGGGGCCTTTTTATTGGGACTTGTTTTCGCTTTATCATTCTGCCCGATATCAGCCGCGTTGTTTTTCGGCAGTTTGATTCCGCTGGCGTTAAGCAGCCGGGCAGGAATAGTGTTTCCTTTTATCTATGGAATCGGAACCGGACTGCCTGTTCTGGTATTCGCCGTCGGCATATCTCTTGGGGTTCGTTCCATGGCGCACTGGTTTAATAAAGCAGCAAAAATTGAAGTGTATATGAGAAAAGCAACGGGGGTTATTTTTGTTTTTGCGGGGATTTATTATATATGGGCGTATTTGGTGCCGATGATTATTAATTAGGAGAAAAAAATGAACAAAAAATCAGCGCAAGGGATGTCGGGTTTTGAGCGATATTTGACGGTCTGGGTATTGCTGTGTATCGCGGCGGGAATTCTGCTTGGCAGAGCCGCTCCTGAAACGGCCGGTTTTCTCGACGGTCTTTCCATCTATGTCAACAATGCTCCGGTCGTTTCCATTCCGATCGCGATTTGTCTGTTCTTTATGATCTATCCGATCATGGTCAAGATCGATTTCACTGAGGTTGTCAAGGCGGGGAAATCCCCCAAACCGGTAGGATTGACGTTGTTTGTCAATTGGGCGATTAAACCGTTTACCATGTACGGGATCGCTTTTTTATTTTTAGGGATTATTTTTAAAGGATTGATCGGGCCGGAAGCGATTGACCTCGTCAAGCTTCCTCCCGGAGCGGATTGGGCAGTGGGATCAGTGCACGGCGCCGGAAAAGTTGTGTTGTCCGAAGGGATCAGAATGCTGCAGGTTCCTTTATGGAGAAGCTATTTCGCCGGGTGCATTCTTTTGGGCATCGCGCCATGCACGGCCATGGTTCTGGTCTGGGGATATCTGGCTAAAGGCAACGACGGACATACCCTTGTGATGGTCGCGATTAATTCTTTAACCATGCTTCTGCTTTACGGCGTGCTGGGCGGGTTTCTTCTGGGTGTCGGGAAAATGCCTGTTCCCTGGGAAGCATTGCTTTTATCCATTTCGATTTATGTGGCGCTTCCGCTTGTCGCAGGCTACCTTTCAAGACAATGGATTTTTGCTGTCAGGGGAGCGGAGTGGTTTGAGGAAAAGTTTCTTCCCCTTCTGACGCCGGTATCGATCTCGGCGCTGTTGTTTACACTGGTTCTGCTTTTTTCATTCAAGGGGGAAATTATTCTGACCCGGCCGCTCACTATTCTCTGGATCGCGATTCCGTTGTTCATTCAGACATGTTTTATTTTCGCGATCACTTACTGGATGGCAAAAAAGATGAAGCTGACATATGAAGACGCCGCACCCAGCGCAATGGTCGGCGCCAGCAATCATTTTGAGGTGGCGATCGCCACAGCGACCATGCTTTTCGGGCTGTCATCAGGGGCGGCGTTAGCAACAGTTGTCGGCGTTCTGATCGAAGTTCCGGTGATGCTGATGCTGGTTAAAGTTTGTCTGAATACCAGACAATGGTTTGAGAAGGCTGCAACTGATAAGAGTTAGGAAACGGGCGCGAGAAAAAAGATCGGCTTAAATATGATAAAGTTTGAAGACATCACATTAAGTTATAATGGCCAGCCTGTTTTTAAAGATTTTTCGATGGAGATTAATAAAGGCGAAAAGGCTGTGATCCTCGGGAGGTCTGGACTCGGGAAATCCTCTCTTTTTTCATTGATTCTCGGTTTTGTCAGGCCCCGGGAAGGGCGGGTTTTGTTTGATGGAACCTGTGTTGATGAAAAGACAGTCTGGGATGTCCGGCGGAGAACAGCCTTTGTCGATCAGGATGTGAGCCTGGGGAGGGGCAAGGTTTTTGAATGGTTTTCTTTGATTTCAAAATTCAGGGCCAATGCCGCTCTGGATTTCAGCAGAGACAGGATTATCGGGACCATGCGGTTGTTTGATCTGGAGCAGGATTTGCTGAACAAGGACATATCGGAATTATCCGGCGGAGAGAGGCAGAGATTCGCGATTGTTGCGGCTGTTTTAACGAACAGAAAAGTTTTTCTTCTTGATGAGGCGACATCGGCTCTGGATAAAGATCTCAAAGCGAAAGTTTCCGATTTTTTTCTTTTAAGGAAAGACTGGACCGTTGTGGCAATCTCTCATGATCCTGTCTGGACTGGCCGCCCTTTCGTGAAGATCTTTGACCTGGAGGAGGGGAAATGGAAACGGTAGACATATCAATTGCTGCTCTGACGATCTCGTTTCTCCTGCTGGCGGCCCCGGTATTCTTAAGCCGCGTTTACCGGCTTGGGCTTGTCAGGCCGCTTTTCATTTCTATTGCCAGAATGTCCGTCCAGCTTTTTCTTGCCGGCCTGTTCCTCAAGTATCTTTTTTTATGGAACAATATTTTTCTTAATCTGTCGTGGCTTACCGTCATGATTCTTGTCGCTGTATTCTCTGCGATTCACGGCTCATCCATGCGGCCAAAAACGGTTCTTGTGCCGGGCTTTATTTCATTTTTGCTGGCAACGTTTGCGGTTGTTTTTTATCTCAACGTTTTTGTGATCAGGCTCGATTATGTTTTTGACGCGCGTTATCTTGTTGTGCTTGGCGGAATGCTTCTGGGAAATTCTTTGAGGGGGAATATCGTCGGGATAGATTCTTTTTACAAAAGCATACAAAAAGATAACAGGAGATTCCTGTATTTGTTATCGTTAGGGGCTTCGCATCGGGAGGCGATGCTTCCTTATTTTCAGGAGAGCGTGAGCCTGGCTTTGAAGCCGACGGTCGCAGCCATGGCTACCATGGGCATTGTCGCGCTGCCGGGGATGATGACAGGTGTAATTCTCGGAGGGGCAAGTCCGGACGTTGCGATTAAATATCAAATCATGATTATGATCGGTATCGTTGTCAGCACGGCGATCAGCGTGGTGTTAACTATATTGATGACCGCACGGGTTTGTTTCACTAAATACGGGGTTTTGCGCAACGACATTTTTGTTAAGTGACGCATCTCCGGGTCTCTTTTTTAGGCAATATTTTATTATGTAAAAAAATTGTCAATTTTTGGAAAAAGCCATGAAAAAGTCACAAAGAATGGAGGCAATTCCCTAAAGGGCGAGATTCCTGCCAAAACGGGCTGCGTCTTTGCCGGCAGCAGGGATTGCGGTGCCTTACTGTTTTTGTCCCTGTTTGTACGCCTTCGTCCATGGCTGTCCCATTGATTTATTATATTTTAGAATATATACTTTCGGGTATCATTCCAGCCTTGATTTTACTGTCAAATTATTTTTCATCTCATACATTGGAGGGGAGATATGAAATGTCGATGGTTTTTACTGTTCGCGGCGTTACTGCTCGCGACCGCTCCGTCCGCCCATGCATTGGTTTTCTTTGACGATTTCTCCGCGGGGAGTTCGCAGTGGGGAAATGAGCGGGGCAACTGGAGTGCGGCCGGAGGGGTTTACAACGCGGGTTCGCCCGATAATGTTCCGCCCACATATTCCAGCGCGCAAACAGGATTGCTGACTGATTTTGTCATGGATGTGGACGTCAACAATGTCAGGGACGGCGGTTTGTGGCTGCGCAGTTCCTACAACTCCGGGGTCAGCGGGGTCCTTCTGGTGACCGGCGGATTCGGCGGGACTTTTAACGGTTTTTACTGGCATATTTTGTCAAATGACAGCTACTCTGCCGGTATAAATTACGCGAGTTATTCGGGATTGCTGGGAAGCAACGCCCATATTAAAGTTGTCGTTTCCGGCAATGATTACAAAGCGTATGTGAACGGATCGGACACCCCGGTGACAACGCTGACCACCTCCATGTTCAGTTCAGGATATGCGGGCCTGTATGATTTTTCGGTGCAGACATTTGACAATGTCCGGATCGATGACGGCCAGTCCGTTGTTCCCGAACCCATGACTGTGGCTTTGTTAAGCGCGGGAATGCTCGGGATGGGCATTGTGAGAAGAAAGAAATAAACTGATTTTGCAGCCAGCGGGCTGGTAAAAAGGTGACGGATCTCAAGGCCGTCACCTTTTTTTTGGTGCGCCCGGCAGAAATGAACAGGGACATATAATATGCAAATAAAAATTCTTGGAACCCGGGGCGAGATTGATGAATCCAAACCGTACCATTCCCGCCATTCAGGCGTGCTGATCGATAAAAAGTTACTTTTTGATTTAGGTGAAAGAGAATATCTCAGGCTTAACCCCATGGAAATCTTTATTACCCATCTGCACCCGGACCATGCTTTTTTCGTCAGGAAAAATGAGGATCCGGGAAGATTCTATTATTATCCCGGAAATTTTCATGACGAGAAACAATTCGGTGAATACACCATCAGACCTGTTCCCACCCGGCACAGTCTCCGAGTTGATTCGCAGGCCTACCTTGTTCAAAAGGGAAGCCGGCGCGTCTTTTACACCGGCGATTTGGTGTGGATCGACAAGAAATATCATCATCTTTTAAAAGATCTCGACCTTGTGATCACCGAAGCAAGCTTTATGCGCAAGGGCGGAATGATCCGCAAAGACAAAAGCACGGGCCGCATCTATGGTCACCAGGGCATTCCCGATCTGGTGAGGCTGCTCGGTAAATTCAGCAGGCGGATCATTTTTATGCATTTCGGCTCGTGGTTTTACAAAGACATCAGAGCTGCCAGAAAAAAATTACGGAGTTTGTCTGTCGACATGGAGCTGATTGTCGCGTATGATGGATTTGAATATGAAATGTGATAATGAAAAGTGAAAGTTTATGTTCAATCTCGGCCTTGATTATGATGACACGATAACACGTTCTCCTGAATTCTTTCGGGTGCTGACCGGGGCAGTCAGGGAAGCGGGGGGCACTTCGCATCTTGTTTCTTCCCGGCCCGATACGAAAGAATCGCGGGACAATACCATGCGCGGACTTGATGCGTACGGTATCCGCATTGACAAGTTCGGTTTTTTCAGGCATTCGCTCGAGGAAATGGCAGACATCTGTCCGCACCAGGAACTTGATCCGGACAAAAAATGGCTGTGGCAGAAGATCGAATACTGTGCCGAACATGATATTAATATTTTCTTCGACGACAATGAAAAGGTCATTGAGCTTTTCAGTGAATTTCTTCCCAACGTCATGGTTTTTAAGGCGTGCAAGTTTGAGATTAATGCCGCTTAATTGTCGTGAACAGCGAATGGCGGGAAGGGAAGATCGAAAATCAGATTAAAAATTATGAAGAGAACGCCAGCGCGTATTTTAAAAAAGATAACCGCTCATCCATTGTTTGATGAAAACAAACAGATCGTGGTCGGCAGAGGGAATTCTCACAAGCCCGAATTCCTGATCCTGGGCGAGGCGCCGGGTAAACAGGAAAACCGGCAGGGCCTTCCTTTTGTTGGCCGGGCGGGCAGGGTCCTGGACAAATGGCTTGGCGCTGCCGGGGTCGACGATTTCTACATCAGCAACGTCATCCCCCTGATGCCTGTAGATGAGCGCGGCAAAATTCGCGGGCCGCGGAAGAACGAGCTTGAATATTTTATTTTTTTCGCAGACTGGGTGATCAGGGAAGCGGATCCGCGCTGCATTTTAACGTTAGGAGACAGCGCGACGTGGGCTCTTGCAAAGATGCGGACCAGGGACTTGATGGGGAGGGTAAGCCGCCGTGACGGGAAGCCATTAACAGGCATTTTTCATCCCGCAAGATACATCCGCTCGAATCAGCAGGATTCGGCAGGGCTTCGCGACTTTACACAGGCGGTCCATTTGTTGAGGGAGCAGGGCGGGCTTCAGATTTGATTATTCGCAGTTGTTTTTTTTATGTTTTAATGATAAGTTTTTGCTAACGAGGCGTTATGTGTTCCAGCCAGCCTTTGTTAAATTCCAGGAGGGCGTTTATGAAAGTTTTTAAGCTGAAATCCGGATTCACGTTAATGGAGATTCTCATCGTCGTTGTCATTTTATCTGTTTCCGCAGGCGTGGCTTATGTTAATTATACAAAGCTGCTGACGAGAAAACTTGAAGAAAGGACCAGGTTTAATCTGGAATTGATACGTAATGCCAATGAAATTTATCGCGCAAAACACGGTCATTACTGGCCGTCGCACATTGACGGGTGGAACTGCGCCAGCGCTGCCTGGTGTAATCTCGAAGAGATCAATGCAAATTTAAACCTTAATATTCAGCCGGAACAGAACTTTGACTATGCATGCTGCGGAGAGTGCTCGTTCGATGGCACCACTCTCCCGGTTTCTGACTTTGCGTGTTATGGCTCCCGTCAATCGGATTATTTCAGTCTTAACTTCGTCAGCGCACTGCCGTTTGATGAAAACCATCCTTGCTGCGGTTTGCCGAATTCCTGTCTGACCGTGCCCAACTGTCCATCCCCTTAAATAAACCGAGGTGAAAACATGGCATCAAATTTGAATCTTGTCGACGGAGGTATCCAGCATTCGCGCTTGTTCGCGCATATGCCCTTGTTCGATGAGATCGTCTATGAAGGTTACCTTGAGGGCAAGGTGAGAAAATATCGCGCTGTTCATGAAGGTCAGCCTTGCTGCATTTTGTCTCTGGACATGATCCGCAAAGATGAGGACATTATTTGGGAGGCCTTTTCGGACCTGATTGCGCGCAGTGTCGACCAGGCTGCTGCAAATGTCCGCGGCGTATTTATATTCGATCTTCTTGCCATGGATATCCATCAGGAGGTCAAGACCTTCAATCATCAGGAGATCGCCACGGTGATGATCAATCATGCCCGCAAATGCAGGCCGGGGGACAAGCGGCTGATCAGGTACTCGTCGGTGTACGGAATTCTTCAGAGCCTGAATGTTGTGGACTGGGGAAAGATCACTTTAAAGACCGCGGTCCAGGTGTTTAAAGACCAGCCGTGTTTTCTCGACCTGATGGTGAAGCCGCTGATCAAGAATTTTGAATTCACGCACGACCCGGGGATCCTGATTTTAAATGACCTGAGCCAGGCTCCGCTGTTTGATCCCGGCGATGCGCAGCAGCAGGAGCGGTTGAAAAATGTAATCGAAAAACAGATTCCGAAATCGATTCAGTTTCCTCCCGAGGTCTATATCCAGGACAAAAACGGGGCGCGCGAATTGCTTTCCGGATCCGTCCTCGAATAAATCTGATCATGAGCGCAAAAAATATTTTTACGCCTTGCCGTCTTTTCCGAATCGTGATTAAATCTGACTGGAAGAAGTATTGTGAATTTCCCAGGCACTGAACTCTAAATTCTGAATGACACAGATAATGTTTTAATCTCCAGGAATTCAATGTTTTCAGAATCTGGCGTTTATTACAAAAGGAGGCGCGGATGGATGCAGCCTACTGGAATGCGAAGGCCGGCGTTTATGAAGAAGAAATTTTTAACGTGTGGCTTCGTGACCTTGACGGGGTCCTCCGGAAATTTTTTGATGATGAAAGTTTCCGGCTTAAGACTGTAATAGACTGCGGGTGCGGGATCGGCCACGGCATCCCGACCCTGTCGAAATGTTTCAAAAACGTTTATGCCGTCGACATCTCACGCGAATGCCTGGCTGTCTCGCGGGAACGTTATGGCTCGCTGCCCAATGTCGAGTTTCGCTTCGAGGATCTTGCCAGGCCGAGAGCCGGCCTCCCAGCCGCAGATTGTATCGTTTCCGTCAACGTCCTGATCATGCCTTCATTGTCCGCCCGTCTTAAAATACTTAAAGTCATGCGGGCGTGTCTGAAATCAAACGGCCGGATGGTCCTGGTCGTTCCCTCGCTCGAATCATATTATTACGCGGCGTATAAATTAACCGAGTGGAAACTGCGGGAAGAAGTGCTGGGACGCTCCGGGTTTTCTTCCGGGGCCTTTCAGAAAGGCCACGGTGTCGTTCCTATCGACGGGGTGATGACTAAACATTATTTAAAGGAAGAGCTGCTGTCGTTTTTAAAACTGGTCGGATTTGAGGTCCTCGGCATTCAGAAAATCCGTTACGGGTGGGAAACGGAATATGAAGATCCGCCGAAGTGGATGCAGGCTCCGTACCCGTGGGACTGGATGGTTGTTGCAAAACAGCAAAAATAGTACAGAGATGCTGAATGCAACTCTCTATTCAGTCCTTGACAGGTCTGCGCCGGAATCTTATTATCGTTTTGTGAGTTATGCGGTTGGTTGATGCGACGGAGGTGAAGATGAGAGATGACCAGAAGAAAATTTACCGCAAGTGGTTTGTGCTGGGCGCCTTGTTTATTTTGTCCGCCCTGTTTTTGTTCATGATCAACGACCTCATCGTGACGACCGTGCTGGCCGCGACCTTCAGCGGGCTGATGTTCCCCTTAAGGGTGAGGCTGCAGCGGCGGTTTAAGCTCAACGGCTCGTTCGCGACCATCATTGTCATGCTCCTCGCTTTCTTCGTGATCATCATTCCTTTGACGGCGTTTCTGACCGTGGCCGCACGACAGGCCGTCCAGATTTCCGAAAATATGATCCCCTACATCCAGCAAAACATCAATCAGCCTGTCAGGGAGGGGCTTGGCTTTATCGAAGATCTTCCCCTGATCAGGGCGCTCAGGCCGTTTCAGTTTAAGATCACTGAAGGCTTTTCCCAACTGCTCCAGGCGGCGGCGAAACAATTTTCCAGGTTTTTTTCCGAGGCGGCGTTCGGGGCACTCGGGTTTGTTTTTAAATTATTCGTCGGGCTGTACGCGGCCTTTTTCTTTTTAAGGGATGGGGACCGGATGCTCGAAACGGCCAAGGGATACATCCCTTTGACGGATGAAGAGATTCACGGCACGATCGATAAAGGAATTCTCATTATGCGCTCTACGATCAAAAGCCTGTTCGTGATCGGGGTGATCCAGGGGGCGCTCCTGGCGCTCGGGTTTTGGTTTTTCAATATTCCCGGGCCGGTGTTCTGGGGTTTTATCGTGGCGTTGGCGGCCGTTATTCCTGGTATCGGGGCCTCGATGGTATGGATTCCCGCTGTGATTTATCTGGGCATCTCCGGGCAGTGGGCGGGGGCGGCAGTCCTGACCATCTGGGGCATGGTTCCCATCGGACTCACGGATAATTTTTTGCGCCCGCTTATTATCGGCCGCGACGTTCACGTGCCGGAAATTTATATTTTGTTGAGTATCCTCGGCGGACTCACCACCTTCGGCATGGCCGGGATCATCCTCGGGCCGGTACTGGCAAGCGTTTTGGTGAGCGCGCTGGAGATTTTCAGAAGAGTATTTAAATGACGCCGGTGAAGAGACGACCGCCATGGTTGCCTCCATTGGTTAAAAAGGAGTTTACATGAAACTCGGAATGGTGAAAAAGCTGTTAAACCTGTGGGCGAATCACGATCTTATCTCGGACCAGCAGAAGGAAGAGATATTCCTGTTCATGAAAGAGCGGCGCCGTATTCAGCTTCTTCGTCTGATCAAATGGCTTTTTATCATCGGCGCGTTCTGGATCTTTTTCGGGTTCATCGCTCTTGTCAAAATGATCAATCCGCAAATTTTAAAAAACATTCTGGATCTTTTGCGGCAGATTCTGCGCCCGCTGATCGCGTTTTTCGAGTACGTTTACCAGACGCTTGAAAAGTACCTTGGCGACAATGCGAATTTTGTGCTTTTCGCGGCGGTTGCGTTCATCGTGGCGGGTTTTTTTTTCTGGCTCGGAAGCCGCCGGCGCAGGCAGGAAAATCTCGCCGGGCTGAAGCTTGATTATTTCGCGGAATCGAGTCTGCGTTCCGCCATGGTCTTTTTTGTTTTGGGATACATCGCGATCGGGGCCGCGTTCAGTTTCTTGAACCATCTGCTGCTCCCTGCGGATAAATATTATTATTACTCCGGGGCAAAGGTCGTTCCGTATTTTTATTTTTGCGCGGTGGCGTTTTATCTGTTCAGCGCTTACCGGCTCAAGGATCAGATCGCCTTGCTGTTCGGGATTTATTTTATCGGTTTAAGCGTTGGATGTTTTTCCGGGTACACGCACGCGTGTTACTGGCTCGGCATATCGCGTCCCGTGCTTCAGGTGTTTACCGCCGTCATTCTTATTCTGGTCGGATTTATTCACATTCTCGCCGGGAAAAAGGAGTACCAGGAATATTTCGGCCGGACCTGGCAGTGGACCGGCCTGCTCATGGGGTTTCTCGCGTTGTGGACGATGTCGATCTGGGGAATGGTCCAGGATGTAAATTCATGGCACAGCCCGGGTGCGGCGGAACTCTGGTTTGCCAATATCCTTTTTATCTCGGCGGCCCTGGGGTCCATGGGCTACGGCGCGAAAAGCGAGGATGCCTTGTTCTTCAATTACGGTCTTGTTTTTTTGATCATCGCAACGTACACGATTTTCTTCAGTCATCTCTGGGCAACACTGGGTTCCGCGGTCGGGTCACTCGCATTGGGAATTATGCTGGTTGCAACCGGACACATGCTTCGAAAAATCTGGCTCGGAAAAAGAGCGCAAACGTAATAATTGCGAAAAAAAGGCGAAAACAGTCAGCAAAAGTTCCCTCAGACTATGTTTTTTGTTTAATAATTATGATATTAATATTGTTACTAGAAATAATAACAGGAAAGGGTTTCGGCCCTTCCCCGATGGAAATAACCCCTAACGAGGACTGAAAAACATTAATGTTTCAGGAGGAGCAATGAGCGATCATCCAGTCAAGGTTCTTATCGTTGAAGACGAGGAAGGCCTCGCGCAAGCCATGGCCGGACTGTTGAAAGTCAGAGGTCTCGACGCTTTTTACACGGTTGACGGAGTCGACGCTGTGAAATTATTTGAGGAAAGGCTGCCCGAGTTGTGCGTCATCGACGTCAGGCTGGGTTTTTCCAAACTGGATGGACTTGAGGTTCTTGAAAAAATAAAGAAGATTGATCCTTCCGTCGAATGCATTATGGTCACGCGAATCACCGAAAAAGAATCGATTGCCAAAGCAACGGCTCTCGGCGCCGGCCACTATCTTTTAAAGCCGCTTGACTCCAGGGAATGGCGCGACGTAGTCATGGGTATCGCAGGCAGGATCAGAGAAAGGCGGGATAGTGGCGAATCCGTTCAGTAACGAAAAAGATTTGTATGAAAAGATCCGGCGAGAAAACATTACGGTCCCGCCGCTTGTCTGGGACGCCATGTATCATTACCTTGGCGATTATGTTTCGGCGATCAGCTTTATCGCCCTGATCAGTATCGAGAAGAACGAGCCGATCGGCATTGAGGATGGAAAGCGCATTCTGGATTACACCCGGAAGATCATCGAGACGGTGCGCAGGATCCTGCATACGCAAGACATCGAGACCGGCGAAGAGCCCGCACCCGGTCTCCATCCGCTGATCCATGAATTCTTCACGCACCACATCGCCAACGACATCCATTGCATCAATTTCCGAGTCAGTTTTTTTCTCGATCCGCTTGACGAGCAGGCGATCCCCGTCGAAGAAGCGGCAAAACTGCTGGATTACACGGTCAGCATCCGGAAATTCCTCGACAAACTCAGGGAAGCCACGAACAAAGAACAAGGACATTAATTTTTTAAAAACCAAAGCCGACCAATCCCCCGCGGAACGCTTCAATTCTTGGAGGAGTCACATGATTAAAATGCTGGTAGTTGACGATGAGGCCGGGGTTTGCGACGTTATTAGAAAGACGTTCACATACATCGGGTTTTCCGTTTTCGCGGCGACAACGGCCAAAAAAGCCCTGGCGATCATTGAAAAAGAACATCCCCAGATCGTTTTTCTGGATATTTTGATGCCTGATGTCGACGGAATTGAACTTTTGAAGGAGATTAAGGCCAGGTATTCAGACCTGATTGTGATTATGGTCACGGCCAAACAGGACCGGGAGACACGCGAAGCGGCGATTGCAGCCGGGGCCGACGGGTTTATTACCAAACCCTTCAGCCGCAATTATCTGCGGGATGCCGTGGTTCACAAAATAGGCGATGTCCTTAACCGGAAAGGGCGGATGCAGATCCCGTCGCTTTTACTGGTCGACGATGAAGAAGAGTTCCGCAAGACGATGCGTGATTTTATCGGCAGGCGTTATGAATGCGTGATCGACGAGGCTTCGGAAGGAGCCCAGGCCGTTGATCAGGTGCAGCGGCTGAAGCCCGACATTATTTTGCTTGATATTAAAATGCCGGGATTGAGCGGTATCGACGTGATCACCAGGATCAAGGATATCAGTCCTTCCTCGAAGGTCATCGTAATCAGCGCATGGAAAAGCGGCGAGGTCGTCAGTCAGGCTGTCGGTATGGGCGCGGCGGATTATATCTCCAAGCCGGTCTCCCTGACCGCGTTCGATGAAAAGCTCAAAACCTTGCTGATAAGTTTAGGGAAACTGAGAGAGAAAACCAGTCATTAATGGTTGAGAGTCTTGCCGTTCAAATTAGACGAAGTTGAAATTCAGCTGTAAATCGGCGGGAGGACTGCGGAAGCCTTCTCAATTTGTGCCGGTTTAATGTCGAGTTGACAACAGCTTTTGAAGATGATCTGCGAATGGCGTGCTTGCAAATTTGAAATCCGGGATGCGAAACCCGAACGAAACCGCAAGTTTTAAATTTGCCTGACGAACAACTGGTTCAATTATTAGTTATTAACTGCTCATTTCTTGATTTTTAAAAGTGTTTTGGATTCTGGACCATCGCGCAGACGCATTTTTTTCCGGAAAGATTTTCGAAACGATGGCGGATGCTGCTGTTGAATGAAATCGCGTCCTTTTTTTTGAGAAGGAACGTCTCCTCCCCGAGATGGCAGGTCAGCTCTCCTTCGACTACGTAAATCCACTTTTCAAATGATTGATGCTCCGGACTCTGCTCAATCATTGTGGTGCCGCCGGGTTCAAGCGTCAACTCCATGGCCAGAAAACTCCGGCTCGGACAGCTCGTAATGCTCGCGAATACTTTGTCATTGTACGTGTACTCATCAAGACGCTCGTTTTTCCGGATGACCATCCGGTCTTCCAGTTCGGTTTCCTCGATCAGTTTTTCCAGGGTAATCCCAAGCGCGCAGCAAATCTTGAGAACAGATGAAAATTTGGACAACTGCCCTTTTTCGATTCGTTGAAGGGTGCGGTAGCTCAAGGCTTTTTTTGGACCGAAAATAGTAATCCCCCGGTCATGGACGTCCTGAATAGTCAACCCCATGTCTTCGCGGATCTTCTTTATTTTTTCGTAGAGTTTCATGGCGTATAGTTTGGAAACAAAAGCAGAAGGGCGAAAATAAGGAATTTTTTTCACTTTTCGCCATTCTTTTCCTGCTTCTCATTTTAATCAGTTAATAAAAGCCTAGTTCATTCCCCCTGGCCTGTCAAGACAAAATTGAACTATTTGGGATTAATTTTGTCATATCGATTAAAAAAATTTTTTAAAAATCTATCTTAAAAACGTAAATTATTAAGAAACAGGCTGTTATGATAAATAATATATATGACAAAAAATATCTTGCGCGTTTGTTTTTTGTCATATCAGGTGCTATCTTTGAGTTAAGAGATGACAAGGAAAGAGCGATGATTGAACTGTTTGACAAAATTGAAGAAATCTTCAAGGCCCGGCTGGCAGGCGTGACCGCGCTTTCGTTGATGCCGGTTAAGCCCGTTCAAATCACTGAAAATGACGTCGCCGTGGGGGACAATTTTCCCCATGTTTTTATGAAAGCGCTGCGGTAATAAGAGGAAGGCATGATGAAAATTTTGCTGGTGTTTAATAATAATGAGTTAAAGAATGTCCGGGTCATGGTCCGCCTTACCAAAAAACGGGTGATCAGGCAAGTCGTAGATTTGCTGGACCAGGAAAAGGAAAGGGAGGTCTTCGATATCGTGATGCGGGAAGGCGAGGTTCTCGATTACTACCCTTGGGGAAGACAACTCGACGAAAAACCGGTCGTTACGCTGATTGAGGATATTTTATAAAGCGCAGAGCGAACGGGGTTTATCCCTCTACCGGAAGCGGTGCAGGGAGCGAAAAGCGAAAAGTTAAGATCCTCTCGCCCAGGTGAAGCCTTTCGCTTTTCTTTTTTTGATTTCGCTTGCAAGGGTTCATGCCCCGCAGCTTGCTGCGCGGAATGAAGCCTTTTTCAGGATACCTCGAGGCTCGCCTCGAGGAGTTAAGGTAGGCTTCATTTGCCGGCATTTCCGCATTCCTTTCTCGTTTAATTAAAAAAGCCATGGTATACTTCTGTTATGGGTGCCACCCATCCCAAAATCCTGATCGTTGAAGATGAGCCCGACATTTCCAGCGCCCTTCAGTCCTACCTGGGCAGGCGCGGGTTTTATGTTTCTACGACTGCGAGCGGCCTGGAAGCGCTTTCCCTGATCGAAATTAGCAAACCCAACGTCGTGATTCTGGATTTTTCCCTGAATGATCTTAACGGGCGGGAAGTTTTAAAGAAACTGCGCGAGCGTGACAAGGAGACCAAGGTGGTCGTTATTACCGGTCAGATGCTCCCTGATGCAGAGGTAGAGGTCATTTGTGAAATGGGCGTTGCGGAGTATTTTCACAAGCCCGTGATTCTGGAAAGGCTTGGCGCAGTCATCAGCAGGTTGACCGGGCATAATCTGATTATCAGTCCCGAATATGCCGGCGCAGGAATCAGCCAGGTGGTGCAGCCGAAGGAGTCGCTTGGAGGGAAAGATTTTCACAAGCTCGTCAATCTGCTGGGTGTGATCCGCAGCAAATGCGAAAATTTTTTGCTGAATAAAAAAGACGGGTTGTATAAAGACGAAAGTGAATCCGGCCTGCTGGAGATGTCAGCCCAAATCATCCTGGATGTCACCTCAACCGTCGACGACGCCCTCGATGTCGTCCAGAGGCTCAGGGTGAGGAAGTAAAATCATATCCGAAGTCTGCAATCGCGGCTCAATCAAGTCCTAAAAACATCCATATAAATACAGATATTTCCAAATTACAGATCCTTTCCCCTTGCCTGCCGGTCAGGCAGGCAAGGGGGGAGGAAATTCATAGCGCAATAAGGGCAATAATTTGGACAGTAATGATATAAATATTAATGAAACTTTTTTACTTTAATCATTGTCTAAATAAATGAAAACGTCAGAATATATATATTGATACTAATTTTAAAGTAGCAATGCGGAATGTGATATTCGAATGATCTATTTATAAATTTGAAATCCGAATATGCGAAAAAGATTTTTATTTATCCTGTCATGTTGTCTGCTCGCCCTGACGGCAAGGACGGCCCCGGCCGAAGATGTCCTGAAGTGGGAAGAAGTCGTTGCCAAAACACTTGAACTTCAACCGGAGTTAAGGTCCGCCGGGCTTGATATTGAGGAAGCGCAATTCAGCGAGGACATTGCCAGAAGCGGCCTGTTTCCTGAAATTTCCGGAACATCGACGTTCAACCGAGCCGAAACCGGGGGCAAATGGGCGAATGCCTACAATCACAAGATTGTCACTTCCTGGCTTTTATTCGATGGATTGAAAACTCCTTATGCGCTTAAGGCCGCGCGAAAACGCGTTGATGAGCAGCAGTTCGCTTATGAAGTGACTGCCTCTGATGTCCTGCTGGACATCAGGGCGGCATACATCGATGTCATGGAAGCTCAAAGGTTTGTTACGTTGACGGAAGAGATTCGCGACCGGAAGCGGCAGAATTTGCAAATGATCGAGTTGAGGTATGAGGGCGGGCGGGAACATCGCGGGGCGCTTTTGACCGCCAAAGCGGAATTGGCGGAGGCCCAATTTAATGTCAGGGAAGCCGGGCGCGGGCTTGTGTTGGCCCGACGGAGATTGTTCATCGCCATGGGAACGGAACAGATGAGGAACGTTTTTGTCGAAGGAGAATTTGAATTGAGCGAATTTCATGCGCAGAAACCGGATCTGAACAGTCTGCTTGAGACGATCCCGTTTTTGAACGAACTGGCCGCGGCCAGGGAAGCCGCGATGCTGGATAAGCATTCGGCGAAGGGCCGGATTTGGCCGGCGGTTTCGGCCGTGAGTTCGCTGGGCAAGTCGGGCGATGAATTCTGGGGCGATGACCGCGGCGTTTCGTTCGGTCTGTCTCTGTCGATTCCGCTTTTTGAAGGAGGAGAGAATGCGGCGACGATTAAAAGATCCCATGTCGCTTTTCTTCAGGCCGGGGCCACGGAACAGACAGGCCGCCAGCAGGTCCTGTTAACTTTGGAGGACAGGTGGAAAGGACTTCAGGACGCGATCGAAACAGTTGAGTTCAGACAAGAATTTCTGCGGGCGAGCGAGGAGCGCGCCAAAATAGCCTCTGTTCAATATGAGAACGGTCTTATCGGTTTTGACGACTGGATTATTATCGAAAATAATTTAGTAACGGCGCAGCGGAACGACCTTTCCGCCAGGGCGGGGATGCTTCAGGCCGAGGCGGAATGGATCCATTCATTAGGGGGGACGATTCATGAAAAAATTTATTAAAACAAAACGGGGCCTGGCCGCCGCCGTTATTTTAATTATCGTCATTGCGGTTTTATGGGCGCGCACGGGCTCTTCGGAAAAAACAGAGGCTGTCAGGCTCAAGCCTTCTTACGGCAAGATAAAACAGATGGTTTCCACAACGGGGTTCGTCAAGCCCCAGAACCGACTGGTGATAAAGACATCGGTTCCCGGGCGGATCGAAAAGATTTTTTTTAAGGAAGGGGACAGGGTCAAGGCGGGAGATATTATTGCCCTGCTCAGTTCGACCGAACGCGCCTCATTGCTTGACGCGGCCAAACTCAGGGACCAGGAGACTCTTGCTTACTGGGAAGAAGTGTACAAGCCGATCCCGCTGGTCGCTCCGATCGACGGGGAAGTGATCGTCAGGAATTTCGAACCCGGCCAGTCCGTGACGGTTTCCGATGAGGTCATGGTTCTTTCAGACCGTCTGGTGGTGGTGGCGCAAGTCGATGAAACGGACATCGGATATGTTCAAGCGGGACAGAGGGCTGTGGTAAAACTCGACGCTTATCCGGAAATCCGGGTGGAAGGGACGGTCGCGCACATTTCATTCGAATCCCTGCTTGTCAATAATGTCACGATTTATGAAGTCGACATCATTCCCGACGAAATTCCGGATGTCTTCCGATCGGGCATGAGCGCCAACGCGGATATTATCCGCGCCCAGAAAGAAAACAGTTTAATGCTGCCGAGCCATGTAATCCAGAGCGACGGGGATGGCCGGCCTTTTGTCATGGTATTGAGGCGGGGGAGAAAAGAAGAGAAGGCGGTTCTCGTCACGGGGCTCACGGATAATGAAAGCACGGAGATCGTGTCGGGTTTAAACGAAGACGATGTGATTATCTTTGTCCAGGAATCCCGCGACAGGCTTTCAAAAAATGAAAACGGGAGAAATCCCTTTATGCCGAACCGCCGGAGGCAATGATCATGATCCGGCTCGAAGGCGTTACCAAAACCTACAGCAGCGGGCCGTCCGGAGTGACCGCGCTCAACCAGGTATCGTTGACGATCGAGCGGGGTGAATTCGTGGCCATTATGGGCGCGTCAGGTTCGGGTAAATCGACCTTGATGCACATCCTGGGGCTGCTCGATTCGCCGACCGAAGGGAAATATTTTTTATGCGGCAAGGATGTGAGCAGCCTGACCGAGGACGAACGGGCGCAGCTGAGAAATTCTGTGATGGGATTTATTTTTCAGAAGTTTTATCTTCTGCCCCGGCTGGCAGCCCAGGGTAACGTCAGCCTTCCTCTGGTCTATCGGGGCAATCAGAACGAAGGACATAAGGCCATCGAGACGCTTGAGATTGTGGGTTTGCGCGACAGGGCTCACCATCATTCCAATCAATTATCAGGAGGGCAGCAGCAGCGGGTGGCGATTGCCCGCGCCCTGATCGGCGATCCGCTGATCCTTTTCGCAGACGAACCGACGGGAAACCTCGATAGCCACAGCACCGGGGAGATCATGTCGCTTCTTGAGGAATTGCATGGTCAGGGGCGGACCATCATCATGGTCACTCATGAAGCGGATGTGGCTGCCCATGCGGGGCGCGTTTTAACGATGCGCGACGGCATGATTGTTGACGACACGAGGAAATCCCGGGCTGTTTTAAGGTCTGCGGCCGTAAATGAAGGGGTCAATATCGACGATATTTTTCATCAGAAAATGGCCGGCGGGAGCGCGGAGATCAGGGATCACTTGCGTCAGGCGTGGTTCGCGATCCTGGCCAACAAGGTCCGTACGATTCTGTCGGTTTTGGGGGTGCTCATCGGCGTGGGGGCCGTCATCGCGATGATGGCCCTGGGCGAAGGGGCGAATGCGGCGATCAAAGAACAGATGAAAAGCCTGGGCGCGAATGTGTTGTCGATCAGATCGGGGCCGCGCCAGCACGGAAGGGTCTCGCTCGAGGCGGGGACGGTCACCCGTTTAACCATGGCGGACTCGGAGGCGGTGGGCCGACTTCCTTTGGTCAAGGCCTCATCTGCCGAGGTTACGGGCCGGGCCCAGGTCGTTTACGGAAATAAAAACTGGAATACCCGCATAGACGGCGTCGGGGAAAAATATGAGCAGATTCAGTCGGCCACTCCGCTGATGGGCCGTTTTTTTACTTCTGCGGAAGCGGCCCGGCGTGAAAAAGTGGCCGTGATCGGGATGACTGTTTTAAACGAGCTTTTTCCCAATGAATATCCCATCGGAAAAACGATCAAGATCAACCGCAGCAATTTCAGGGTCATCGGGGTTCTCCCCTCAAAAGGACAACGGGGCTGGCACGACCAGGACGATGTCATCGTTATCCCGATTAACACGGCCATGTACCGCGTCCTCGGGAAAGATTATGTCGACAGCATCGAAGCGGACATCGTTTCCACTGAGCAGATCGAGCCGGCGAAGGAATTGATTGCCGGGCTGATTATGAAAAGACATCTGCTGGGGCCGGAGGACACCGAAAGTTTTAATATCCGCGACATGACGGAAATCAAAGAGATGTTCACCTCAACGACCAGGACAATGACGTTGTTGTTAAGCTTTATCGCGGTCATTTCCCTTGTAGTCGGCGGAATAGGGATCATGAATATCATGCTCGTGTCGGTGACGGAGCGCACCAATGAGATCGGGCTTCGTAAAGCCATCGGCGCCCGCCAAAAGGATATCCTCGCTCAGTTTTTGATCGAAGCGGTCATGCTCACGGTCCTTGGGGGACTGGTCGGCATTTTTCTGGGCTGCGGCGCCTCGTTCCTGTTGTCTCATTTTGCCGGCTGGGCGACCAGAATCTCGGTTGCGGCAATCCTGGCGTCGTTGATATTTTCCGTCCTCGTAGGCATAGTCTTCGGCCTCTGGCCCGCGTACAAAGCCGCGCAATTAAGCCCCATTGACGCGTTAAGATATGAATAGCGCAAGACCTCATTCTTGCGGAACTTTTTATGCTGCCGTTTTGTCTAAAAAGGCAGAGAGGGGATATGATCGAGATTCCTGAAGACATTATCAGAAAAGCAGCTCAGGGAGACCCCGCCGCTTTTGAAGCGATTTACCGCACGCATGGACGTTTTGTTTTCAATGTCGCGCGCAGGATTGTTCGAACTTCAGACGATGCCGAGGAAGTGACCCAGGAAGTTTTCATCCTTCTTCACCGCAAGTTAAGGAGTTTCGGGTTTCATTCCTCATTAAAGACCTGGGTTTACCGGATCACGATCAACACGGCGATCAATATGAGCAAAAAATGGACAAAAGAACGGGCCAATACAGTTAAATATGAAGACTGGATGGACTCTCCGGTTTCTTCACAGACCCATGATGACATTGACCGGGATTATCATGAAAAAACCGTGGACGCATTGCTGCACTCGCTGACCCCGGACCACCGGGCATGTATTGTATTAAGGAATATCGAGGGCCTGAGTTATCAGGAGATCGCCGAGGTCATGAACATAAATATTAATACGGTCCGGTCTCGGTTGAAACGGGCCAGGGAAGTCCTGATGAATTTAAGAAAAAAGGTGATGAGCCATGAAATGTAAAAAATGCCAGGAGCATTTATTGACCGGGTATCTGGACAACGAAATCCCGGAGGAAACCAGAAAGAAGGTTGAGTCGCATTTGGCGTCATGTTCCGGATGCCGTAAATTTTTTTCCCTGGCCGGGCTTTCAGTCGAACCGTTTAAAGGCTCGCAGCGGAATGCCCCGCCGGAAAGGGTCTGGCAGGGGATCAAGGAGCGCATCAATGCCGAGGATGTCCTGCGGGAAGGCCGGGCGGAGCGCCTGTGGCAGATTATTTTTCCAAAACCAGCGGCCGCGTTTGCCCTGTTCGCGCTGCTCGTCTCGGCGGGCATCTTTTTTAATATAAAGCAGAAACATCCCGCCCTTGTTAAAAATAATGCGATTATTCAGGAGGCGGAAAATAACGGTCAGGATTTGCCCGAAAATGTTTCAGACGAGATAGACTTCGTGGCGTACTTGTTAAATGATGATGACAGCGAAGAGGAGTACAGCCCCGCGATTGAACGGTATTTTCTTTAAAGAGCAAGGAGGTCGATATGAAAATAAAATTTTTATTATTTGTGCTGATTGTTTTTCTGCCGGGATTGTCCGGGTTAGTCTGCGCCCAGCCTTTTCAGGATATGGGAGGGTTTCACGAGGGGATGATGCAGGATGGCCAGGGATTTAAAGGAAACTCGATAGAGAAAATCAAAGCAAGAGTGAAAGAAGAACTGGGCCTGGATGATGTTCAGCAGCAGAAACTCGATGAACATCGCGCCATCCATCGCGAGCAAAGCAGGCAGTACATTGAGTTGACCAAAACGTTGAGGGAGCAGTTGAAGACCGAGCTTGAAAAGACTGATTTGGATATCGCGAAGATCCACAGCATTCATGAACAGTTAAAGACTATCAATAACCAAATGGCTGATCACAGGCTGGAGGGGATCCTTCAGGTCCGTGAAATCCTGACGGCGGAACAGTTTAATAAATTTTTCGAATTGAAAGAACGCAGAAAATCAAGGGTTGGTCAGAAGAGGATGCATCGCAGGATGCATGAGGAAGGTCTGAATCCATAAGAGATATTAGTTTCAAAGGCCGCTGATATGAGCATTCTTACCATTTTTTTAATCGCGCTCGCGTTGTCCATGGATGCCTTTGCCGTGTCCATTGCAAGCGGGATTATTACCAGGAAACAAAAGGTTTATCACGCCTTCAGGTTCGGTCTTTGTTTCGGCGGCTTTCAGATGCTTATGCCGGTCCTGGGATGGATCTCCGGCCGGATGTTTTATCATCTGATCGCTCAGGTGGACCATTGGCTGGCGTTCACGCTTCTTTTCCTTGTTGGCAGTAAAATGATTTATGAAGCGGTTAAGCTGGAGAAACTTGAAAGCGTCTCCAAAGAAATTTCTTCGGCCGTCCTTGCCGTCCTCGGCCTTGCGACCAGCATTGATGCCCTCGTCGTCGGGTTGAGCCTGTCTTTTTTAAACGTATCGATCCTGGCGCCTGTCGTGATCATCGGGGCCGTCACATTCGCCATGTCCTTTGCCGGATTTATGATCGGCAACAAATTCGGGCACATTTTTGAGAAGAAAGTGGAAGTTCTTGCCGGAACAATTCTCATCCTCATCGGATTTAAAATCCTTCTGGAACATCTGAATATTTTTTGATCATTATTATCGATTGATCCGCGCCCCGAAAACCGGCGGGTGGACAATGACCAGAAAATGAGGGAACTGGGTGGTTTCTGGAAATGTTTCCCTGGGATATAGTGACTTTAATGATTTTAAGATATAACCCGGGGGAATTATGTTTAAATATTTTTTTCCGTTCATGGTTTTACTGATTATTGTGCCGGTATCGGCGGTAAAAGCCCAGCACGATCATGGAACGTATGAGGCTCGCGAGAAGCCGCAGTCCGGACATGGAATGACGGCCATGTACGGCGGCTATCCCGCGAGCCGCGAATCCTCCGGAACAAGCTGGCAGCCCCAATCGGCCCCGATGGAAGGCCTGGAAATGACCATCGGTGAATGGATGACCATGACGCACGGATTTATTTACGGAGTTTACAATAAGCAAGAGGGTGACCGCGGCGACGAAGAGCTTCACACCAACAGTATGTTCATGTTCATGGCGCATCGTCCGTTTAATGAAGGCAGGATTGGATTCCGAAGCATGTTTTCACTGGACCCGATCAAGGGCAAGGACGGCTATCCGCTGCTTTTGCAGACAGGGGAAACTCCCGACGGCGTTTCTCCCCTGGTCGATCGCCAGCATCCCCATGATTTTGTTTCAGAACTTGCCTTGACATACAGTTATCCGGTGTCGGAAAAAGATTCCTGGTTCGCCTATTTCGGTTTGCCGGGAGAGCCGGCCCTGGGTCCGACTCCGTATCCACATCGTTTTCCCGGACTTTTTAATCCGGAGGCGCCATTGTCCCATCACTGGATTGATGCGACCCACATTACTTTTGGCGTTGCGACTCTGGGTTATATCCGTAACACTGTGAAGGCCGAGGCCTCGGTCTTCCGCGGACGCGAGCCGGATGAAGACCGGTGGGATATCGAGGCGCCAAAGTTCGATTCCATTTCCGGACGCCTGACATATAATCCGACGAACAACTGGTCGATGCAAATAAGCGCCGGACATATCGACAGCCCGGAACAACTTGAGCCCCTGACCGACATGAACCGTTATACCGCATCTGTGACGCATAACAAACCTTTAGACGAAAATAACTGGCAGTCGACGCTGGCCTGGGGAAGGAATACGAAATTTCCCGGCAAGAGCACAGACGCTTTTTTATTTGAAACCGCAGTAAATATCCGGAAAGCCCACACGTTTTTCAGCCGAGCCGAACAGGTTGAAAAAGACGAGCTGTTTGACCATGATGATCCTCTGTCCGGAACCCACACGGTTCGAAAGGCAACCGCAGGATATATATATGACTTTCCTGCCTGGAAAAATGTGCGCTGGGGGATAGGTTTCTCCGTCGGCATTAATTTTATTCCGGACGACATCGAATCTGTTTATGGCAAGACGCCCATGTCTTATCTGGCCTTTGTCCGGATGAAATTGGAGTAAGATCGATGCCGGTTTTGACCGGCCTTCATAAAAGATCCCGGCCGGAAAATTTTTTTATGGTATAATCAATTCACAAATGGTTGAATTCCTGCCGAGAGATTTTTATTAAATCGGCGGGAAGCGGGGAAACCACAAAGATTCCTTCAAAAGGATCTTGGGGCGAATATCATGAAATCGCAACCGGATTGCGAGCATGAATAAGAGGCGCTCACCTCCAGCCCGACAGCTAACCTCGTAAACCAATGAGAGAGTTGACCAGAGTGACTCTCTGGTTTTTTATTTTTAACAGCGGCGAAAAAACCTGACCCATGAAAAAGAAACTCGACCGGACGCTTGGTTTGTTTTCCGCTATCACGATTAGCGTAGGCACGATGATCGGTTCCGCGATCTTCGTGCTTGCCGGGACAAGTTACGAGACAGCGGGGCCCGCCGCATCGTTGGCGGTATTTCTTGCGGGACTTGCCGCTTTTCCGACTGCTCTGAGTTTTGCCGAACTCGTAACGATCGTCCCGCATGCCGGCGGAGGTTATGTCTACGCCCGGGAAGCCGCGGGTAACGGACTCGTCGCTTTTATCACCGGTTGGGGGTTTTGGCTGGCCTACGCGATGTCATGCGGACTTTACGCGATCGGTTTCGGCAATTTCCTGAACTATTTTTTTCCTTCGGTCCCTGTCTATCTCGCCGCTTACGTCCTTATCATTTATGTCATGTTTACAAATATCAGGGGAGTTGAAAATACTGGATTGCTCCAGGACGTGATCACGACCGGGCTTGTCCTGCTCCTGGGTCTCTACATCGTGTCGGGGTTCTTCTTTGCTGATTTGAGTTATCAGCGGCCTTTTTTTCCGAGGGGCATGAGCGGGATGTGGACGGCGATGGGTTTTCTGTATATTACCTATATCGGTTACGGATTGGTGACCACAGCCAGCGAGGAGATCGTTGATCCGGAAAAAACGATTCCCAGGGCGATCATTATTTCCCTGGCCGTTGTTATTTTTATTAAGGCCGCCGTATTTTTCCTGGGAAGCGCCTTGATACCCTGGGAAAGGCTGGTCACGTCCGTTACCAATACTCCGATGACAAACACTGCCGTCAGAATGGGCGGGAGTCTGGGGGGAAAATTGTTCGCGCTGGCGGGTATTTTTGCCACTTTGTCATCGATCAATACCGCCATGATGGCGGCATCCCGAACATCCTTTGCCATGGCCAGAGACAACCATCTTCCCGCCATGTTCAAGAATATTAACGCGAGGACGAAGACTCCGATATTTTCCGTTCTGGTTGCAGCTTTCATTGTGGCCATTTCGACAAGCTTGAAAAATCTGGAGAACATTTCAACCGTGACAAGCGTGTTCGCGCTTACCGGATACAGTTTTGTCAATGTGGCCCTGATTATATTCCGGGAAAAAAAGCCGGACGCAAAGAGATCTTTCAGGGTTCCGTTTTACCCCCTGATGCCCGTTGCCGGAATCGCCGTTAATATCTTTCTGGTAATCCGGCTGATGTTGAATAATTTTACCGCTTTGTCCGCCGCCTTCGGTATCACCGCGGCCGGGATTCTGTATTATTTTATTTTTCTTCCCGGTCTCAAACGATCTCCCAAAATTATTTCTCCCATGCCCATTGCGCCTGTTCAAATCAGAAAGCAGTATCGGCACAGCGGCTACAAAGTTCTTGTTCCTGTTGCTTCGCCTGCAACCATGGAAGCGATCATTGATGTCAGCCTTAAGATTGCCGCTTACGGCCATGGCATTGTCCAGCCTGTGCACATCGTTGACGTCCCTGAGATGATTCCTCTGGATTCAGGATATGATGACGTTGTTCTGCAAAGTAATCAGCATAAGCAAATCGTCCTGGATGTTAACAGGATTGCGGGGAAGAGCAGTTTGATTTCAGAACCGTTGCTGATGTTGTCCCGCCACGTGATCCCTTCCTTAAAGAAGACGGTCATGGAGACGATGCCGGACATGGTCATTCTGGGATGGCATCCGTCGAATTTTGCCTACCGCATGTTGTCCGGGTTTGTGTATCGGGCGATGGAAGAACTTCCTGCCAACATTGGAATTTTCAAAAAGGGTCAGAACGCGGGCGTTAAAAAAATTCTTTATCCCTACGGCGGAGGGCTCCACTCCCAGGCAGTCGCGCAGATCGTGAAGCGCCTTTTTCTCGGTACCGGCGCCGCTGTCACCTTCCTGCACATTGTCGATAGAGAGACTCCTGGAGAGGAGATTTCGAAAATCAGGGAAATCATGGAAACCGGCGTGAGTGATTTGGGAGTCAAAGGAGACATTCGAATCGTTGAGTCTGATTCCATGGTATCCGCCGTTATCGAAGAATCGGCGGGGCACGACCTTGTGGTCATGGGCGCGAGCTATTCATGGGGGATCGCGAGCAATATCACTGGAATGAGAACCGACAGGATTATGGAGCGTATTACATGCAGCGGTCTCGTCATCAGACAATATGAACCTTTGCTGAAACAAAAGTTTGTCCGCAGGGCGTGCAATTACCTCAAGGAATTTTTACTGGATTGAGTAAAAAGGTGATGGCTGGATTTTACTTAACGATTAATCTGACCAGAGATTCCGGGATTCAGAATTTCTAAATTAAAAGGGGCGCGATGTTGTCTTTCGCGTCCCTTTCAGTTATCCGTTTAACAAATCCAGTTCTTCCTTAAATAAAACGCTTATGATACTTTCCAAATAATCCGCATAACCCCAATCCCATCATGGCAATGCTTGCAGGCTCTGGAACCACAGCCGCCGGAGAGAAATCCACTGTCAGGAAAGGACGATAGGATGCCGTTGAATAATTCAATGACGTTGCCGTTACGATACCGTTTCGTGATTTGGTGATGCCCCATCCGAATTGGTCAGCGCCGCCGGACCAGTCCTGTACAGACGCGGTGAGATCAAAGGCCCTTTGAGACCACGCATCGGTTGTTCCTGTCCATTGGAATTCGGGGGCGGCTTCAGTATTCACTCCCGCGACGATCCCGCCCGTGCTTCCAATGGTCGTCCATGAGGAAGCTTCATTCCAGTCGTGGGTCATCTGATAAATATAACTGGTGTCGTTGTTATCATAACCTACCCACATGCTCATAACCGCACTGTTGATCGTGCTTCCCAACGGGATTTGATTTGGATCTGTCCCGAAAACATTGGTGAATTTGATCAATGTGTCATAATTTTTGGCGTTGACTCCGATTGATCGTCCCCATCCCAGGTTGGGATTACCGCCGTCTCCAGCCGTGCCTGAAGAAGACAACCACACATCCATTCCCTGATTAAAGACAAGGACAGTTGCGTGGGCAGGTAACGCAATCAGCGTAAGCAGCGTTAACCCGGTTAAAAAAAGCAAGTATTTCCTTTTCATACTCCCCCCTTTATTTGTACATTTGGTAAACGGACATCAGAATTTACCAGAAAGAAATACATTTCCAAATGGGGGGAAGACGCTTTTTCCAGACATTCCTCCACTTTTTAATCAGATTTTTCGCATTTTAAAAGGACTTATTGAAAAGGGATAGCGGATGTAATGGACGTATCTTCAAAAGGCGGTTGTCCAAGTTAAATTTTCGATTATCGAAAAAAATTTTCCTATAACCATTGACAAAATCTTTGATGACAGGCTATAATTTAAACGGAAAAGGAAAGCCCATGAGAAGCACCAATAAAAAAGAGTTTCAGGAGGTCGAAATCGATAATGACATGCCTGTTTTTACCACAGGCGTGGTTTGCAGGATTCTTGACATCCCGGTCTGGACGCTGAAACAACTGGATAAAGAAGGGATTGTTTCTCCTCCGAGAGAATTTGAAGGACAGTCGCGGCTTTATTCGAAGCGCGAGTTGAAAAAGGTTGAGCAGTGCTGGATTTACATCAGAGACCACAGTGTAAATATTCCGGGCTTGAAAATTATTTTAAAAATGGAGGCCAGGGTTAATAAAGAAAGCAACGGCTAAATTTTTTTGCCCTGAAATCAGCACTCTCCACCCGCGAGTGCCAAGGAAGGGGTTGAAGGAGGTGATTGAGAAACCGGGGATATTCAATCTGACATGAAATTATTTGTGTTAAACATGCAAAGTTAAATTCAATTTTTAAGAGGAGGTGGTTGCGATGAGACTAATTCCGCACAACAACAAACACAATTCCTGGATGGATCCTTTTTTTGAAATGGAAAACATTCAGAAGCAGATGAACGATCTCTTTAATCTTTCATTATCTCGAGGACACGCGGGAGACATGACATTGCTGGGGAGCCAATGGATACCCTCTGTCGATATTTACGATTCCAGGGAGAATATTCTGGTGAAAGCAGACCTTCCCGGGCTCAAGAAAGATGAGATTGAAGTGACGATTGAAGATGACAACCTTGTTTTAAAAGGCGAAAAGAAGAAGGAGTCGGAAGTCAGGGAAGAGAATTGTTTCCGGACTGAGCGTTTCTACGGGTCCTTTTATCGGACCATCGCCTTGCCGAATTCCGTTGATGCGAGCAAGGTCGAGGCAAAATATCACGACGGAGTTTTGACATTGACTTTGCCGAAAAAAGAAGAGTCAAAACCGAAACGCATTTCTGTCGATATTCATTAATCGTTTAAAGTAAAATCTTCCGCCTCTATAACGAATCGGAAGATTGACAGGAGGTGATTGATATGCTGCTTAATACGACGAACAAACAAAAAGAACCGCATGTGGTGGCTGCGCCATGCGTTAATATTTACGAGATGGAGAAACATGTCGAACTCGCCGTCGAAATGCCGGGCATGGATAAAAAGAGTCTTGAGGTCCTGGTTGAAGGCAGTACTTTAAAAATTTCCGGCAGGAAGCACAAAGACGAAATCGGAAAAGAATACGTCCCCATTCATCAGGAGCGTACGGTCACGGAGTATGAACGGGAATTTGAACTGAACATGGACGTTGATTCCGAACGCATTTCAGCAGAATATAAAGACGGGGTTTTAAAAGTCCTGCTGGCGAAGTCGGAAAAAGTTATACCGAAAAAAATCGAAATCAGGACGCAGGAATGAAAGGAGGCAATATGCGCCGCGTTTTGACATTATTATCGGCCTTGATATTGCCGATTATGATTTGCTCTTCCTGTCTTGCGGAAGATCAAGTGGAAGATCTGAAAAAACAGATTCTGGAACTTCAACAACGCGTTCAGGAACTTGAGCAGGCAAGGCAGGGTTCCTTTCAGGACCCTTTCATGCGTTCCCGTGATCATCAATGGGATCCTTTGATTGAAATGAGGCGGATGCAGGAAGAAATGAGCCGGATTTTTGCCGACTCATACTTCTTTAATAACAATACCTCTCCGCGGATGTTTTCGAGTCAAATGGATTTCGATTCCAGTTTTGACATAAAAGAGACCGAAGATGCCTATGAAATCACGTTTCAGGTGGGGGATCTGGATGAAAAGACACTGAATGTTGAAATTAATGAGGCAGCCATTACCGTGAAAGGCCAACGGACAAAAGAGGAGTCCGGGGAAAACCCTTACGGTGTTTTTGAGGCAAGTTCGTTCAGTTCTTTTATCCAGTCAATCCCCGTCCCTGATAAAGCTGATGTCAGCAAAGTGGACACCCGGAAGGAAGACGGCAAGCTGGTGATCAAACTCCCGAAGAAAAAATAAGGAACGAGTCGTTTCTCATATGAAACGGATAATTAATAACGAAGGGTGAATATTTGTCCGGGGCTTCAGCTGCACCGTTAATTATTCTTTTCTTTCAATTGAGAAACGACTCATTTTTCAGGAAAGGTTTGTTTTTATGCTGTCAAAACTGACAGAAGGCTGACTGCAGATGTTTGCAATAATGTCAGAGCAATTGTTTTGAAGGGTGACAATATCAGGTTCTTTCAATTCGAATGTTTTTTCAGTAGTGGACTCCCCGCCTTTTGCAGAAATGCAAAAACGCAGATTGTAAGACGCTTCTTTCCAGTAACACAAACTCCGCAACATCCCGTTAAGCTCCTGGGTCATAGATGCTTCCAGAAATTCAGTATAAATTTGGACATACGGCCGGTCTTTGGATTTTTCCAGAAAAAATTGCCATGTTGACGAAACGTTGAGCATGACGGTTTTCATTTCAGCGTAACATTGGTTATCTGCGAAAAGGATGTTGTATGTGTAAGGGCTGTTTGGCGAAAGGGTAAATTTTGAAGGGGTTTGGAAAATTTCGAATTTGTTTTCAAGGGCCGTGTGGGGCTGGAGAGTGAACCAGTCAAAATCTTTTTTGAAAGCCTTTGACGGGATTTCCACTGTCGTGCTGATGTGGTCGATTAAATAGACTTTTTCCGATGATAAAATTCCTCCGATCATTAAAGTCGGGCCGAATTGGCTGAATCCGACTTCGATCTCCGGAGATATGTAATTGGTCAGACTTTTTCTTGAAAACAGGGCGCACATGAAAAATAGTATAACACAGGGCAGAAAAACCAGAGAAGAAAAAAGCCTTTTTGTTTCGCATCTTCAGATTTCATAATATAATAAAATCAATATTTTTAAAATATGAACAGGAGCTTGCGATGCATTTGCACGAGAAGCAGAGCTTTCTTTTTATGCTGGTTTTTTTAATGTCTTGCCTGTCCGTTTCCCCGAAGGCCGCCGCGCAAAGCTGTGACAATCAAGCCCTGATCGACAAGACAGACGCGTTACTGAAAAAATATGAGACGCTCAATCAGGACAAACAGCGGATCGAACGGGAACTTATCCAGGCGCGGAAGGATGTCGAAATGTACCAGGGGCAGTTAAAAGAGATCCGGGACGGGGCTTCCCAAATTGAGCAGAGGCTCCAGGTGAATGAGACCGGGGCGGGTCAGATTTCGGCAGCGTTGAGCGATAAGGAGAAGGCGATTGAGAATCTGAAGAAAGAAAAAGAGGCTTTAAGTCAGGAGAATGCGGCGTTGAAACGACAGCAGGGCGTCCTTGAGCAGCAGATGGAATCGATCGGGGTCAATGTGAAAATGCTTGAGGGAGAAAAAGCCAGGATCGAAGCGGAGACAGCGGAAACCTTGAAGCGGGAGAAGAACGCGGCCGAAGAGTTCACCGGTCAAATGAAACAGGATTTTGAGCGGAAGCTTAAAGAAGAAACCCGTGCCCTGAGTGAAAAAATGAACTCGCTCCAGACTGATTTGGCAGCGAAGGAAAGCAGCCTTAAGGAGTCGCTGGCCAGTGCCCAAACACTCAAGCGGGATATCGATCAGTTGAATAAAGAGATGTCAGTCCTGCGGCAGACACTTGATGAGCGGGAAAATAAAGTCACCATTTTGACGGACAAACTCAAAGGGAGCGAAATGTCGTGTGCGCGGGAGATTTCTGAGGCGCGCGGCAAACTCCAGCAGCGTATAATGAATTTATCGTCGGAAGTCGATTTGCTTAAAAATTCTGTGGAATCAAAGGTCGGGCAGGCTGAAATCCCGCTTAAAACCAGGATTTCCCAACTTGAGGGAGAAATACAGCAGATGCGTAAAACCGCATCGGCTGATCTGGAAAAAGCCAAACAGCCCCTCGAAGCAAAAGTCAGGGAACTCAACCAGCAGATTTCTTCTTTGCAAAAAATGTCCGATGAGAAGACAGTCGCCCTTGAGCAAGAACGCCAAGGGGAAAAGGATTCGCTGACGGGCGAGATCGCCAGGCTGCAGGCTGAAATTGACAGGAAGGCCGGAGAAACAGCGAATAACGATAAAGAACGGGCGCGCCTTTTGACGGATATCAAACGCTCTGCCGATGAAAAGGCGTCGCTGGAGAAGGAGCTCGCACGGGCAAGGAATGATCTGGATGCGGCCAACAAAAGTATTCCGTCGAAAATCGATCAGGTTCAGAAGCCGCTTCTGGATAAATTGGAAAAAATGGCTTCGGAAGCCACCCTTATTAAAAAAGAATCGGAAGACCGGCAGAAGCAGATCAAACAGCTTTCAGCAGAGAGAGACGGCTTTCTTGCCGAGCTTGATAATTTACGCGTGCGGGAACAGGATTTAAATCGCCGGCTGCAGACGGCTAAAGAAGACGCAGATAAACAGAAGACTGCCGATGAAAAACGGTTAAATGAGGCCCGCGGTGATCTTGAGCGTCAGCGACAGGAACATGAAAAGATCGTAACGGAACAGGCCGCTGCCATTCGTGCGGATTACGAATCTAAAATTGCTTCCGTCGAGAAGGAATTGGATCTGCTCAGGCAATCCATGCCCCGGCTCGTTTCAGAGGCCAAACATCCATTAAAAGAAACGATTGAAAATTTGAAGCAGCAGTTGAATGACAAGGATAAATCTTCTTTGAAGCAGGTCGAGGAGGCGCGCCAGCCGCTGCTGGCTCAAATTAAAGAATTGCAAAGCGAGCTAAAAGAACTGAAGGATTCAGTCCCCGGTACGGTTAAGAAAGCGCAGTCGGAGTGGGAGAAAAAGACGGAAGAAGAGAAGGGGATTCTTCGTCAGGAAATCGCAAAACTTCAGCAGGAAATTCAGACGGTCAAAGGGAGCATCCCTTCGGAGATCGCCAATGCCGCGGCTCCGCTTAAAGAAACGATCCTCGCTCTTCAGCAGGAGCGGGACTCGGCGCTGGATCGGCTGGCAACCCAGGGAAAAACGCTGTCACAAGAAGTTCAATCGCTGACGTCGATACTGGCAGCCAAAGAGAAGATCGTTGCTGAACTTCAGCAAAAAGTTGCCGACCGAGAGAAAGAGATTCCCCGTCTTGTTTCTGACGTCAGGGAACCTTTGCAGAAAGAAATTGAAGCTCTTCGGCGGGAGATTGAACGTCTTGGCAAAGAGGCTTCTTTAAAAGTTGATGAAGCGAAAAAGCCTTTGTTGAAGGAAATCGAACAGCTGAGATCCGGGCTTGCGCTGGATCGCGAGAAGCATTCAGGCGAGATTGCAGAAGTCAGGAAACCCCTGGAACAGGAGATTCAACGTTTGAAGGCAGAGCTGGACTCGGAAAGGGAAATGGTTCCCGCCAAAATTGCGAATGCAAAAGCCCCGCTTGAAGAAGAAATTCAGGGTTTGAAAGCTGAACTGGTTTCGGTCAAAGAAAATTTTCCGCTTAAGGTTGACGAAGCAAAGGCGCCATTGCTGAAAACAATCGGCGATCTCGAGCAACGCCTTCAATCAGCGGAAAAGTCTTTGCCCGCGCAGATCAGTCTTGCAAGGAAGCCTTTAGAGGAAGAGATCCAGGCATTAACCGTCGAGATGGCGCAATTAAAGCAATCGATTCCGGGGCAGCTCAACGAAGCCAGGAATCCTCTCGAGGAAGAAATTCGTTCACTTAAGGCTCAATTGGCGAAGGCCGGAGAAAGCCTGCCGGTGCAAATTGAAGAAGCCAGAACGCCCTTATTAAAAAGTATCGACGAGCTTGAAAAGAAACTGGAAGTCCAGCGGCAGGAAGTTCCGGTCCGGATCGAACTCGCGGAAAAACCGCTTTTGGAAAACATTGAACGTCTGAATCAGGAAATCAAAGGCCTTCAGTCGGCGGCTCAGGAGCGTAAAAATTTTATTGATGAGCTGACGGCGGAGAAAACAACAGCCGGGAAGACGGCAGAGGATTTAAGTAAACGTCTCTCTGTTCTTCAGGAGGAACGCGACAACATTCTGAAAGAAAATGCCCGGATGGCCCGGGATCACAAGAATGAACTGGCGCTTTTGAACGCCAGGGTGGATGAGTCGGCCAGGGCGTTGACCGAACAGATGAATCTGCTCAGGAGTTCTTCAGAACAGGAAATGACGAAACAGAAGCAGCAGTTTGATCAACAAATAAAACAGCGCGAGGCCGAATATCAAACTGCTCTGAGTCTTTCTCAGGGAAAGATTGCGGAATTGCAGAAGACGGTTGAATCCCAGGCCGGCGATTATCAGCGTCAGTTAAGAGAAAAAGATAATATGGCGGAGGTGGCGATCCTGAAGGCCCGGCAGCCGTTGCAGGAAAAGATTAACGAACTGATCGACAGGATGCAGGAGGCCGAGAAGGCCGCAGCAGCGCGCGTCGAAGACGCGAAACGGCCTTTGGAAGAGAACATCGCGCTGCTCAAACAGAAGATGGACGTTCAGCAAAGCGAGCATCAGACAGAAGTCGGGCGTTTACAGCAGGAACACCAGAAAGCAATCGACGCGATGAACGCGGATATTTCTCAAAAAAACCAGGATATCGCCCGGCATCAGGAACAGAACCAGTCATTGAGCGAAGAACTGTCCCGTTTAAATGCGTCTCTCGCCGGTGCTAAAAAGGAGGTTCAGCAATTAAGCGCCGCTAACCAGAATTTAAAAAAAGAGTTCGATTCCCTGAAACAGTCCATTCCCGGCAAGATCGCTGAAGGACAAAAGCCGCTCGGTGAAAAGATCCTCTCGCTGGAAAAAGATTTATCCGAGCAGCAGCGGCTGGAACAACAGCATATTGAAGAAGCGAAAAAACCCCTGACGGAAAACATCTTCACGCTTGAGCGGGAGATTAAAGAGCAGGAGAAGGCTTTGGTTTTGAAGGTCGATGAGGCCAAGCAGCCGCTGCTCGAGGAAATTCAGCGGTTGAACGGACAGATCGCGGAACGGGAGAAGGCCGCAGCCGTTCAGATGGAACAAATGAAGCAGTCCTGGTCGGCTGAGGAAGACAGGCTTGAAAAAGAAATTGCCGGACTTGAAGCGTCCATCCAGGAGCGGGTCGAGCGCGCGCGGAAAGAAACGGCGGCTCAATTCAAGGAGCTTGAAAATAAATTCGGGCAGACAGAAAAGGATTTAGCGGCGAAGATCGCTGAGGCTGTCGCCCTGAAAAAGGAAATTGAGACAATGACAGTCACGTTGTCCTCAGTGCAGCGCGAAGGTGTTTTTCTGAACCAGGAGATCGAGCGGCTAAAAAAAGAAGCGGAGCTTCAGCAGGAACAGGCATTAAAGGATCTCGAACTGCAGCGTCAGGAGCTCGAACAGAAGATCGATTCCCTTGTCACAGTTATCAACAGCAAGGACTCCTTGTTGAATTTGAAACAGAACGAAGTGATCGAAGCCGTCCAGAAAGTCGAGAGCGTGACCAGGGACAGCGAGGAACTCGCCAAAGATTATTTTGATCTGCTTGATACAAATGAAGAGCTGAAGGAGCGGATTGAGGCGTTAAAAAAACAGATGCAGTAACATCGGGCAGTTAATAATCCTATTGAAACTTTGATTATTTTTTCAGACGCCGCTGTAACGTCTTTAAAGGATTTTTTCTGAAATGACGAATGAACATTTTATGAAACTGGCGATCGACAAGGCCAGGGAGGGAATCGACGAAGGACAGACTCCTTTTGGCGCCGTGATTGTAAAAGACGGCGGGCCCGTGGCCTGTTCCCATAATGTCGTCTGGAAAACCATGGATATCACTGCCCATGGCGAGATCAATTGTATCCGTGCGGCATGCAGAACGCTGAATACGATCGATCTGTCTGGTTGTGTCATTTATTCGACGTGCGAGCCATGCCCGATGTGTTTCAGCGCGATTCATTGGGCGAGGATCGGAAAGATTTTCTACGGCGCCGGGATCGACGACGCCAGGGAAGCCGGATTCCATGAGCTTGAGATCGCCAATGAGGAGATGAAGAGGATTGGACAAAGCCCGATTGAGATTATCGGTGGAATTTTAAAAGATGAATGCAGTGCTTTGTTTGACTATTGGAAACGCAAGGGCGGACGGCCGTATTGATGAGGGCGGGAAGATCTGCCCACCAGGAAAAAGAGGTTGGGCTGGCAGATGCGCCTTGCAAAGTACACCGGAGGATTAAATGAGAAAAAGTTTTTCATTTGTTTTACTGCTGGGCATGTTCGGTGTTTTTCTGGCCGGATGTGCAGCGCTTTATGAGGAATATGAGGTTCCTTCCGCCGATCCGGATCCTGCCGTAAGACGATTCGTTTCCCTGCATCAGTTGCAAAGAGGATTGGCAAGATCCGAGGTCAAGGCCCTTCTTGGGGAACAGGTCATTATCGGATATGAACGGGCAGACCGCAATGAACAAAGGTATAAACCGATTACCCGGCAGAACCCTTATCGTATTGAGGAGATCGATAAGAACGGGAAAAAATATGTCGTTGATTATTATTTAATCGGAATTAATACGAGTGACGGTCAGGTTACCGATGATGAGTTATCTCCGCTTATTTTTAAAGACGGTCAGCTTGCTGGCTGGGGATGGGAGTTTTTGGGGAAGATAAAGGAGTGATGAACATCAATGATGGAAAAGGCGAGCCGGTTTTTCCATTTTCCGAAAGTCATCGTTTATTTTTATTTATTCTTTAACACGCATGAAAAATATTTTACTTTCTCCATATGCCAGCGAGCGCCCCTTTGACTGGAACGGTCATTTTGCCAACGGCAGGCCTCTGTGCCTGGAGATCGGTTTCGGGCAGGGCGAATCCCTGCTGACATCTATCGACGAGCAGCCACAATTTAATTATATCGGTGCGGAGATCGATTGGACGCGAATCAGAAAATGTCTTAAAAGTATTCAACGCCTTTCTTTGGCAAAGAAGCAGGCGGCAGAAACGCAGATAAGGGTTCTTAAATCGGATGTTTGGGTTCTCCTGGAGCGTTTTATCAGGGAAAGGACGCTCGCGCGGGCGGCATGTTTTTTCCCCTGCCCCTGGCCAAAGGACTGTCATGAAAAACACCGCTTGTTTTCGCACGATTTTCTGGGTCTGTTGAACAGCCGGCTGGCAGGAGGAGGCGAGGTCCTGCTGGTCACGGATTATGAACCTTATGCGCAGTGGGTTCTGGATCAGAGCGCGGGGACGGGCTTCGATGTTTCCCGTCGCATGATCGGCGGGCGTCTCCGGACAAAGTTCGAGCGTAAGTGGCAGGCGGCGGGGCAGCAGGAGTTTTTTGAAATAACGTTTAACAAAAAAAGTCATGTTTGCAGACCTTTAAAGGAGGATGTTGTTTTGAAAGCCAGTTATCACGCGGAGTTTAATCCCGAGCGGATTAAATTCAATGAATATGTGTCGAAAGGGCTTGCTGTTATCCCGAAAGACTGGATTTACGATCAGGTCAGACAAAAGGGACTGGCGCGGCTGGTTGTTTCAGAAGAGCATTTGACACAGCATGTGTGGATTGTTATTATCAACACAAAAAAAGGATGGGGAGTTCTGTGTGCTGAGGGACAGCAGGTCCTGCCGACGAAAGGCGTAGCCAGGGCCATTGAAATGGTTTCACTGGCCGTTGAAGAAACGCGGAAATCCCGACACTAATTCAATTATCACTATGAATCGGTTATTATCTTTTACAAAAAAATGTGCAATAGTTTGGTTCCTTGTAGCTTTTGTTACAGACTTTGTATCGCCTTTTTCCCGCGAGGCGCTGGCTTATTCAGTCAGCGCCAGGGCCGCTATTTTTTCCAACAGCACCAGGGCCAAACGTTATTACGGGAAGAATGTACACACCAGGGTTCCCCCCGCCAGTACGACAAAAGTGATGACGGCTTTACTGGTGCTTGAGAAGCTGTCTCTTAATCAAACCGTTACCGCAAGCCAGCGGGCCTCGTTGGCCCAGCCGAGTAAAATTTACGTTAATCCCGGCGAGAAGTTTAAAGTGAAAGAGCTTTTGTACGCCATTCTTTTAAAAAGCGCCAATGATGCCGCCGTTGTGCTGGCGGAAGCGGTCGCGGGTTCCGAGTGGGAATTTGTAAAAATGATGAACAAGCGCGCCAGGGAGCTTGGGTGCAAGAACACCCTCTTTATGAATGCCAACGGCCTTCCTACCAAACAGAGCCAGTACACGACGCCGTATGACATGTATCTTATTTTCAGGGCGGCATTAAAACATCCTTTTTTCAAGACAGCGATCAAGAAAAAATTTAAAACGATTACTTCGCTCTCGGGCAGGACCTTTCAGTTGAAGAGCCACAACAAGATTCTTTTTTTTGACTGGAAAAACAAGATTTACGGCAAGACGGGATACACGCGGGCTGCCCAGGCCTGTTTTGTGGGTTATATTCCCAAGGGGAACGACATTTGTATCATCGCAGTTTTCGGTTGCACCACACGCTGGGAAGATATTAAACACATTGTTTCACATTACGGGGGGATCAGTTTGTAAATACCCTGCACATGCGGGCAGGTTTAAAAACCTGTCTGCCGGCAAGACCGGCATTTTCTGCAATAGATGGGCGATAAATGCTTTTTCTCCGTTGCATTTTTCCGGCTTTAAGATAAGATAGAACCGTTGTTATCATTAACGAAAGGATTTATATGAAGACAAAGATTATCGGTTTAACCATTGCCGTCTTTTTGGGGATCTTTTTCGGTTTGATGTTTATCGCGATCCAGCAGAGTCTGATTTTTTCAAGACAAATGGTGAGACAGCAGGTGGAAATGATCGATTTATTAAGAACTTTGGTTGAGGATAACAAGGAGATAAAACTGTCCCTGGCGGATGTCGGCAAGGCTGTAAAAAACCTTCCGGTTCCGGCGCGCTTTCAGCAACCGGCAGCGCCGCAAGAAGATTTTGACAAAGTTCATCCAATCACTTATGAGGGATCTGCAGTCAGGGGCGATGCCAGGGCGCCTGTCACGATCGTAGGTTTTATTGATCTTCAATGCCCTTTCAGCAAGAGATTTCAGCCGGTCATCAATGAACTTCTCAAGAAGTATCCGGGCAAGGTCAGGTATATTGTTAAGCATTTTCCATTGAAGTTCCATCCGCAAGCTGTGCCGGCGGCCAAAGCAGTTCTTGCAGCCGGGGAACAGGGAAAGTACTGGGAGATGTTTGATATGGTCCTTGAAAATAACAATCAGTTAACCGATGCCAGCTACGAAGAGTTTGCCAAAAAGCTTGGATTGAACGTTAAAAAATTTAACGGTGACCTGAAGAAGAATAACGAATCCTGGAATAAACTGATTAAGGATAATTTTGACCTGGGCATAGCATCAGAGGTGCGCGGGACCCCGACTTTTTATATTAACGGACGAAAGATGCCTCCGCCTCCTTCAGTGGAAGGATACGCAAAGCGGGTGGAAGAGCTTTTGAATAAATAAATCGGGGATGAGCTTAAAATTTATTTACATTTTTGGTCTTTTTTGATATTATAGGCTCCTTTATTTTAACAGCATCATTAGGAGGCTTTATTATGGGCGGCAAGGTTGGAGGTACGACAAGTAAATTTTACACTGAGACCCGCGGTCTTAAAGTATCCGGCGGCCAGGTTGTGAAGGCCGGAACAGTGTTGACCCGGCAGGGTCATCAGTGGAAACCGGGCGTCAATGTGATCGGCGATATGCACCTGACGGCCAGATGCGGCGGCGAAGTTTATTTTACGCGTAAGAAGAACCGGTATTACAAGATGGTAACGTATATTAATGTGCGGGAACAAAGTAATTAATTTTAATTTGAGGGGCGAAAGAAGAAGGGGTAAAGGCGAAGGCGGTTCTGTTCGCTGATCTCTCTTCTGGTTTCGCCTTTCTTTTTGGTGAAACATGTGCGGTATTATTGGATATGTCGGAACACGCTCAGCAGTTCCTATTCTTTTAGAAGGGCTTCAAAAGCTGGAATATCGGGGTTATGATTCAAGCGGTTTGGGGATTATCGATTTAAAAAAGAACAGAATTGTTATCCGCAAGCGACAGGGGAAGATTAATCAGCTCCGTGACCTGATCAAGAGAAAAGCTTTACCGAACAGTTCTATCGGAATTTCACACACACGCTGGGCGACTCATGGCGCCCCTAACCGGATCAATGCCCATCCGCATTTCGATCATTCAAAAACATTTCTGGTTGTCCACAACGGGATCATTGAAAATTATCAGCAGCTGAAAACAAATCTTGAGGAAGCCGGCGTAAAATTCGTTTCACAAACCGATACGGAAGTCATCAGCCATCTGATCGGGTTTTATTACAGCCAGATTACTTCGGATGGAAATAACGGTTTGACGAATGAAGCCGGAGGGGAAATCGTTTCGTCCTTGTTCGAAGAGGCTGTTCGCCGCGCCGTCGCTGATCTCGAGGGTTCTTTTGCTGTGGGAATTTTATGCAATGATTGCCCCGATTCGCTTATAGCTGCGCGCGTCGGTTCTCCGCTTATCATCGGAATTGGAGAAGGCGAGAACTTTATCGCTTCGGATGTCCCTGCGATTTTAGATAGGACCAAAAAGATTATTTACCTCAAAGATAAAGAGATTGCCTTCCTGACAAAGGATAAGGTGAAGTTGTCCACCTTTACAGGCGAGGACGTTTCCCCCAAAATAGAAACGGTGAAGTTTAGCGTTGATGCTGTACAAAAGCAGGGCTATGCGCATTTCATGCTTAAGGAGATTCACGAGCAGCCCGATGTTTTGCGGCGGATGTTTAAAGAACGCCTGAAGGGGGGAGAGGTAGTTCTGGAAGGGATGGAATTGACTCTGCCGCAAACGATTAATCATATTGTCATCGTTGCCTGCGGGACAGCTTATCATGCAGGACTTCTTGGAAAATATTTGATCGAAGGAATGGCGAGGGTCCCTGTCACAGTCGATGCGGCGAGTGAATTCAGGTACCGGGAGCCTATTTTAACAAAAAACACTATGGTAATCGCTATCAGCCAGTCGGGCGAAACTGCGGACACACTCGCAGCCGTGCGGGAAGCGCACGCCCAGGGTGCCAAAGTCGTTTCTGTCTGCAATGTGGTCGGGTCGTCCCTTGCCAGGGAATCCGACGGGATTCTTTACACTCATGCCGGCCCCGAGATCGGCGTTGCGTCTACCAAGGCCTATGTCGCCCAGATTGCCATGCTGTATCTTCTGGCGTTGAAGATCGGCAGGGAAAACGGGCAGTTGAAGCAGGCCGTTTATCAGGATTTGATTGCTGCCCTGGAGAAGATACCTGACGCCTATGAGCAGATTCTGGTGAAAAAGTCCCATATTCAGAAGATCGCCAGGAAAAATTCCCATTTCGGATGTTTTCTTTATCTTGGCCGGAATGTCAATTATCCTTCCGCCCTTGAAGGGGCCTTGAAGCTGAAAGAGATTTCTTACATCCCTGCAGAAGGTTACGCGGCAGGGGAAATGAAGCATGGTCCGATCGCTCTGATCGATGAGTACCGGGCTGTCGTCTGCATCACCCCGCAATCCGACACATATGACAAAATGATTTCGAATATGCAGGAAATCAGGGCCAGACGGGGAAAAATGATCGCCATAGCCACGGAAGGCGATGAAGTTGTTCAGCGGCACGCCAATCACGTCATTTACATTCCCAAAACTAAAAACATATTGACTCCGTTGCTTGTAGCCCTGCCGTTTCAGTTGCTGGCATATTATATTGCCGTGGCCTTGAATTGTGACGTCGATCAACCGAGAAATCTGGCGAAATCAGTTACAGTCGAATAGACAATAAATTTTAAAAGAGCCCGGCGGCCGGGAAAAAAGCGCTCCGTGTCCGTGTTCTCATTTTCTATGTTATATATCGTCTCCACTCCTATCGGAAATTTAAAAGACATGACCTTTCGCGCGGTTGAGGTCCTGAAAAGTGTCGACCTCATCGCGGCTGAAGACACCCGTCACACGGGAATTCTTTTAAAACATTACGGCATTGATACCCCCCAAACCAGTTATTTTGAACATAATGAGGCTAAGAAAGCGGATTATTTGACCGGACTCATGAAACAGGGGAAGACCGTGGCTCTTGTTTCCGACGCCGGCACTCCCGGCATCAGTGACCCCGGGTACCGTCTTGTTGAAGCGGCCCGGCGTGAAGGGATTCCTGTTACGGTGGTCCCCGGCCCGTGCGCCGCGATCGCCGCCTTGAGCCTCTCCGGTTTTCCGACGGACAAGTTTTGTTTTGAAGGTTTTCTGCCCGTTAAATCTTCCGCCCGCCGTTCAAAGATTGATTCGTGGAAGGGCAAAGAAGGCACGCTCATTTGTTATGAATCCCCGTATCGTTTATTAAAGAGCCTGAACGACATCGGAGATGTTTTGGAGAATCCCGTTGTTTGCGTCGTCAGGGAAGCGACGAAGAAATTCGAAGAGGTGAAAAAAGGAAGCGCACGTGAGGTTTTTGAGTATTTTTCTCAAAAGACGGTGAAAGGTGAAATCGTTTTATTGATAAATTTAAAGAATTCGGATTTGCAGAGTTTGTGAACCTTGTTTTTATATTTCTTCTTTAACGCTATCCACTTTCAGATTTTTTTTAATATAAAGTAACGAACGCAGTGATCACGCCTTCGCTTTGGCCTTCCGGTCCGCCGGAGAACCCTTCAAGCGCCTTTCCGATGGTTGTCCCCCAGGATTTTTCAGGATCTGCTGATTTCATGGCATGACCGGCAAGCGAGGAAGATGTTAATGGATCTCCCGGTTTGATCGGCCCGTTCTCAAGCGTGACTTTAACCGGCACGCGCCCCTTTAATGCGATCCGGCTGGTAGTCCCCTGATTAACGGACGGGGTTTCATCGCCTTTGGGATTGATGATGATGCGGCTGTTTTCAAAAACCATGGCGGGGGAGGTCGAAACGATGCCGACGACATTTCGGCTGTAGGGAGAAATGGATTCGCTCACTTTTCCGGTCGCTTCATTAATGATAACTACGGATCCGGGCGAAAGCCTTTCATCGCTTCTAAAATGTTCCGCCAAATCCAGGGCGAATTCGCCTGTTGTGTCGAGCCTGAGCTGGACGCCCGCTACTCCTGTCGGGACATTTCCGAGATAGGTTCCCTGGAAAGTGGCATCAGGCATTATAAAGCCTCTGACTATGATTCCGCCGTTAACGTCCAGCCGCTCCTGGGGGGTCAATGTCTGTACGCCGACCTTCACGTACTTATCGTCATCGTTGGGCTCGCCGTCCAGTTCGTTATCGCCGTCATTATCGTCATCGCGGATGTCGTTGTTGTCATAAATGATGAAGGCGTTGACCGCGGGCACGATCGAGAACGGGGCGTCCGAATGCCCCCAGAGATATTGAGCCCCGCCCTGCATATTTTTCCCGCCGCTGACCCCTACGTTGCCGCTGGCCCCCGCGTTGCCCGAGCCGCCCATGACCCAGCATCCGTTGTTCTGTCCGCCCCCGATGAATCCGTTGTTCATATCGCATTGGTTATTATTTCCTCCGCAAATGGAGGCGCGGAAGGAAGCCATGTTGCCCTCTCCGCCGCCGATAAAAGGAGGGGTCAGGGAAGAAGTTGTGATATTAAGCCGGTTATTTTTTCCGCCGATAATAACGCCTGAACCGCTTGTATCACCGTCAATGATGCCGCCTTCTCCGCCAAAAAGGCAAGATTCATATGCCTCGACCACGTTATCCTTTCCTCCACCGATGAATGAGGAGTGGTGATCAAAAGTGTCACCCGAGTTTCCGATCGCATTATTTTCTCCTCCCGCGATGATGTTGGAATCCCCGTCAATCGTGTTGCCATCGGTTGTCGCAAAAGAGCCTCCGCCGAGGATCAGGGAATGCGAGAAACGGGTGGCTGGATAGAGAGGAGCGACAAGAACCTTATTATACATGCCCCCGCCGATACTTCCCGAAGCCTGATTATTTCTGATGTCGACGACGTTGTCTTTTCCTCCTACGACGATGTTGGGATGGTTGTCTTCTTCGGTCGGAGCTGCTGAGTTGCCGATCATATTGTTTTCCCCGCCGCCGATGACGCTGTAATCGGCGTAGTATATATTTCCTAATTTCTTATTGCTCTTCCCGCCGATAACGACGCCCCACCTGCTTCTGACTTCGTTGGCTTGTCCGCCGCCGATGAAGCTGAATTTAGCGTCCCGGTTGTCACTGCCCATGATTATATTCGCCTGCCCGCCGCCGATAATGCCATATGCGCCGGTGTAATCCGCTGAGACTGATCTAATCTGGTTATCCGTTCCGCCTGCGATCGTTGATGCCGTGCCCAAAGCGTCAATAATGTTGCCGCTGCCGCTTAAAATCATGGCGTAATCGGCAGAGGCGCGCTGATTCCGGCCCATGGCGGCCGAAAAATTGCCGATCTCGGCGTCGTTCCAGTAATCGGGCACTGTTTCGGATAAATGGCCGGCGCGAAAAGCTGATTTTGCCGGATACCATAATAAACGGGTTCCGGAACCATAGGTAATACCCGGAAATTCGCTCAGCGGCAGCTGGGTATATTGTTGTCCGTCGGCGATCAGAGAACCTACCGAAAGAATTCCCCCGTCATTATCCATCGTGAGCCGGAATTCGGGTTCGGTTAACGCTGAAGTCGGGGTGATGTTGAAACGCAGGTTTGAGGAATTAGCAGTCGGATAGATCCGGTCAATAGTTCCAACGGACTCGCCGTCTCGGGGTTGATATGACCAGACGCCCCGAATGATTTTCCATGAACCGGGTTCCGGGAAATAGTTGTCGTTGTCGTAGCAGGCGTAGATGGTCTGGATCTCGGGCAGGACGAGCCTTGTTCTTGCGTAGAGGGCGCCCACATCACAATCCGTGGCGGTCATCGGATCGATGTTTACCTCGCGAAGCAGGATGCGGTCATAGGTTCCGATGGGTTCAGGGAAAAAGGCGCGCATGGTAATAGATTTTGTCTGGGCCGCAATTGGCGCGGCGAAGAGCAGGGAGAGCAAACAAATTATCATGAGCGTTCTTTTTTTCATCTATCTCACCATTATGACGGCCACAATCGTTCCGGTCGTTTCTCCATCGGGATTGAAATCTTCCAGGGCCTTTGCGACAATCGCGTGTTCAGCCCTGATTGTCTTGTCGGCCTTCATCCCGGTCCCCGGAATCGAGGACGTCGTTAACAAATCCCCTCTCCGGATCGGACCGTTTTCCGTGCACACCTTGACTTTAACCCGTCCGGCTAATGAAACCGGAGGCCGCGACGTCGCTTGAGTCGGCGCTTCCGGCGGCAGCAAGATCTGGTCTCCTTCAAAAAGGACGGCCGGCATCAGTGAAACGATGCCGATAACAGCCGGATCATAGGGCACGGCGCTTTTTACAAGCTTGTTTCCATCCGGATGGATCGTGACTATATCGCCGGGCTCGACATCTTGAATGGACGTAAAAACTTCCGCCAGGTCGTTATGAAAAACCGCTTTGGTTCCGCTGTCGTGATAGAGCGCGCTTCCTCCGACCGCAGGGATATAGCCGATCTTGAATTTTCTGGAACGGACCTTTCCGCTCACTTTAAGCTGCTCCTCGGAAGGATCCAGGCTCGACGCCCCCTGGACTCCGATCGCGATGCCAATGCCTTTTGAAACGTTGGCGCCGGAACAGGCGGCGAAAATGGCGTAGGTGTTGTCGTTATCCCAATTCATGATGACGTTATTCCCCGGTGAAAAAATAAAAGAATTATTGGCCTTGGTAAAACTGCCGGAACAATCTGAAAATCCGGGGGCGAAAGACCATGTTGAATTTCCTATACCGCCGCCATGAAAAACAGAATGGGACCCTGAAGCATAAGCGAATATTCCACCTCCGCTTGTAGAAAAGGAGTAGGGGGCGTTGACGGTTTTATTGAAGTTCACGAGCTCATCTCCGCCAGGGGCCGTCGATGGACTAACCACGACTGAATGATCTCCTGATCCGCCACCGCTGTAAGTTAAGGGAGCGGTTACCCCTAAAACAGTTGAGAAGTCAGAGACCAATTGAGCGTTTACTTGTTCATTGAGCGTCCCCAGAAGGTGAACGGCATAAGTCCCTGCTTTTCTTTCGAATCCTCCGGGAATCGTGGTTTCTCCGTTGCCATTGGCCAGATAATAATTGTAATGATTGCCTGTGAAAAACAAATAGCTTCCTGCCGATGTTAGTGTTATCGGATAATGTCCGCCATTGGCCAATACGCTTCCGCTGCCGGTCAGTGTTGACTCTCCTCCGAGTATCAAAGAGTGGTCGGATCCGGTTTTGATCCGGTTATTTTTCCCGCCGATGATGGAGGAGTAAGCAGCCCCGCTTTCAATAATATTCTGATACCCGCCTGAAATCATGCTGGAGTCGCTGTTATTCTGGTTTTGATATCCGCCAAGAATAATGGAGTAGTCTCCAGTGACAGCGTTGCCGTATCCGCCTCCGATCGCGCTGCTGTCGGCTCCAGAGATACTGTTGGACTGGCCTCCTCCGATAAAGTCCGCCGTCCCGGCGATCTGGTTCGCTGAGCCTCCTGCTATGGTTGAACCCGTGCGCCATCCCGCACCGGCTGCGGCAGGGTCAGGGACAGGTGACTTGTCGGCAATGTCAATGAGGTTGTTTTCTCCTCCGGTGATAGAAGAAAGATCTTCCAGCGCGCGGTTAAGGTTTCCCGCTGCAAATGACCCGCGTCCTGCGGCAACATTTGAATTTCCGAAAGCGGTAGAATAATAACCGGTGTTTCCGTCGTTGCTTGTCCATTTGCCGCTGACATCGGTTTTTAAATTGAAATACTGCGCCCGGAAAGCTCCTTTCTGCGGGTACCACCAGAAAATCGGCCTGTCTTCCTGGGGTACCAGGGACAGGATATCTCCGAAATTGGAATGCCCGACGGTGTCGATCGGAATCTGCTCAATGCCTTTGGCCAGAATGCCGCCCAGGTCAAAAAGGCTTAACGTTAAAGGCGGAGTGGTTGTGCCAAGGCCCAGCCTCGGTGATCGCGGCGAGGATTGATCCGTCAGGATAACCGTTTCTATAGGAGGAGTGTCCTGGGAATGGTTCAGATTCCATATTCCCGGGAAGTAAGACCAGGTATTGTTTTTACAATACGCGAGACTGCTGTCCGCGTCCATGCTGGTAAAAATTTCTCCGTTGTTCGCGCATGCCCCTCCCAGTGTCCCTATTTGTTGACGGGGAGGGAAGGACAGGCTTTTGTATCTGTTGACGGGGGAAATGTGAAAAGTTTCCATTTCAAGGGTCGTCTCGCCGCTTGCTGATATCGCAAGCAGGGGCACGGTCAAAATGCAGATTGTTATAAGTTTGAGATATTTCATTTTATTGTAAAGAGACAAAAATGGTAATCATTCCTGTCTCTGCCCCTTTGTTCGTTTTTTCATCAAATGGCTCCAGGGCCTTTCCTACGACCGCGCCTAATGATCGTTCGCGGTCCGTCGCTTTCATCGCATGCCCGGGCGTTGAGGACGAAGTGAGCAGATCGCCGTAGGCGATGGGACCGTTTTCCAAAGTCACTTTGCACGGGACCTGGCCGGTTAAAGCGACGGGAGGTTTTATTGTTTTTTCTGCCGTCGTTGAAAAATCGGATACAAGCGCCTCGTCGTTAAAGATCATGGCCGGTGATGAAGAAACGACACCTATGATATTCCCGTCATAAGCCCGCCGGCTTTTGGCAAGGATGATTTCCCGGCTGTTATCGTCCAACACAAGCAGATCCCCGGGAGAGACCTCTTCGGAAGAATCAAACACCTCTGCGAGGTCTTCCTGTCCGATGCAAGCTCCGTATCCGGTGGGAAGGCAGTCGTTTATGATGGAAAGATTGGCGATCGGCGTTGTGGAGACAGGCGGCTCGGTCAAGATCAGGGTTTCCGCTTTCAGCGATCCGACCTCGACCACGGCGTTGACCCCCCAGGTCTCCGGCAACTCTCCGGGTTGAAGAAAATTCAAAACCGTATTGGTGACAATATGGTTTGACAGGAAAACCGGCGCGTCTTCGTTATAAAAGATGACCACATTGTTTTTATCGACAGTAATGGGATCGGCGTCATCATTCGTGAAGCCGAACACCCAGGAATTATCCGCGTTGACGACAACGTTTTTTCCGAACGCCCAGGAGTAAGCGCCGTTCACGGTGACATTCTTTCCTCCCTCAATGACGGAGTAATCGCCGTTTTCAGTGATGGTGTTATTTTCCCCGGCGCCGATGAAGGCATAGTCGCCGGCGTTTCTGTTATTTTTTCCTCCCATGATGACGGCGTGGCTGCCGCTGTTATCGGAAGGGTCATTTATTATGGTCGAGCAATTTGCGTCGCCGCAGGCTCCGATACGGTTGTTTTCTCCGCCGCCGATGAAAGAGGCTTTCCCCCAGGACTTGTTTCCTTTGCCTCCGCCGACAGCGGCATGGGTCGCATGGAGCCCGCTGTTTTTCAGAGACCCGGCTTCGTTGTTTTCTCCGCCGGCCACTACGCTGTAATCGGTGTGAACGATGTTGTCTTTGCCGCCGCCGATGAACTGATAACTTCCATAATGCATTACTGCCGGCGAGGCAGGGGGCAGGGGGAGTTGTCCTCCGCCGGCCCGGTTGTTTTCGCCTCCGAGAATGGTGTTGTTATAGCCGTAAATCATTGAGTTGCGTTGTCCTCCGCCGATAACGCTTAAAGGAGATTCGTGCATCATATGCTGGCTTCCGCCGCCTGTGAACCCGTATTCCGAGCAATTCATCACCCCGTATCCGCCGAGGAAGGTTCCATGGGATATAGGCCTGTCGTCCTCACACATTTCGGAGGGACATAGTCCGTTGGTTATCAGGGCGCCGTAAGAGTTGTCAACAGCGGCGCATGTGTCGGGAAAGATCTGGATTTCAAGGTTGGACAGGGTGGTTAATTCGCCGAGGACTTCCCAGGGGTTATAGCTCGAATCCGGATTGGGAACCGCCCCGCCGATAAAACTGTAAGGCGCGCGGGCGATCCCGCCGGAATTCAAAATCGCAGAGTAATTGCTTTGGCTAATTTCGGCATGTGTTCCTGACGCGAAGCTGTGAGTGGAGTCTGCAATTGTTCCGCCCGCCGAGACGCTTGCTATGCTTGCCAGGGTAATGGATGCACTGAGCGCGCTGTTTAAAATCACGCTGTGGAGCGCCGGCATGTCAATGAGGTTATACTCTCCTCCGAGGATCCCCGAATAAGGACCCCTGGCCTCATTGTTGATACCGAAGGCCACGGAATAATTGGCAATTGAAGCGGCATCCCAGGCCGGCGTGAAAAACAACGAATTAATCGCGTAATCCAGGTGATCGGGTGCCGTTTGAATACCACCGGCGCGCACGGCTGCTTTTTCAGGCCACCAGATAAATCGTGTTCCGGAACCGGAAGTTGTAAGATTGTTAAAATAACTCAATACTCCCTCAGGCCCTGACAGTGGTCCGGCAGCGACGATCGAGCCATCGTTGGCGATTGTTAATTTATGGGTGGTGTAGGTTTCGGGTGTTCCGATGCCAATGTAGGTTGTCACAGGATTTAGCGTTTCAGAAAGAAAAATTGTATTCCCTTGTTGTCGCCAGACCCCGGGCAGATAACCCCATGAATATCCGCTCGTTCCCTCCAGCAGGTTCTTATTGCAAGAATAGTGGGTATTGTTCTCCAGGCTGAAAAAGATTTTTCCGGGAACCTGGCAGGGTTGGCCCAGAGAACCGGTGCCAGTTGCGGTTTCCGACTGCGGAATCAGTTTGAATGAATCGAAGCTCCCTTGGGGAGTGGGATAAAGTGCGGTAAACGCCACCGTATCAGCGGATACGGCGGAAATAGCGGTAACAAAAATAATAATCGCAAAGAATATTTTTTTCATAGCATGATTTTTGTATATAAAAAGTATATTATAAAAATAAGCTAAAACAATCAGGAAAAAGAGTATTTAAGAAACCGCTCTCTTTTAAAAAGGTTTAATTTTTTATGAAATTTAATCAAAAAAAATGGTTCCTTTTGCCTTTGTTGCCAAAGCCGTTTTTTAGAATAAATACCTAGGGAACAAGACGATTGGTTTTGGGGATGCTCCAGTTGACTCATAATTAGATGTTACTCGTGAAGAGGGAATTTAGGATTCGTTGCCTCAGAATTGATGTTACCGGAGAGATAGGCAAAACGCATGGCGTTGGCGATTTTTGTTTCCATGTTTTTTC
>JBFMEN010000070.1:0-24274 GCA_040753435.1 Candidatus Omnitrophota bacterium | reverse complement strand
TTTTGGATTAAGCGGGTGTACGGTTATTTTTCAGAAGGGAAGGCGTCAAGATATTGAAAAGATTACTGAGCTTCAGTCTCAATATTCTTCCTTGAAGGATCAACTTTCTGAATTGGAGCAGGCAAAACGGGAACTTGAAAATCGTTTGCGCGGCGAGATCGATGACAGTTCCGTGAAAGTCGAAATGCTTGAGCGCGGACTTGTCATTACCTTTGTCGCAGAAGTGCTTTTTGACTCTGGCAAGGCGACGTTGAAAGAACCCTCGCTTGAAACACTTCAAAAAGTCGCTCGGGTCCTCGATACAACTGTGAAAGATATGAAGGTCGGTATTGAAGGCCATACGGACAATGTTCCGATCCGTCACTCGGGATGGAAATCGAACTGGGAGCTTTCTGCGGCCCGTGCTATGAGCGTTCTTCATTATTTAGTTGATGAAGGCGGCATCAGTCCGGAACGTTTGTCGGCGACAGGATTTGGTGAATATCACCCGGTCGATACGAACGATACTGTTGAAGGCCGTCAGAAGAATAGACGTGTAGAGATCGTTATTTTGCCGAATATGGTTAAGGAAGCCACTTCTGAAGAAGCAGAAGAAAATTTAAAATAGACAATCCCGGAGGATCATTATGAAAAATACAATCGTGTCTGTTGCTGTTGTTGTTGCTTTGCTCGGATGTTTGTTGGCCGTTTTTGCGAATGTCAGCAGTTCCAAGTTGAACAGGGCTCTTGATGAAGAGCGGTATAAGAGAATGACCGCGGAACAGAATCTCCAGAAGGCTGAGCAAAACCTGTCTTCCGCAGAAGCTGAATTAGGCAAAGCGAAGTCAAAAATGGCGAGCATTGAAAAAATTTTGAATGATGGGCGTCTGGTTGAAGAACAGTTAAAAGGAGAGTTAAAGGCCGTCCAGCAGGAAAATGAAGAATTGATGACCCAACTCACTGATATTCAGCAGACGGTTACAGTTGCGGAGACTCAACCTGAGCCTGCGGTCGAACAATAGCTTTAAGATCTTGCACTCTTTTATTGGTGCTGAATGCGGGGGATGTATCATCCCCCCATTTTTTTAATGAGGTATTTTGGATGGTTTTGCCAAAGCATGTTGCAATTATAATGGATGGAAATGGCCGATGGGCCAAGCAAAGGGGATTGGAACGCTTTAAAGGACATACTGAAGGACTTAAGCGGGTCAGCGAGATTGTGAATGAATCGGCGGCCATGGGTATCGAAGTCCTGACATTATACACTTTTTCTAAACAAAACTGGAGCAGGCCGGAAAACGAAATTACTATGCTCATGCAGATGATCTGCATCGCATTGGAAAAGAGAATGGAAGAATTAATCAGCAAAGATATCCGTTTCAATTTTCTAGGTCAGGAAGATGGCGTCCCTGAAAAAGTTTTGAATAGCCTCAACCGGACAAAGAAGGCGACGGGCCGATGCAAAGGGTTGCAAGTTAACCTGGCTTTTAATTATGACAGCCGGTCTGAGATTATTGACGGCATCTTGTCGATTGTGAAGGACGTTAAGGAAGATCGTCTTGATGCTGGGCAGATCAATGAAGATCTTTTTAGCTCCCGTCTTTATACCAGGGGACTTCCTGATCCGGATCTTCTGATCCGGACTTCAGGAGAAAAACGGCTGAGTAATTTTTTACTTTGGCAGATTTCATATACCGAGTTATACTTTACAAATATACTTTGGCCGGATTTTACAGTTCAGGAATTTCGTAAGGCCATTGATGAGTTTGAGAAGCGAGAACGCCGTTTTGGAAATATCGTCCCTAATTGATTTGATTCCGGAGAGGCAAAAGATTATGATGACCTTAAAACGTTTTTACAGCTCGACTCTTTGTGTCCTGGTCGTAATGGCAGGCCTTTTCTTTGAATGGACTTTTATGCTGGTTGTGATCGGCCTCACGATCGGCGGTTTATACGAGTTCTTTTATATGATTAAAAAGAAGGGAATTCCAATTTACAGTTATATTGGAATCTTTATCGGCGTAATGATCCCGTTATCGATTTGGTATGACTTTGAGTTGACAAAAAACTGGGAGTTGTTTTTTATCACCCTGATGTTCCTGATGGTTCTGTTACTGCAATTTGCCAGAAAAGAGAATACCAATGCGATCGTCGGAATATCAACGACAATGTTCGGAGTTTTTTACGTCTCATGGTTGTTTAGCTTTACCGTTAAGGTCCGGTTTTTGCTGCCGGGAATGGATGGCGTTAAACTTATTGGTTTTATTCTTTTAGTTACGAAGTGCGGAGATATCGGCGCGTTATTAATTGGAAGCAGGTTTGGAAAGCATCCTTTGCTTCCCCGTATCAGTCCAAACAAATCAATCGAGGGGGCCGTGGGAAGCCTTTTATTTAGCGTGACTGTCGCTTTGCTGTCTGCATCGTTATTGCCCGTAAACGTCGTTCGTCTCCCCTGGTGGCAGATAGCGACGATGGGCGCTTTTTTCGGCGGCATGGGGCAGTTGGGTGATCTTTCGGAGTCTTTGATTAAACGTGATTGCCAGGTCAAGGACTCAGGGAAGTTTCTGCCGGGGATGGGTGGTGTTCTCGATATTATCGACAGTTTGTTGTTTTCTGTACCGGCGTTTTATTTATATATGGCAGCAGTTCTTGATAATATAACACCAGTATGATGAAACGGATTCTGATTCTTGGTTCAACCGGAACGATTGGTCTTAATGCATTAAAAGTTGTCGAGCGTTTTCCTGACAAATTCAAGATAGCGGGATTAACAGCGTTCAACAATATAGATCTTCTTGTTCAACAAGTCCATCGTTTTAAACCGGATCACGTTGCGGTTAGCCCCTCGAAATATGATGAGTTGGTCCGCCGGTTGAATGGCCATCATATCAAGATTTGGAAAAATGATGAGATTTGCGAGCTGTGCTCTTTGAAAGAAGTTGATATCGTAGTCATTGGAATAAGCGGCCGGGCCGCCCTGGAACCTTTTCTGCGCGCCGCCCAGGCTGGCAAAACGATTGCCCCCGCGAATAAGGAGGCATTGGTGATCGCCGGGGATATTATCATGAAAGAGGCCAGAGCATCTGGCGCCGTGATTATTCCCGTTGATTCCGAGCAAAGCGCGGTTTTTCAATGTTTGCAGGGGAATAGACGCGAGGATTTAAAAAAGGTATATTTAACGGCATCAGGCGGGGCGTTGAAAAGCGTTCCGGCCAGTCAATTTAACGAGTTGACCGTTGAAAAGATCCTCGATCATCCCAGATGGAAAATGGGGCGAAAAATTACGGTTGATTCGGCGACAATGATGAATAAAGGATTTGAAGTGATTGAAGCGCAACGCCTTTTTGATTTGGCCCTGGAGGAAATTGAGATTCTTGTCCATCCCGAAGCCATTGTTCATTCAATGGTTTGTTTTAAAGACGGATCGGTCATCGCTCAACTGGGAAAAACGGACATGAGAATTCCAATCCAGTATGCATTGACATATCCTGAGCGGTGGGAGTCTTCGCTGGATGATTTGGATTTTTGCGAGCTTGCAAAACTGAATTTTGAGCCGCCTGATTTTAAAAGATTTCCGTCGCTGGGGCTGGCCCTGGAAACGGCGAGAGAGGGGGGTTCAATGCCGTGTGTTCTAAACGCTGCCGATGAGGTTGCTGTTGAGGCTTTTTTAGCGGGAAAAATTTATTTTAATGATATTTATGCGGTTACAGAGCGGGTCGTTGCTCAACACAAAAAGGAGGGTGCCGTTACGATTGAAGATATTTTGCGGATTGATGAGAGGGCCAGAATGATGGCGGAGGAAGAAGTGCTTAACGTGTTAAATAGACAAGGAATGTTGCCATGAGTCTTATTATTTTTTTGATCGTATTGGGAATTTTGGTGATTGTGCATGAATGGGGGCATTTTATTGCCGCCAGGTTGTTCGGGATTGAGGTTGAAAAATTTTCGATTGGTTTTGGTCCGGTGATTTTATCCAGGCGCATTCGCGGAACAGATTATTTGGTTTCGGCCATTCCATTAGGCGGTTACGTTAAACTTGCGGGTGATGAGCGTTCGGAGTGTTCAGGGAAAGCAGGAGAGTTTTTTGCGCGCCCGGTCTGGCAACGTTTTATCGTCGTTGCCATGGGACCTTTGGTGAATTTTGTGTTTGCCTATCTTTGTTTTGTGTTTCTGTTTTTTGTCACAGGTTATCCGATCCATGGCAACCAAATCGGTGAAGTTATGGAAGGATATCCAGCTTATGAAGCCGGTTTTCTGGCTGGAGATCGAATTGTCAAGATTGATGGAAAAGAAATTTCCCGATGGGTAGAGCTTCAGACAATTGTTTTTCAGAGCGAAGGGAAACCGTTAGACTTTACGATCGTAAGAAATGACACAGAAGTAGTCATTGAAGATGTGGCGCCGGTCTTTGAAAATTTTGAGGCAGATGGCAAACAGGAAAAGATTCCCCTGGTAGGCCTTAAGCCGTTTCTTCAAAAATACGGGTTTATTCAATCGTTAGGGGAAGCTGGCCGGGAATTATGGGATGTTATTTCAATGACAGGCGTAACCCTTTATCGGATTGTGATTGGAGCGGAATCAGTTAAGGATAAGCTTGCCGGACCTATCCGTATCTTTGATGTCGTTCGCGATGCTTCCCAAATGGGTTTCTCCTATCTGCTTTTTATTATGGCCGTCATTAGTGCAAGCCTGGGATTCTTTAATCTTTTCCCGATCCCGGTTCTTGATGGAGGGCATTTGCTTTTTTTTACTATTGAAGGGATCCGGAGAAAGCCTTTGCCTCAAAAAGTTGAAGAAGGTTTTATCCGGGTCGGATTCAGTTTGATTATCTGTTTGGCGCTGGTTGTTTTTTACAATGATATTGTCGCAGTTGGTTGGGCTGATAAAATCAGCCATTTTATTAATCAGGTGTTCCATTGAGTTTAGAAGGGAGGAGCCGTGGATAGTGACAGCCTTCGATCACTGGTCAGCCAGTATTTGATCCATAAAACTGATTTTGTGAAATTAAAAGAAAATCTGTCTGAAGACCAGCTGCGCGTTTTCGTTGATAAGGCCATAAATCATCTTGCTTATGAAGAGCAGATCGAAATATCGACGGAACAACGGCTCAGCCTTATCCGTGATTTTGTGGCTGCCTCAATGAGTCTGGGACCTCTTCGCAGCCTGATGGAGGATAAAGATATCACGGAAATCATGGTGAACGGACCTGACAAGGTGTATATTCAACGGGGCGGGAAGATCGAGTTATCAAATATCAAATTTTCCAGTTCCCAGCAACTCATTCATACTGTGCAAAAATTATTGGCCGCTTCTGGTTCCAGTGGACGCGTTGATGAATCTTCCCCGTATGTTGACTTTTGTCTTCAAAATGGCGCGCGTATTAATGCGGTCGTTCCCCCATGCACTTTGAAGGGGGGGGTGATCACTATTCGGAAGTTCAATGAAGCGATTTCGACTGTCGACAATCTGCTTGAATTGAAAATGCTGGACAAGAGTATTGCTGTTTTTTTGATCGCTGCAATCAAGGCCAAGCTTAACATATTCTTTACTGGGGCCACAGGCACTGGAAAGACCACTGCATTGAACGTCTTCTCCAGGCATATTTCAGAAGGCGAAAGAATTATCACGATTGAAGATACTCCTGAGTTAAGGCTAAAGCAGGATCATGTGGTGACGCTTTTGACAAAACCTGCCAATATTGAAGGAAAAGGTGCCATTACGATACGGGATCTTTTCGTGAACTCGTTACGAATGCGTCCGGACAGGGTAATCATCGGTGAAATCCGTTCGTCAGAGATGCTTGATTTGATCCAGTCAATCGCCTCCGGGCACTCCGGATCTCTGGCCGTCGTTCATGCGGATTCTCCAGAAGACGCTTTTAATCGTATGATTACCATGATGATGATGGCAGGTTTGCAGATGTCGACACGTGAAATCCGTAAACAGGTGGCAAGGGCCGTGGACCTGATCGTCCATATTGAATTGTTTAAAGATGGTGTTCGCAGGATTACGCAGATCGCGGATACTATTTATGATAAAGAGAAAGATGAAGTTTATTTAACCAATATCTTCAATTTTATTCAGGATAACATTGATAAAGATGGGAAGATCTCCGGTCATTGGGAAATGGATCACAGAAAACCGTCATTCTTTGCCAAATTTGATAAACATGGGGTTAAATTACCGGATGGTTTCTTTAAATAAAGGATCGTCAAGATGTACTGGTCAAAATATTTTATTCCTACATTAAAAGAAGTTCCATCGGGCGCTGAGGCCGTCAGCCACCAGCTTTCATTAAGGGCTGGTTTGGTGAATATGCTGACCTCGGGAGTTTATTCTTATCTTCCTCTGGGGTTAAGAGTTTTGAACAGGATTGAACAAATTATCAGGGAGGAAATGAACGCCGCCGGCGCACATGAAGTCCTTTTGCCATGTCTTCATCCCGTTGAGATCTGGGAAAAGACTGGACGCGTGGAGACAATGAAGGATGTGATGATTCAGTTTAAAGATCAGAAGGGGCGGCGGATGTGTCTCGGACCAACCCACGAGGAGATTATTACCGATTTGGCTAGGCAATATGTCCAGTCATACCGGCAACTGCCTGTGACACTTTATCAGATTCAGACAAAGTTTCGTGACGAGATGCGTCCGCGTTTTGGTATCGTTCGCGCCTGTGAATTTATTATGAAAGATGCGTATAGTTTTGATAAAGATGCGGATGGATTGAAAAAAAATTATGACCTGATGTATGAGGCCTATAAGAAGATTTTTTCCCGTTGCGGCCTGGAAGTTACGATCGTGGAAGCTGATTCCGGCGCAATGGGCGGCAGTTTATCACATGAATTTATGGTTTCCAGTGATATTGGCGAGGATGCGGTTGTTTGTTGTGAGGGCTGTGGATTTCGCGGCGGGGTCAATGATGCGTTGGATAATTCCAGGCCATGCCCGCAGTGTCGCAAATCTTTGAAGAAAATACCGGCGTTGGAGATCGGCCATATCTTTCAGTTGGGGACAAAGTACAGCGCTGCATTGGGCGGCCTCTTTGTCGACGAGGACGGCAAACAAAAGCCGATGATCATGGGCTGTTATGGGATCGGTGTCAGCCGTTTGATTGCCGCCCTGATTGAGGTGCATCATGATGACAAGGGGATCAAGTGGCCTGAACAAGTTGCCCCGTTCAATGTTGAAATTCTTCCATTGCAGATAGGCGATGAGCAAACGATGTCCCTGGCTCGCCGTTATTATCAGGAGCTCCAATCGCAGGGTTTTGAGGTCTTGATTGATGATCGCGACGAAAGTGCCGGGAGAAAATTCAATGATGCCGATCTTATCGGAATTCCATATCGAATCGTCATTGGCAAGAGAAATTTGCAGACGGGTCATGTCGAATTAAAGAACCGGTTATCGGGTGAGACGAAGATCGTCGGGTTTGATGAGGTGACTGGAGATTTGGTGAAAGGTGCTTTTCATGCATGAGGGCGATATTCAAAAGCTGGAAGAAATAGTCAGCCTTATGGTTAAGGATAAGGGGCTGGAACTTTTTGATATTTCCGTCCGGTTTCAGAGAGGAACGGCCGATATTGAACTGCTTATCGATCATGTTTCAGGAGGAATCACGATTGGCGAATGCGCGGCAGTTAACGAGCAAATTGTAAATGAAATCGATTCGCTGATGCTTTTTAATGACAATTATACATTGTCCGTCTCGTCACCGGGCATTGATCGCCCTTTAAAAGAACCAAAAGATTTTCGACGGGTTGTTGGGCAGGATATAGCAGTGACCGTTAAAGATGCCGAGGGTAACATCTCGACCATGAAGGGCAGGATCGAAGGCGTCGATGATGAGGCTGTTATTCTTAAAAATGATGAAGGAGAAGCAGGCTTGCTTCTCAGACATATCGTTCAAGCAGAGGTTCTGTTATAAGGAGGAATAAAAACAATGGATAACGTTGAATTAATGGCGATTCTGGATCAACTAGAACGTGATAAGGGAATCGATAAGGAAATTTTGATTCAGGCAGTCGAATCAGCGATTGCGTCTGCAGCGCGTAAAGTCTGGACGGTCAGCGAGGAAGAGGAAATTGAGGTTAGCTTTGATCGCAAGACTGGAAAGATTTCTGCTTTCGCCGACGGACATGAGATTCGTTCTGGTGAATTTGGTCGCATTGCCGCTCAGACAGCGAAACAGGTGGTGATTCAAAAAATCCGTGAGGCTGAGAAGGATGTTGTTTTTAATGAATTCAAGTCTCGCGAGGGACAAATTGTCAGCGGCAGCGTGTATCGTTTTGAACGGGGAAACATTGTTGTCGATTTGGGGAAAACGGAAGGCTTCATTCCCCGCAGCGAACAGTCGCCAAAAGAAGAGTTTAAACAAGGGGATCGTATTAAGGTCTATGTCCTTGAGGTGAATCGTGAGGCGAAAGGGCCCCAAATTGTTCTTTCCCGCTCGAATCCTTTTTTCGTGAAGCGTCTTTTCGAGCTTGAAGTTCCTGAGATTTATGAGAATATAGTCGAGATCAAGTCGATCTCCCGGGCAGTCGGGGACCGCACAAAGATTGCTGTTTTTTCAAAAGATGAAAAGGTGGATTGCGTCGGCGCGTGTGTTGGAATGAGGGGGGCGCGGGTGAAGAATATCGTCTCTGAACTTCAAGGCGAGAAAATTGATATTGTGCGCTGGTCAGATGATATTAAAGAATATATTCAGGCCGCGCTTTCTCCCGCAGAGATCTCCCAAATCCAGTTGAATTATGAGGAAAAAATAGCAAACCTTATTGTCGCTGATGATCAGTTGTCATTGGCAATCGGTAAAAGAGGACAGAATGTCCGGCTTGCAAGCGAGCTTGTCGCCTGGGAATTGAATATTTATACTGCCCAGCAGTGGGAACGACATGAACAAGAGATGTCAGAACACGAGAGTCCCAAAGAAACGGCTCAGGCCGAAAAGGAGGAAGAAGAAAGCTCAACCAATTCTGAACTGAATCGTTTAACGGAGTTGAATGGTATTGGAAAATCCATGGTCAAAGCACTTGAACGTGCAGGTTATGATTCATTTGAAAAGATTGCTAACGCGTCGATAGATGATTTGACACAGGTCAAAGGATTGGGTAAAATTAAGGCCGAGAAGTTGATCGGTGATGTGAAACAATTGCTGGATTCAGGTGTTTGATGAATATGCCCTCTTTAGGAGGGCATATTCGTTTTTATACGGATTTTCCGGCGTAAAAAAAATTAATTTGAAAGAGAGTTGAACGTCCACTCATGAAAGTTTCAGACTTAGCAAAAGAATTTAAAACAACGACTGATCATGTCCTTGAAAAACTCAAATCGCTTAGGCTCAAGGCAAAAGATGGTGATCAGGAATTAAGCAAGGCAGTCCTTATTGTTTTAAAAAGCGAACTCATTAAGGATATGAAGGAGGACTCTCGAAAGAAGGTCCAGCCACGCCCAGCACGCCGCCGTTCAGTTGACAAAGAAGTGAAGGAAAAGGAAGAGACAGAACATGTCGCGGTTCCTGAAGAACAGGAAGTTCCGGTTGCTCCTGCTGCCAGGCTTTCTAAACTTGAAAAAAATAAAGAACAGATTCCTGAACTTGAGAAGCCTGTTGAAGAAGCCGTTGAACCTGCAGCTCCAGCGCCTCATCCTGAAGTCGTCGAAAAAGTGAAGCCGGGAAAAACGGAAGTTCCTGGCAAGAAGACTGCTGAAGAAATTTCTAAAAAGGAAGAGGAAGAAAAAAGAGGAAAAGCTAAATTTAAGAAAGGGAAGAAGCAGAAGAAGCCTGGCGCTGAGTTGTACACCGGAAGCCTTGATTTTAAAGTCGGCCAGGATGCTCAGAAGTTTAAAAAGTGGAAGAACGAATCGAAATCGCGAACGAAGTCAAGCATAGAGCCGTTTATTTCTCTAAAACCTTTTAATAAAAAGAAAAAGCGGGTTAATAACGTCCCCGAGTCTGCTGCTGTCGTCAAAGAAACAGTTCTTCCGCAACAGAAATCAGAAAACGAACTAAGACCGCTTGAACTTAAGGTCCCAATCACCGTGAAGGATTTTGCCAATGTGATTGACCAGAAAGTCAGTGTTGTTTTGCAGGCCTTGATGCAACTTAAGATTTTTGCGAATATTAATCAGGCCCTGGATGAAGATGTTGTTATTGAACTTGCGAAAAGATTCGGTTTCGAATATGTAAAGATTAAATCCCAGGAAGAACAGATTGTCGAGGATCATAAGGAAGAAGGCGATGATTCCAGCAAACTAACGCCGAGGGATCCGGTGGTTACTTTTATGGGGCATGTAGATCACGGCAAGACTTCGCTTCTTGATCGTATTCGAAAAAGCAAGGTGGCTGATCAGGAGCATGGGGGGATCACCCAGCATATAGGGGCATATTCTGTTTCCTTGGGTAAAGGACGAATTTCTTTTCTTGATACCCCTGGTCATGAAGCCTTTACCGCGATGCGTGCCCGGGGTGCACACATTACGGATATTGTAGTCCTTGTCGTCGCGGCTGATGAAGGCATCATGCCTCAAACCCAGGAAGCCATTGACCATGCCCAGGCTGCGGGAGTTCCGATTGTTGTTGCGTTGAACAAGATGGATCGTCCGGGAGCAAATCCCGATAATGTCAAGAAACAGCTGGCTGACCGCGGCTTGACGCCTGAAGACTGGGGGGGGCAAACAATTGTTGTCCCTGTTTCAGCTGCCACAGGCCAAGGAGTCGATCAGCTTTTGGAAATGCTTTTATTGGAATCCGAGATGCTCGAACTAAGGGCTAACAAGGATAAAAAAGCTTCCGGTATTATCGTTGAAGCTAATTTAAGTCAGGGCCGCGGAGCTGTCAGTACGGTTATCGTTCAGAGCGGCACGTTGAAACTTAATGATTATGTTGTTGTTGGTATTAATTACGGTAAAGTCAAGGCCATGTTTGATGACCGGGGGCATCGCTTAACTTTTGCCGGGCCGTCGACTCCGGTTGAAATTCTCGGCCTTGATGGAGTCCCTGAAGCGGGATCTAATTTTTATGTGGTTGATGATGAACAGATCGCCCGCCAGATTGTCGAGAAACGACGGCAGAATCTGAAGGGGGAACATTTATTCCACCGGATTACTCTTGAAGATCTTTATTCAAAAATCAAGGAAGGCTTTGTTAAAGAATTGAATGTTATTTTAAAAGCGGATGTCCAGGGTTCGCTTGAAGCATTGCGGGACTCACTGGCCAAGATTCCGAGCGAAGAGGTTAAGGTCAAATTTATTCATATGGGAGTGGGAGATGTCAATGCCTCTGATATCATCCTGGCCGTGGCTTCAAACGCTATCATTATTGCATTTCATGTCGGCATTGGTCCAAGAGCAGCCGTTGAACTCGAAAAGCAGCCGGTTGATGTCCGCCAGTACCGAATTATTTATGATGCAGTTGATGATGTCAAAAAATCCCTGGCCGGGCTGCTGGCTCCGAAGATTAAACGGACGTTTCTCGCCAGGGTAGAAGTCCGACAAGTGTTTAATTTAAGCAGGGCGGGTATGGTCGCCGGGTGTTTTGTGCTTAAAGGAAAGATTAAACGTAAAGACAAGATTGAAGTCGTTCGCAACGGTAACATTGTTTATAAAGGAGCAGTGGCGAGTTTGAAACGTTTTAAAGACGATGTGCGGGAAGTGGGCGAGGGATACGAATGTGGTTTAACCCTTGACCATTACAGTGATTTGCAGGCAGGGGACATGATCGAAGCATATTATGAAGAGGAAATCGCCAGAAGTATTTGATCGAAATGACTGTTAATCAAAAAAAGAGAATCTTCAGCGGCATGCGGCCGACCGGTAAACTTCACATCGGCCATTGGGTCGGTGCCCTGAAGAACTGGGTAAGCCTCCAGGACAGCCATGAATGCGTTTTTTCAATAGCCGATTGGCATGCATTGATGGGAGAGTATGAGAATCCGAAGGGCATTCCGGAAAATATTCATAATATGGCGCTGGATTGGCTGGCTTGTGGACTCGACCCGGAACGTTCAATTATTTTTGTTCAATCTTCGGTTCCCGAACACCTTGAGCTCCAGATGTTTTTCAGCTGCCTGACGCCTTTAGGGTGGCTGGAGCGGAATCCCACGTATAAGGAACAGTTGCGTGAGATCACGACAAGAGATTTGCAGACGTATGGTTTTTTAGGCTATCCAGTCCTTCAGGCTGCAGATATTCTGTTGTATAAAGCGACTGCCGTACCCGTCGGAGAAGATCAGCTTCCGCATATTGAATTGACACGCGAAATCGCCCGCCGTTTTAATTTTATTTATAAAAAGGATGTGTTCGAAGATTGCGATGGGATTTTGACAGCAGTCCCGCGCCTGCCTGGCCTTGATGGAAGAAAGATGAGTAAAAGTTATAACAATGCCATTGGTTTATCAGACACTGAAGAAGAAATCCGGAATAAAGTTGGGCAGATGATTACCGATCCCCAGCGGGTACGGTTGAAGGATCCGGGGCGCCCGGATATTTGCAGTGTCTTTGCTTATTATAAAGTTTTTGCTCCCGGGATAGTGGATGAGGTCAGGGATTGGTGTGAAGGCGCCAGTAAGGGGTGCACGGAATGCAAAAAGATCCTGGCCGATAATGTTTTGAAATCAATGGCTCCGATTCGCGAACGCCGGGCAGAATTTGAAAGAACTCCAGGCCTTGTTGAGGGGGTTCTTGAAGAAGGCCGTAAAAAGGCCAGGGCCATCGCTGAAAAGACGATGGATGAGGTAAGGTCAGTCGTTTTTAAAAATATGACAAATAATATGTGATGAGCAACAAGTGACATGAACACCACCCGTCCACTCCAAAAGATATGAGCTATAAACTAAAGTTAAATGTTTTTGAAGGTCCGCTTGATCTTCTTTTGTATCTGATTAAAAAGAACGATTTGGATATCTGTGACATTCCCATTTCAGAAGTAACGGAGCAGTATTTAAAATACATTGATATGATGAAGATGCTTGATTTGGAGGTGGTTGGCGAATTTCTCGTTATGGCAGCCACGCTGATTCAGATCAAATCACGGATGCTTCTTCCTCCTGATCCCAATCAACAAGAGGAGGAAGAGGAAGATCCTCGGGAGGATCTGGTCCGGCGTCTTCAAGAATACAAGGTGTTCAAGGAAATCGCCGAAAAGTTGAAACTCCGCGAAAGCGAACGTCAGGACCTCTTTCCGCGCCAATTGAATGAGGAGATCATAAAGGAGTTCCAGGAAGATTCCAAAGAGGTTTATTTTGAAGCAAGTCTTTTTGATTTGATCAACGCGTTTTCCAAAGCACTTTCAAGATTTAAAGATCAGGAAGTTTATGAAGTCGAGCAGGAAGAGTACACAGTTGAGCAGAAAATCCATTCCATTCTGCATTCTCTTTTGAAGAAGCCTGTTATGTTCCTGACCGATTTTTTTATTTCTTCCAGGAATAAGTCTGAAGTCATTGTCACATTTATGGCCGTCCTTGAATTGATTCGTTTAAAAGAAATCAAGGTCATCCAAAAGCGTATTTTTAGCGACATTGAAGTGATTCGAAACACAGATAATATTATTACTGAGGGCAAAGACGATCAATCGTCTGACGCCCGGGATTCCGACAATGAATTCAGGGAAGAGGAGCCCGAGTCCGAACAGTCTTCTGACCGAAACTGATTATGAGTCTTGAAGAGCGTAAAAAAATTGTTGTTAACAGCGAGACTGATGAGGATAAGGTCTTAAATTTATCGTTGCGTCCCAAGACATTGGGTGAGTTTGTCGGGCAGAAAGATCTGGTGGAAAACCTGCGCGTGGCGATCCAGGCGGCAAAACAGCGCGGTGAGCCGTTGGAACATATGCTTTTTTCAGGACCTCCCGGTCTAGGGAAAACATCGTTATCGTATATTATCGCCCATGAAATGAACGCGCGGATAACCATTACTTCCGGGCCTGCCATTGAACGGGCCGGAGACCTGATCGGTATCCTGACGAACATGGAGCATGGAGACATCCTTTTTGTTGATGAAATTCACCGTCTTCCAAAAGTGGTCGAAGAATTTCTTTATCCGGCCATGGAAAATTTCAAGATAGATTTTATTGTCGATAAAGGACCTTATGCGCGCACCATCAATTTTAATTTAAAGCCATTTACCATTATCGGAGCGACAACCCGAAGCGGGTTACTGGCATCTCCATTACGAGACAGGTTTGGAATTTTTCATCATCTGGATTTCTATGAAGAGGGCGATCTTGCCATTGTCGTACGCGGGTCAGCTTTCAAATTAGGTCTGACTGTGGATGATCCGGCCGCTCTTGAAATCGCCAGACGCTCCCGGGGGACCCCGCGGATCGCCAATCGGCTGTTACGACGGGTTCGGGATTACGCGCAAGTCAAAACTTCTTCCGGCACAATCACCGCTGATATTGTCGTTAAGTCCATGTCGACTCTTGGCATTGATGACAAAGGCCTGGATGACAATGATCGCCGTCTGCTCGGGATCATCGCAGAGTATTATAATGGCGGACCCGTCGGAATTGAAGCCCTGGCAGCCACTTTGAATGAAGAGGTGGATACACTGGTGGATGTTGTTGAACCATATCTTCTGAAAACCGGAATGCTCAAACGCACATCCCGCGGGCGGGAATTGACCGCAAAGGGTGCAAAACATATCAATATTCCCTGGGGTTTAGAGCAGGGAAACTTATTTTGATTTTGTGGCATTCCAAGTAGCTGGTTGCAGCAAGAGTGATATTGTGAATGGCGCATTTCATATCGTTGATAGGAAATGCGTTTTTACTTGATAGAAAGGATGATGAATTGGATACTGGCAGGCTTTTGATTATATTGGGGGGAACCCTGATCGTCGTTGGCTTCGCTATTATTTTTTCGTCTAAAATCCCCTGGCTTGGAAGATTACCCGGCGATATCGTCATCAGAAAAGAAAACTATACATTTTATTTTCCTCTTATGACGTCTATTATCGCGAGCATCGTCTTCAGCCTGATTTTAATGTTTCTAAACCGTCGTTAACAATCATGAAATTGTCTGATTTTGACTATCCGCTGCCCGAAGACCTGATCGCCCAGCAACCTTTGTCTGAACGGGATCAGGCAAATTTGATGGTTGTTGACCGCCAGACCAAAACGATCAACCACGATGTTTTCGTCAACATTAACCGGTATCTTCCTGAAAAAAGTCTTCTTGTTGTAAATAACAGCAAGGTTATTCCTGCCCGCTTGTTAGGTTCAAAGATACGTTCAGGAGGCAAAGTTGAGATTTTTTTGCTAGACAAACTTTCGGACGGGTACTCTTATCGGGTGATGATGCGCCCATGCCGTAAAATCAAGGATGGCGACGAGGTCGTTTTTGAAGGCAGCGACGTCATTGCGACTGTGGTGAGTAAAGAAGAACGGATTGTCCGTTTTAACAAAAAGCATGTAATGCGTTATCTTCAGAAAATCGGACATATCCCGCTTCCACCGTATATAAAGCGGGACGACACCGAAGCAGATCGTGAATATTATCAAACGGTATACGCGCGTTACTCAGGTTCGGTTGCAGCTCCGACGGCAGGGCTTCATTTCACCAAAAGGCTTTTAAATGATTTAAAAAAAGCCGGTCATGAAATTGAGCAAGTGATGCTTCATGTGAATTATGCCACATTTAAACCGGTCGAAGAGGAGAACATCCTTGACCATCAGATGCATGCGGAAGAGTATTCCATTTCCCCTGGCACCTGGAAGAACCTTGTGGAAGCCAGGAAAAATGGATCCGGGGTTGTGGCCGTTGGCACCACAAGCTGCCGTGTGATTGAGACGGTCGCTCTTAACGGAAAGATGCGCGGGGAAACGGATCTTTTCCTTTACCCTGGCCGGGATTTTAAAATGGTCGACGCTCTGGTAACCAATTTCCATTTACCACGCAGTTCGTTATTGATGCTGGTTTATGCGTTTGGCGGGATTGAACTGATGAAAAAGGCTTATCAGACGGCCATTCGCAAAAAGTACCGTTTTTACAGCTATGGAGACGCCATGCTGATAAAGTAGAAACGGGAAGCAACAAGATACAGGAAAGGAAAAGTAAAAGGCGATATGGAGCATGTATTTCAGTTAGAGGGAAGGTGCAGCAAGACGAAAGCGCGGCTGGGCAGGCTGACAACAGCCCACGGCGTGCTGGAGACGCCTTTTTTTATGCCGGTCGGAACCAACGCCACGGTCAAAGGAATGTGCGCCCGTGATATCAAGGAAATCGGTGCCCAGATTATTTTGTCCAATACGTATCATTTGTATTTGCGTCCCGGACTTGATGTCATTAATGATTTTAACGGGCTTCATCAGTTTATGAACTGGGACAGGCCGATCCTGACCGACAGCGGCGGGTATCAGGTTTTCAGTCTTTCGAAATTGCGAAAGATCAAGGACGGCGGTGTGAAATTCCAATCCCACATCGACGGAAGCCCGCATTTTTTTACTCCGGAGAGCGTGATGGATATCGAGAGAGCGCTCGGTTCGGATATGATCATGCCCCTGGATGTCTGCGCTCCGTACCCATGTAAACGTAAAGAAGCGGAACGTTCGGTTATGTTGACAACAGAGTGGGCGAAGCGCGCCCGGGAGCATTTTTTCAGAAATAAACAGGGAGAAAAGCAAATTCTTTTTGGGATAGTCCAGGGATCAACCTATAAGGATTTGCGCCAACTATCGGCGCAAGAAATCGTAAGCCTTGACCTGGACGCGTATGCGATCGGCGGGGTCAGTGTGGGTGAACCGGTCAGGGAAATGTTTGAGGCGGTTGAATGGGTTGAGCCTTTTCTGCCTGAAGACAAACCGCGTTATTTAATGGGGATCGGCATGCCGGATCAGATTGTGAAAGCGGTCAGTGAAGGAATTGACATGTTTGACACATGCATTCCCACCCGTTACGGCCGTCACGGAACCGGTTTTACCCGACGGGGGCGAAAGATTATCCTGAATGTCGAATATGCCAGGGACCATGGACCGGTGGATGAAGGCTGCGGTTGTTTTGTTTGCCAAAATTATTCCCGCGCTTATCTGCGACATCTGATTAAGACCGGGGAAATTCTTGGGCTGAGACTGCTTTCTTACCACAACGTTTATTTTTATATCCATCTGATGAAAGAAATCCGTGCGTCAATAAAAGATGGCAGTTTTGAAGAATTTAAAAATGAATTTTTGAAAAAGTATAATTCGGAATTACAATAGAACCATGCTGCGTTTCGATATCATCACAATTTTTCCGAAAATGTTTTCAGGCCTGACGTCTGAATCGATTATCAAACGAGCTCAGGATAAGAAGAAAGTGCGCATTGAGGTTCATGATCTCCGGGACTTTTCAGAAGGGAAGTATAAACAGGTGGATGACCGGCCTTTTGGAGGAGGACCAGGGATGGTCTTGATGCCGGAACCGTTGTTTAAGGCGGTGAAAGCGATCAAAGGCCGCCGCAAGGCCAATGTAATCATGACCTGCGCTGGCGGCAAACCTTTCAATCAGCAGACGGCGCGCCGCTTATCGAAAGAAAAAAATCTGATTATCATCTGCGGCCATTATGAAGGAGTGGATGAGAGGGTGCGCGAGGCTTTGGTTGATGAAAGTATTTCAATCGGCGATTATGTTCTCACAGGCGGGGAATTGCCTGCCATGGTAATTGTTGATGCTCTGACACGGTTAATTCCCGGGGTTTTAGGCAAGGATGAATCTTCTGCCGATGAATCATTTGAAAATGGACTGCTTGAATATCCCCAATATACACGGCCTGCTGATTTTAAGAAAATGAGTGTCCCTGAAGTCCTTTTATCCGGCAATCATGCCAGGATCGCTCAATGGCGCAGGCAGCAGGCCGTTAAACGGACTGAAAAAATTAGACCGGATTTACTCAATATGGTGAAGACTGGCGACGATAAAGAATGATACAAGTTTCCTGACAGATATAATTTATTAAATCATTTAATGGAAATGATTTATGAAGTGGCAAAGTATAGTAGATTTCAGATTTAAGTGCGGCTGGTTAATCTTTCTGATGATTTTTTGCACCATTCTTCTCCCGCAGTTTGTGTTTGCCAATAATTTATCAATCAGTAATGTGAGTCTGGAAGACCGCGATGCCGGAGCCGATACGGCCGTCGTTGAATTTGATATTTCCTGGGATAATTCCTGGCGCAATGACATTAATTATGATGCGGTCTGGGTGTTTTTGAAAGTCTGCGTGGGGGGAACCTGTTCGCCGGACGCCAATGTGGCGTGGACGCACGGGATGCTGGCCACAGCCGGAGATAACCCTGTGGATAGCGCCCCGGGCGATAATGCAGATTTGAATATTTATGTCCCGGTCGATTTGGTCGGGGCGTTTCTTTACCGTAAGGCATCGGGCAACGGGACTATGGCGGCCAATGACGTGCGTCTGACTCTGGATTATGGCGCTTCTCCGACGAGCGCCGCAGATACTGACCAGATCCAGGTCAAGGTTTTCGGCATTGAGATGGTGTATATTCAGGAAGGTGATTTTTATATCGGCGATGGGGATGGGACGAGCGAGTCAGCCTCTGCCTTTCATTCGGGAACCGGGAACGCGGCGGTGCAGATTACAGGCGCGCTGACGGGTGATATCCGGGTTGACGTCTCTTTTACTGGTGATGATACCCAGATCTCAAACACGGGTATTGGTGTTGATGGAGACGGGGGGCTGGACACGGATGATAACGGAACGGTTGATAACGCGGATTTTCCAACCGGTTGGGGTGGATTTTATTTGATGAAATATGAAATAGGCCAGAGTCAGTACCGGCATTTTCTCAATACCCTGACCCGGGAGCAACAATTCAGCAGCGAAACGAATAACCGTATAGCGGAGATCGCGACGGCGGGGGATTACGCGATGACGGACGGGGCGAGTGTTGATTACCGGCAGACGCTTCGGTTACCTGATCCCCTTGCGGGAGGTTCGTATCCTGAAGAGATTGGATGCGATTTGGATGAGGATGGTGTATTGAATGAGTATGATGACGGCGGATGGATTGCAATGAATTATATATCTTGGATGGATTTGTGCGCCTATGCGGATTGGGCTGGGTTAAGACCAATGACTGAATTGGAGTTCGAAAAGGCGTCACGGGGACCACTGGATACAGTTTATAGTGAGTTTGCCTGGGGGACGACTGAAGCGACAGATGCGGCGATATCCGGAGAATCGCTGGTAAACATCGGGCAGGTTGAGGAAATCGCGCCTAAAGCAGGCGAAGGGCTTTCTAATTATGATTCTGATACTTCAACTGCTCCTGAAGGCCCGATAAGAGTTGGGTTCGGCGCGAACGGGTCGACAAACCGTATTGAGGCTGGAGCCGGTTATTATGGCGGTATGAATTTGAGCGATAATGTCTGTGAAATGACAATTTCACTGGGAAATACCACCGGAAGGGCGTTTGAAGGCAGTCATGGGGACGGTGTCTTGACAACCACAGCGAGCTATCAGGGTAACGCGACCAATGATGATTGGCCGGGTATTGACACAACAACGGCACGGGGTGTTACGGGTTCAGGGGGCAGCGGCATACGCGGCGGGAGCTGGAGCGGGTATGATTATAATATGAATCTTTCTGCACGCGACTCCGCGGCCTATATGGCAGTTACCGGTACCCGCGGGAGCGGGTGGGGCGGTCGGTTGGCGCGTACGGCCATGTAGGGTCCTTTATTCAGGTTGCCCTTGCAGAGCGGGTGATGATGCGCAGCCCCGCACAGGCGCCGCAATTTTATTTGACATAAACTCGCTTTTAATGTAGAATTTCCGTTCAATTCATGGATACTTTAAAAGGCTTTTAGATGCCATTTTCGGCTTATTATTAGGAGGTTTTAAATGACAGCAGGTGAAAAGATAAAGATGGTTGGACAAAAATATTTACGCAATGACCTCCCTGCGCTTGAAGTCGGCGATGTGGTCAAGATGCGTATTAAGGTTAAAGAAGCAGATAAGATGCGTGTTCATCCTTACGAAGGAACAGTCATCCGCAAAACAGGGGGAGGGGTGGCATCGACATTTACAGTCCGGAAGATCTCTTTTGGGGAGGGAGTGGAAAGGACATTTCCATCGCATTCTCCAATGATTGACGCCATTACGATTGTTTCCAAAGGTCAGGTTGCCCGCGCCCGGTTATATTATCTTCGAAAAAAGATCGGGAAAAAAGCAAGGGTTAAAAAAGAACTTGCGGCTGCCTCTTAGGCTACCATTCGAAAAGTTGGCCCGGGGATTTTTCCCCGGGCTTTTATTTTTATTCCCCGAGCAGCGCCTTAAATTTCCTTACTTGATTTAAAAAATTCGTTGTCTTGATAATAAAATAAAACTGATGAATAAGCTGTTAGTTCATGAAAACAGGGCCAGGAAAGACGGATACCGATTCATTATCGGTATTGATGAAGCTGGAAGGGGACCCTTGGCCGGACCAGTTGTCGCCGCTGCTGTTTTCCTGTTTAATCATGACTTTTCTTGCGTTGTTCATGATTCGAAACAAATGACTGCAGTCCAGCGTGAATGCGCCTTTATTGAAATTTGCAACAAAGCGGTGATTGGCGTCGGGGTAATGAATGAAGCGGTGATTGATGAACATAATATTTTACAAGCGACTTTCTTTGCCATGAATGCGGCGGTGCGGAGATTGATGTCACGGGCAGCGGTGAGGGGGCAGGAGATTGCCAGGGCTCCGGAAAAAATTTGTATGTTGATCGACGGCAACAGGTTTCAAAGTGAAGTGCCTTACGCGTTTCGGACCATTGTTGATGGTGACGCCCTTTCATTAACCATCGCCTGCGCCTCTATTATTGCAAAAGTCACACGAGACCGCATTTTGGATAAATATCATCAAGTTTTTCCCCAATATGGATTCGATTCTCACAGAGGCTATGCGACTGATATGCACCGGGAGGCGATCAAACGGTTGGGGACTGTTTTTATTCACCGTAAAACATTCGGCTCAGTCCGTGAATATTTGGGAGGAGATTTTTCCCCGACTTCACCTAACGACACAAAATAACCCCCGTTTGGCAAAGATGCCTGTTTTAAAATCGGCAGGGAGGATGACTGGTGAACAATCTGTCATTGGGTCGAGCGGGGGAAAGTGCCGCGGTAAAGTTTTTGAAAGCCTGCGGCTATAAAATCCTGGAACAAAATTATCACAAGAGTTACGGGGAGATTGATATTGTCGCTATGGATGGCGAGACGCTTTGTTTTATCGAAGTTAAGACCAGGGAAAATCTGGATTACGGGCATCCGTTTGAAGCGGTTACTCCTTCAAAACAACGTAACATCAGGAAAATGGCGAAGACTTATCTGATGGAAAAGGAAATTGAAAATATTTTTGTCCGTTTTGATGTGGTTGGAATTCTTTCAGATCCCGCCAGGGTTATCACGATCGACTTGTTAAAAGACGCTTTTCAATTTTAAAATTTAAATGAATATTTATTCATATTGAAAAGACATTGTTTTTAAGGTAATATATATCCGTTATTCGACAAAGAGATGTCATTCCAGCCGTTTATATCAGATTTCTGAAGGTATTGTCGTGGGTAATTTCAAGAATTTTACACTCAGCAAATTTTTGGATGTCTTATCCCAAAAAACACCGGTGCCTGGTGGTGGGGCGGCGGCGGCTTTATGCGCTGCTAATGCCGTTGCCTTGATCAGTATGACAGCCCGTTATTCATTGGGAAAGGGAAAACCGACTTCGGTCGAGAAAAAGATTACGCAGGTCCTTAAAAAGAGTGAGGAACTTCGCACCCGTTTCTTAGAGCTGGTTGACCTTGATGCGGAAGCGTATTTGAATGTGGTGGTAAGCCGGCAGGGTACAGCTCAGGAGCAACGCCAGGCCAAACGGGAAGCTCGCCGGGTTCCCGCGGAAATAGCTAAATTGTGTAATCAGGCGTTGAACTTGACCCCCATCCTTGTTACCGAAGGCAGTAAATATTTATTAAGTGATATCGAGGTTGCCGTTGAGCTGCTGTTCGCTTCTTATAAATCCGCTATGATCAATGTCAAAATTAATCAATAGGATTATTTCCATGAACGCCAAAATTCTGGATGGAAGGAAAATCTTCTCTGTTTTTAAAGAAGATATTAAGAAAAGAATCCTTACAATCAAACAAACCATTGGCGCCGATATCCGCATTGTCAACATTCTTGTCGGTTGTGATGCTGGAGCCAGGAGTTATGCCAATGTTCAGAAGAAGACGGCTGAAGAGGTTGGAATTGTTTATGAACTTCAGGAATTTCCGGCTGATATCACGGCGGCAGAGTTACTAAAGGCGCTAAGAGAGTTATGGCAGGATTCCGGAATTACTGGCGTGATGATCCACAAGCCATTGCCAAAGCACATCAACGAACAATATATTTTTAACCACATTGAACCATTGAAAGATATTGAGGGAGTGAACGCCGTCAATATCGGTAATGTGGTATTGGGGCGAAACCATCTGATTATTCCCTGTACGGCAGCTGCAGTGATGGAGCATCTCAAGGCGGCTGAAATTTCGTTAAGAGGAAAAGACGTGGTGATTATCGGCGCGAGCGCGATCGTCGGGAAACCGCTGGCCCTTCTTTTATTGAACGAAATGGCGACGGTTACGGTTTGCCATATTGCCACGACCGAAGCCGGCAGGCTTGAGGATCATGTCGCGAGGGGGGATATCGTTATATCAGCCGCAGGAAAACCGGGTTTAATTAACGGCAGAATGATTAAAAAGGGCGCGGTCGTGATCGATGTCGCTACAAATTTTGTTGATGGGAAAATGGTCGGCGATGTAGATTTCGATTCCGTAGCAGCCAAAGCGTCAATGATCACGCCTGTACCGGGAGGAGTTGGCCCGGTCACTGTTATGATGTTAATGAGGAATGCTGTCGAGGCTTTCTGGCTTCAGCATTGCGAAGAAGAGGAAGCATGAGCAGAATTATTGCCATAGGTCAATCCATTACTGCAGTTAAATTTTTCGAAAAAGTCCGCAATGATGATCCGGATTCAGAGATGGTGATCGTGAATTTTGATAAAGACCTGCCATCCCGGCCAGAAAGATTTCCTGATTTTATTGGAAAAAAGATCGACCGTAAAAATGTGGTGTATCAGAGCGAATCGTTTTATAAAAATTTGCGGTTTGAAGTGATTAACGGCAAAAAGATCAACCGGATTAACTGGAAACGAAAAACGGTTTTTTTTGAAGATGGGCAAAAGCTGGAGGGCGACATTATTTTAGTCGCAGCTTCTGACAAAACCAGTTATCCCGATATTAAGGGAACGATTAAGGAGGGCGTTTTTTCATTAAAAACTATTGACCAGGTCGACGCCTTCCTTGCCATGATCAGACGTATAGACACCGTGGTCATTCAGTCTTCGTCCCTGAAAGGGGTCCTTTGGGCCCAGTCGATGATTCCGCTGCAGATTGAAGTCGTTTTGGCGATCCCGGCCGGTGGAATTCTTCCGGGGGTGCTGGATGAAAGCGTGTCAAATGTGATCATTTCAATGTTGGAAAAAGCCGGTGTAAGGGTTATCAGGGATTGCATGGTGGCGGAAATTTTGGGCGAAAGCGATGTCAAGGCCGTACGGTTGAATGTGAACAAGGTGATTGCCGCTGAAAGCGTCATTTTTCCGGATGCAGCTTCCGATATGCGCCTTTTTAATAAAGGCGAGCTGGAATGCTGCGCTGATGCGGTTAAAACAAACCTTAACTTTGAGACCAATCTGGACAATGTATTCGCCATTGATGAGATGGCTGATTCTTGTGCGCTTTCGGCAGGAACCTTTCTGTCCGATGACGTGCGAAGTATCCTGGTCGGCCGGATTTATAACCGTATTAAAGGAATTGAAACTCCGGCGGTTACGGCTTTTCCTTGTTACAGCGCCGATTTACTGGGGCACGATTTCTTTTGCATCGGTTTAATGAATTGTGAGGGAGCGGAGGTTTTTGTTAAATATGACGATGAGCAATTATTACGTGCCCGGTTTATCGTAAAAGACAATATTCTTAAAGCGGCATATCTTTTGAATTATTCAGATCTGGAAACAAAGGTCACTCAGTTAGTCCAGGAACAACAGCCTGTTGACCCATCCGCCTTGTGTCCGGGCTGTCTTAAAGAGGAACACCTTCTTCAAAGCCAGGTCGGGAGCGTCGGGGAAAGGGTGCTGGTTAAACCTGAAATCCAGGGATAGAGCCTGGCCAGTTGACTCATAATTAGATGTTACTCGTGAAGAGGGAATTTAGGATTCGTTGCCTCAGAATTGATGTTACCGGAGAGATAGGCAAAACGCATGGCGTTGGCGATTTTTGTTTCCATGTTTTTT
>JBFMEN010000069.1:0-119441 GCA_040753435.1 Candidatus Omnitrophota bacterium | reverse complement strand
ACGTTCATTTTTTAAAAGATAATTTTTTATTGAAGAAATCAGGGATTGCTGGGTATAACGTCCGATGTACTCATTCGCCCCTGTCTCCTGAAAACGCTTGGCGTCTTCCTGAATTTGGAGCAGCTTCTGTCGGTGAGTCTCCTCATTGAGGGATGCCAGCCGGTAATATGAAAAACCGACAATGGGCTTTTCTTCGAACCGCGGCAGATGCCGGACAATATTCACCAATTCAGCAGAATGATGGCCATCAAGCTGAACGTCGGTAACGAACGCATCCGGACTGAATTCAATCGTCTTTGACAGTGCCTCGGGGACAGCAAACGCGCAAGCGGTTTGGCAACCAAACTGCTTTAAAAGCATAAGGATTTCGTCGAGGACATCCTTAAACTCCAGTCGTCCCACAACCAGTATCTTTTTCCTTAATCCTGCTTTAGAAGCGATATCGCCTCTGAGGCCGAAAACTTCATCGATTTTTATCAAAAGCTCGTCGATCGAGAAAGGTTTGGTAATAAAGCCGCTGACGCCGATCAGATCGAACGCCTCTTTCATTTGACCTCTGCCTGTTAATACCAGGACAGGGACTTCTGCCAATACAGCCGAAGCTTTAACCGTTTTAATAAATTCATAACCATTCATTTCCGGCAGGAGGACATCCGTCAGGATTAAATCCGGACATGTTTTTTCCAGAATGGCCAGGGCATCTTCAGCCGTTCTTGCTTCAACGGGAATAAACCCCCTTTTTTTCAGAACCGAGGACGTGGTGATGCAAATGTCAGGATCATCATCGACAATCAAAATGGTTTTGGGAGCTTTTTCTGCCATAAGATCAATAAGATTGATTTAATTTTAAAAAGAATCTCGAAGCACTGCTCCGGTATCAGCGCTTGTAACCAACGAAGCGTAGCGTGACAGCCATCCTGAAGCAACTCGTATCTTGAACGGTTTGAGCGTTTTGGCCCGGCGCTTCAGTTCTCGATCCGATAATTCAACGTTCAATGAACGCTTCCGAACATCAATCGCAATCATGTCCCCGTTTTTTAAAAGGGCAATCTCGCCTCCGGCGGCGGCTTCGGGGGCCACATGGCCGATACACAACCCTCGTGTTCCACCGGAAAAACGTCCATCCGTAATCAAAGCTGCCCTGATTCCGGCGCCCTTGATCGCGGCTGTAGGTGATAACATCTCCTGCATTCCGGGCCCGCCTTTCGGTCCTTCATACCGGATTACAACGACGTCGCCATTCTTAACTTTGCCTTTTAAGATTCCCTCAAACGCGCTTTCCTGGGACTCAAAAATTTTTGCCGGTCCACGGAACTGGAACATGTCATCATCCACTCCACTGGTCTTGACCACGGCGCCTCGTCGTGCAATATTGCCGAATAAAAGGGCAAGCCCCCCCTGCTTCTGGAAGGCATTTTCAACTGAACGCAAGATTGTTCCGTCAGGCTGGGGTGAATTTAAGACATAATCGCCCAGTTTGCCATAAACCGTCCGTGCATCAAGATGCAAATATTCATGTCCGCCCTCATAAATTGACTTTAAAATTGCACCCATCCCTCCAATCCGGTGAACATCTTCAACATGCACATCCGGAAGTGACGGAGCAATCTTAATAACATTCGGAGTTTTACGTGACATCAAATCAATGCGTTTAAGGTCGTATTTAATTCCAGCCTCATTGGCAAGGGCGAGGACATGAAGAACCGTGTTGGAAGAACCTCCCATGGCCATATCAAGAACAAAGGCATTATCGATCGAATTCTTTGTCAGAATATCAAGCGGGCGAACGCCTTTTTTCATCAAATCAACAAGCGTTCCGGCGCTTTTCCGTGCCAGCTCAAGACGTTCGGGATTCAATGTGAAGGAAGCACCCTTCTCTCCTTGGACACGCTTTGTCGCCGTAACTGTCCCGTTTCCCGGCAACGCCAAACCCAGAACTTCCGCCAGACAGTTCATCGAATTTGCCGTAAACATTCCCGAACAACTTCCATAGCCGGGGCAGGCGCTTTCAGCAATTTCTTCCAGTTCTTTCTCACTGATCTTTCCGGCGGAATACCGGCCAACTCCTTCAAAAACAGAAATCAAATCCCTGTTCTTTGAACCGGCCAGCATCGGACCGCCGCTGACATAAATCGAGGGAATGTTCAAACGAACCATGGCATTGAACATGCCGGGAACAATTTTGTCGCAATTGCCGATACCTATCCAGGCGTCGCACGGATGAGCGGCAATAATCGTTTCAATCTGGTCAGCAATTAATTCACGTGATGCGAGCGAATAACGCATGCCGAAATGACCCATCGCAATTCCGTCGCAAACAGCTCCGCCAACATTGGCATACCACACATTGACGCCCATCTTTTCAAGTTCCTCTTTAACAACGGCGCCAATTCGGTCCAAATGAGCATGTCCGGGAATCTGGGTTGTATAGGAATTCACAATAGTGACAAACGGCTTATCAAGGTCTTTGATGCGTTCAATAACCCCTTCCGCAATCATTAACGATGCGCAGGGTAACATATGCGCTCCCGCACGAAAAATTCCGCTTCCTTTTTCACGTACTAGTTCAACCCCTTTATTCGGAGCAGCCTTGGACATAATAAAACCTCCCTGTCATATAAGTTTGATATAAATAATATTAACTTTTTTTATTAAAAAATCAAACGATTCATCGGCAAAAATAGTTTTCACTGGAAATTGAATCGAGGCTGTGTTACATTAAAATCTTATTTGGAGAAAAAATGATCGACGAAATAGTCAACTGGTTTCGGCATTACACGGATCGCTTCCATACTGATGACCCCCTAAATAACTGGAGCATCAGCCTGAAAACTGATCATAGCCTGCGTGTTTCCCGCATTGCAGCATCAATCGCCGCTAAAGAAAATTTTGATGAGGATGACATCAAAACGGCAACGATCGCCGGTCTCCTTCACGATTTGGGCCGTTTTGAACAATACCGTCGTTTTCAAACGTTCTCCGACCACCGCTCCATCAACCATGGTCAACTTGGTGCTGAAATTGCTCGTGAAAGCGGCTGTCTGTCCCGACTTGGCTCAGAGGAGCAGGAACAAGTGATCAAAGCTGTCCATCACCATAATTCTCCGTCCGTCCCGGTCAACGAAGACATCAAGACAATTGCTTTCATAAAATTAGTGCGGGATGCCGATAAAATCGATATATTCCATCTTTCCTGTGAATACTTTAAAACCCGTTCAGCCGAAAATAAAAATCCGGCAGTTGAACTGGAATTGAGCGATGAGCAAACCGTTTCGGAAGGAATTTACGCAGCCATCATGGCAGGGACCATTGCGCTGATGAAAGACCTTAAAACCCTGGATGATTTCAAGGCGCTCCAAATGAGCTGGGTCTTTGACATCAACTATATGGAATCATTACGTCTGATTTTACAGCAGGATACTTTGAAGAAAATTTATGAGACTTTTTCGATCAAAACAGGACGGATTAACGACATTTTTACCAAAACCAGCAGTTATCTTGGACAAAAAATCCAGAACGAGCTTGTGCGCTTATAAATATTTAACAACCTGATCTTTAAATAACCCCTCGTTATAACGCTCAAAATATTCTGTAGCTCCCGCAGCAAAGCATTCATCTTTAGCCTTTTCAAGATTCAGGATCCGATCCCTGAAGTCATTGCAGCCCAAATCAGAGGTCCGGTAATAACTGTAAACAATAACCGGGATTTTCTTCAGTTTGGGAAGAAGCCGGATAGCGCGGATTACATCGGCTGAAGACATCCCTTCCTCTGTCTGAACTTCAAGTATAACAATATCAGGATTAAACGAAACAGATTCAATAATAACCTGGGCCGCAGTCCAAACTTTACAAACTGTATGCCCCAGCGAGGAAATATAGTCCCCAATGCTCTCCAGCACCTCAGGATAAATGCCGAAAACCAAAACATTCTGATGGGTTTTCCGGGATACTATGTTAGGATTTTGAAGATATCGTCGAATTCGTTCAAGCAGGGCTTTTGGATCCGGGGGCTTTTCAAAAAAACAATCCGCGCCGATAGCATCAAACGCGCTTTCCATAGCACCCCTTGCAGTTAAAATAATGACCGGGATGTTCTTTGTCGCAGGATCGGCTTTCAGCTCTTTATAAAAAGCGTATCCATCCATTACCGGCATCAGGACATCGGTGATAATAATGTCAGGCCGCTTGGTTCGGGCTATCTCAAAACCAGTTTGGCCATTCCCTGCAGTTAAAACCTCATACCCCGCCTGTTCTAAAATCAGGCCAAGAAGATCAACAGCAGAAATTTCATCATCAACAATAAGAATGTTAGCCATATCGACCCTGACAGAAGTATATCATTAACCATTACGTCAAGACTTCTATGAAATGGAAACAATCAGCAAAATTTTTTCTTAAAATAACGTATAAATAAACGGTGCAACGGCAGAACTTTGAGAGACCATAATCAGGCCGCTCAACAACAAAAGGATAATAATAATCGGGGCCAGCCAATAACGTTTCCGGCTCTTAAGAAAGTCCCAAAATTCTTTGACCAGCGAAATTTTGCTCATAATGATTCCTTTTTTAAAAATGAAAACGAACAAAGACGTATCAAAAAAATCTCAGCCCTTTTCCCTATTATTACCACTTACCATTATCCTCTTCGATTTTTTCTTGTCATTACAAAAAATCATTAAAATTGCCTTCGATAATGCTCCGTGTCAAATTCCTTTCTTTCCCGTTCCCGCCAGTATGTTTCCGCCGTAAGATCAATCCGCAGATCCAGTAAATCTTTACCCATCCATCGAATCAGAATTCCAATCGGTGTAAAAACGAGATAGAAACAGGCGATTAAAACAACCTCTGTCACAAGCCACATAAAACCCTTAAAAATTTTTTCAAGAGCCCATCGCAGAGGATAATTCCATTGGGGTTTGAACAATGCCATAATCAATGCATATGTTCCGGGCAGGCCGAAAAAGTAAACATGGCCCCAATGGCCTTTGGAAACCTGCCAGATGGAGATAAGGATCGTGGTCGGTCCGAAAATTAAGCCGAACCTGCGCAATTCTCGAATAGTGCTAGTGTTAGTGAAAGAATAAAACATATTTAAAACCTCGGGAGGCGAAAAACGACAGGCGATAGGCGAAATTACTTTTCGCTTCTCGCTTTTCGTTTTTCCCTTTTCATTAAAGTTAATCTTTTTCAAATCCTGATAAATCGCCGACCTCAATTCCACCCTGATGCTGATCTCTCCGGTCTATGATAAAATTCCCGATGGCCAGATAATCCATATTAGTTCTAAGAAGGCATTCATACGCCTCCTTTGGGGTACACACAATCGGCTCACCTCGCACATTGAACGAAGTGTTAATTACAACCGGGCATCCGGTCTTTTCATAAAAACGTTTTATCAACCGATAATACCGGTGATTACTTTCTTCTGATACAGTTTGAATCCGCGCGGAATAATCCACATGAGTAATCGCGGGAAGGCCGGAACGTTTAACCTTTAACTTTTGAAGTCCGAACAAGCCCTTCTCGTTATCAGGGACTGGAAATTTCTTATCATCCCGGATCTGAGCGACAAGAAGCATATAAGGGCTTTCTCCATCATAATCAAAATAATCACCGCTGTGCTCCAGCATAACGCTGGGGGCAAACGGCCGGAACGATTCCCTGAATTTTATTTTCAAATTCATGGTCGTCTGCATTTCTTCTGAACGAGGGTCGCCAAGAATACTGCGGTTGCCCAATGCCCGCGGCCCGAACTCCATCCGTCCCTGAAACCACCCGAGCACTTTTTCATCCGCGAGAATAGCGGCAGCGCGTTCAAACAATTCCGCGTCATTCAGGTAGGTATAAACCACGCCGCGTTCATCGAGAAATTTTTTAATCTCGTCATTTGAAAATGACGGCCCCAGCAACGACGACTTTTGCATATCATGAATATCATCGACCTGACGCTTGTTTCCGAGACAACTATACCAAACAGCCAAAGCGGCACCCAGGGCGCCCCCGGAATCGGACGCGGCAGGTTGAATCCAGAGTTTTTTAAAGGGTCCCTCCTTGGCGATCTTCCCATTTGCAACGCAGTTCAACGCAACCCCTCCGGCCAGGCACAGATATTCCTCTCCGGTCGCACGGTGAACATGCTCGGCGATTTTAAAAATAATTTCTTCCGTTACGACCTGAATGGAGCGGGCAACATCCATGTGAAACTGTTCAATCGGGCTTTCCGGATGACGCGGAAGACGCCCGAACAGATCATGGAATTTTTTATTGGTCATAGTCAGGCCCGCGCAATAATTAAAATACTTTTGATCCAGCTTAAACGACCCGTCGGACTTTAGATCGAGCAAATAATTTTTGATCACATCCACATACTTCGGCTCGCCGTACGGGGCCAGTCCCATCAATTTATACTCGCCCGAATTGACCTTGAATCCCGTATAATAAGTGAAGGCGGAATATAACAGGCCGAGGGAATGGGGAAATTTGATTTCCTTAAGCAACTTGATCTTGTTCCCGTTGCCAACTCCATAAGTCAAGGTCGACCACTCCCCTACGCCGTCCAGGGTCAATATCGCGGCACTTTGAAACGGCGACGGATAAAAGGCGCTTGCCGCATGAGATTCGTGATGGTCGGCAAATAAAATTTCGCCGTCAAACCCGAGTTCTTTTGCGATGGTATCACGTAAAAACAATTTTTCCTTCAGCCACAGGGGCATGGACTTCAGAAAAGACCGCAGCCCCCGCGGGGCCGTCATCAGATAGGTTTCAAGCAGCCGCTCGAATTTAATGAACGGCTTGTCATAGAAAATAACATGATCTACATCTTTGGCCGTTATTCCTGCCTCTTTAAGGCAAAAATTGACCGCATGAGACGGAAATCCATGATCGTGCTTTTTTCGCGTAAAACGTTCTTCCTGGGCAGCGGCCAGGATGTCTCCATCTTTAATGAGCGCCGCGGCAGAATCATGATAAAAAGCCGATATGCCTAATATAAATTTCGCCAAAGTTTTACCTCACTACCAGATTTAAAAATCTGTCATTCGTTAATAATTGCTCTGCGACAATACGGTTCCCTTTGGGCGTCAGATGTCCGTCCCAATTGAAAAAGTATTGATCATGGGGGGCGTTTAAAAAACCGGACAGGGTATTAACAAACAGAATATCCTCACGGGAACAAAAATCCTCCATCAATTCGAATGGATAATAATCCGTGAATTGTTTCCCCTGCTCAAAACCCCACGGCTGACGGCCCTCGTTCCATTGATCGGGGCCGGCATAAATCCCGTGCGGGTACATCGCGATTACAAACTGAATGCCATTATCCCGCAACAAATCTCGTATCTTAATCAGATATTTTGTCGTTCGCTTCCATTGTTTGTCGATTAATTCTTTCCGCTCGCGTCCGCGCATCATCAAAAGGCCGTCATATTCCATCAACTCATCATCGGAAACTTTCTGACTCATATGGGTAATTACGGACTTCGCGCGTTCTCCGGACAAGGCCGACGATAAGTACTGTTTAAAACCCAACAGTTTCAATTTTCTATAAGTCCGCACGACTTTGTTTTGAAGATATTTTGCAAGGGCGCTGGAATGGACAAATGTCTGCCACCAGTTCCGTTTTCCCCAGTAAAAATTCAGATCAAAACGCTTTATTCCGCTCCCATCCCCGTTCCATACCGCATGCCGCTCCCATCTCCAGTCATCGACGAGATCCGTCAAATCAAAAAACAGCACCACGACATCGGGTTGATAGCGCAGGTGAATTTTCTGAAGATTATCCCAATGGCGAACCGTTGAGGCATGCCCGATTCCGGCATTAATAACTTCAACGTCCAACCCTTTTTCAATCAGTCCCGCTTCAATTAACGCTGGAAACGTTTCGTGGTCCTGGGATCCGACTCCAAATGTAAATGAATCACCAACCATCATAATACGGAGTTTTCCCGACTGCTTTTCAGGCGGGAACTCTTTCCCCCGATAGCCATGAGAATTTATGCGGGCGGTGTAATTAAATTCGCCTTCGACAGATGAATTACTCTCAAGCACCTCGCCGGGCTTGAAAAGAAAACGCGTATTATTTTGATCCTGGGTAATCTGGGCAAGCGGGCTTTCCGGAACGCCTTTCAAAACACGAAGGACGATCTCAGCTCCGATAATGATCAGTGTCAGCGAAATAAACGCCAGGATTAATGAAAAAATTATTTTTTTAAACATTATGACCTGCCGATTATTATCAGTGTTTAACCGCAGTCGCACAACAGACGCATTCAGTCCCGGTTTGATAATCAATTTTCTCAGCTATATTCTGATCGACCTTTTCCCAATAATTATTGCCAAGGACAGGCCGGGTATTTTTGAAAAACTGAACCGACGTTACATTAAAATCTTTAAGGAGATTATTTATCATTTCGGTATCATAAACACGCTGTTGATGATCAATATGGGCTTTCCCAAACGGGACGCTGAGAATCAATAATCCGGATGGTTTGAGGATCCGCCGGATTTCTTTAATCCCCTTCACGTCCGCGGAGACATCGTCCGCCGGATCACTATAGTAACCAATCCCGACGTGTTCAATAGTCGATACACAGCTCACCGCATCGAATTCATTTTCTTTAAAAGGGAGATCCAGAATATCGCCCTGAACAAAAGTGAAATTGGGCGCCTGGTAAGGGAACTCCCTGAAATCAAATCCCGTCACCTGGTATCCGAGCGCCGAAGCAAACAATGGAAACAGGCTTTCCATGCATCCGACGTCCAGCACTTTTCCATCACGGGGAATAACGGACAAAGCGTTAAGCGCAAACGGGATCTCAACAATCCGTTCGTTGATTATCGCCTTGACCAATTGGGGCGTTCGGCGCAATTTTTTCCAGTCGAAACGACGCTTGTATTTTAAAAAAACAGGATTATTTAAAAAGTAATTATCCATCATGGGCCTAAAGCCTTTCATTTAAATAAACACAGGACAATTTTAAAACGTCGGAAGGTTCAATTTCATCTTTGGCAATATAATATCCACTGAAATGTTTTAATTGGCAAGGCTTTTCTCCATAAAGTTCATGAAAAATCGCATGTCCTTCTCCCCAGGGCCGCCACCGTAATGGATTTGACCCTGTTGCCTTTTTGGAAAAAATCGCGATAACCGGGACTCCGAGCGCCGCAGCCATGTGCATCGGACCGGAATCATTGCCGATAAACAAATCAGAAATATTAATCACCGCGGCTAATTCTTCAAGATCAAACAAACCTGCGCCATTCAATACATGACACCCGCATTCACACACCATATCCGCAAGCTCATCATATTCCTTTTGCTCACCAATCAAAACGAGTTGAACGGAAAGCGATCCTAATTGGCGCGACAATTCTATATACTTTTGCCGGGGCCAGCATTTTAAGGGATTACTGGCGCAAGGATGGACTATCACCAGTTGTTTTCTTAAGTCCACCCCACGTTCCTGCAAACGAAGCCTGACAAGCTCCTTCATTTTATTCGCAACAACCAGGGAAGGCCGAACTTCGTCCGCGGCAGGAATCCCCAACGCCCGAAAAAATTCTTTGGTGTACTCAACTTCATGCTGCTTCCCGTCATTCCGGCAGTCATTAACTCTGTCCGTCAGCAAAGAACCCCATTTCCGATCAAAGCCGCAGCGTCTTCGAACCCTTGCAAAAAAACAGGCCAGATGAACTGTTTTAGATGGATTAAGAACGATCGACATGCCGCACCGACGGGACTTTAACATCCGGGCAAGTCTCAAAGCGTCGCCAACCCAATGACGGCGTTGAAAAATATCAAGCGGGATAACCTCATTGATGTCTTTTCGATTATGCAAAAGCGCGGCTGAATATTTTGACGTAAAAAAAATGATCGATGATGCGGGATAAGCTTTCCTGAGAATATCTACAGCGACTGTAGATAAAAGGACTTCACCAATCCTGTCCGTCCGGAACACCGCAATCGTTTTTGGTATTGGCTGGGTCATGCCTTTTTCCTGCACTCCCATGGGTCGGGCAATTCATTTAACGCGGGTATATTTGGATTTTTAATCAGATACCGCTCCCCATATTTGCATATACGGATCACATCAAACGCCCACATCAGCATAGCGTAAATAAAGCCGTGCAGTCCGTCTTTATACCCTTTTTTCCTGATATAACATTTCCAAAAATTCTTGAAAGGTTTTGAAATAAGAAGCCATTTAAACTGCTTTTCTGCAAGTTCGCCATGTTTATTCGCATATTCCTTCAAATCGAACTCGCTAATATAGTTAAACTTTTGCAGAATCCAGTGAATATTGGGGCTGGGGTAATGGCGCACTTCACCTTTCAACCTGCCTATTTTTCCATCGATAATCGGTTTTTCATGAAAAGAATCGCCGTTAAAGGAAACTGAATTCTTGCGAAAAAACTTCATTGAATAACCGCTCCAGCCGCCGTAGCGAAGGGGCTTATCCAGAAAAAAATTCACTCTTTTATTTTCAAACGCCGCACAGTCCGTCCCCTTATCCAGGATCTCAAAAATTTCATTCTTAAGCTCATCAGAAATGAACTCGTCAGGATCGATCAAAAAAACCCAATCACTTTTTGCTGTCTTCAAAGCAAGATTATGGCGTTTGTTAGCGTCCCCTCCCATTTCTGCTTTAAAGCATTGTCGGTTATATTCGCGACAAATTTCTTCTGTGTTATCCGTACTGAAAGAATCCATCAGTAAAATCTCATCGACCCATTCATGATATTTAAAAAATGCCGGCAGGGATTTCCCCTCGTTCTTTCCCCCAGCAATCAAACAGATCGTTTCCCGCATTTAAATGCTCCCTAGAATTTTTTCTGCAATTGACTTCGCATCAAGTCCTGATGATTTGCGCAAATCTTCCTGTGGACCGACCCTGTCAAACCCTTCCGGCAATGATATTTTTATTAGCCTGGGCGACAATCCATTCCTTACCACCAATTCTGAAATGATACCGGCCATCCCCCCATGTTCGGAATGTTCTTCAACAGTAATCAATAATGGAAAAGGCCTTAAATATTCGACCAGTTTCTTTTCATTCAACGGCTTTAGTACTGGCAAACCAAGTACCGAAGCCGACAATGAAGGTTCCAACATCTTTGCAGCAGACAAGCACTCAGACAAAATCGAGCCAATCCCCAACACGCACAGGTCATTCCCCGACTTGTATTCAACAAAATCACCTATTTCGAAAGGAACGAATGATTGTCTTAGATTCGGCTCGCCGCTTTTTGCTAAACGTATATATGCAGGGCCGGGCGTGCGGACAGCCAGATCCAAACAATGTTTAGCCTCTTGGGGGTCAGCTGGCGTAAAGATGATCATGTGCGGCATGGCATTCATAACAGCGAGGTCTTCAACGGCGAAGTGTGAATATCCCGACGGGCCATAAGTAATTCCGCTGCCCAGTGAAATAATTTTAACATCTGCCTTGTGAGCACATACGTCATTACGAACTTGTTCAACACATCGCATCGTAGGAAAATTAGCAATACTATACGTAAAGACAATCTTTTTCTCTGCCAAAGCCCACCCTGTCGCGATCCCGGTCATTGATTGCTCGGCAACCCCCGCATTCAGAAAACGATCGGGAAATCTTTCTACAAAAGACTCAACAACAGAAAACCCAAGATCTCCTACAATTAAACAGATTCGATCATCTATTTCCGCAGCCTCACACAGTGTTTCCATAAAAGCCGTCCTCATACCGACTCCAATTCCTTTAATGCCTTCTGATATTGCTCTTCATTGGGAGAACGGTAATGCCATTCAAGTTTATTTTCCATAAAACTGACGCCCTTGCCTTTAATAGTATTCGCGATTAGTACAGAAGGTTTATTTTTTATAAATGGAATACCCTGGAACGCCAAATCAATTTGATTAACATTATGTCCATCAATAATTTGCGCAGCACAACCAAAACTATTAATCCTGTCTCCAAGATTGTCCATAGGCAAAATGTCTTTTACAAATCCCATTGCCTGCAATCCGTTTTTATCGACGACAACTGTCAGATTATCAAGTCTTTGTGCTGAGGCCATATTCAGCGCTTCCCAATTAGATCCCTCCTCCATTTCTCCATCAGAAAGCAGAGCCACAACACGATATCTCTTTCGATTTCTTTTTGCCGCCAAGGCCATCCCAACAGCGATTGGCAGCCCGTGACCTAATGATCCTGTTGAAATTTCAACCCCTGCTACTGCATGATGCACATGGCCACCTAATAAAGAACCAAACTGACAATAGGAATCGAGATCTTTCATTGATATGAAACCAAATTCTGCAAGAACAGAATAATAAACTGCAGCAGCATGTCCTTTGCTCAAAATAAACCTGTCGCGATCGGGGTGATTGATGCCTTGTGGGGAAACATTTAGCCAATTCCCATATAAAAAGGTTAAAAGTTCCACACAAGAATACCCGCTGCCGATATGGCTCGCCCTGCTGCGGCTGATAATTTTTAGTGCATTAATCCGGATCGATTTGGCATGATCCTTTAATTTTTCAAAATCAGTCATGATAGCAACCGTTTTATTGTGTCGCAGACATATTTAACCTCTTCCCTTTTTAAACAAACGCCGCTGGGAAGATTAATTCCATGATTTCCGATATAGAAAGCATTTTCCTGGGATCTCTGTTTCTTCGGCCAGAAGTCAAACAAACTCATTGAAGGGAAAACAGGCCGGCTGTCAATCTTGTTGTCTTTCAATGACCGGATTAATTCTTCCCGATTTAATGGAGCATCAGCGTTCAATAAAATACTGCTCATCCAGTAAATGCTTCTTGCCCATGCAGCCTCCCTGTTTAATTCAATATAAGGACAGTCCGATAAAAACTCCTCATACCATGAAAAAATTTGACGCTTTGCCGCCACCAGTTGCTCAACATGTTCAAGCTGGCCCAACCCAAGAGCGGCTTGAACATTTGACATTTTATATTTCCATCCAACCTCATCAATCCAGAATGTCCCTGGACGGCGGCCCTGGTCCCAGATTTTTCGTGCCTTCTCATAAAGCTTGTCATCATTAGTTAAAAGAATCCCGCCTTCCCCAGTGACTGTCAGTTTAGCACCCTGAAAACTAAACATAGCAAAATCACCGAAACTTCCTGTTCGCTTGCCATTAACTTCAGCTCCTATCGACGGAGCTGCATCCTCAACAACTTTTATTCCATATTTTTTTGCAATCGGCAAAATCTCATCCATTCGGGAGGGGTGGCCATATAAATGAACCGGCATGACAGCTTTTGTTTTGTTCGTGATTTGTTTTTTAAATGAATCCGGATCAAGACACCAGGTCAATTTCTGGACATCGGCGAAAACTGGAACAGCACCTACATAATTAACTGCTTGTCCAGTTGCAACCCAGGTAAGATCGGGGATAATAACCTCGTCGCCAGGCCCGATGTCTAAAGCCAAAAGCGCAATATGGAGCGCACCTGTTCCGCTGGATGTTGCCAGGGCATATTTCACTCCGATATATTCGGCGAATTTTTTCTCGAACCTGGTCAAATACCCGCTCCATTGCTCATTCCATCCATTACGCGCCGCATCATTAACGTAAAAAACTTCACGACCTCCAATTAAAGGGCCGGCAGTCAAAATAGTTTTCTCTGGCTTAAACCCTTTTCTTTCGGGGATAACCATATTCACAAAATACCGGTCGGGTTTCTGGCTTTCCTTGGCATCAAGATAAGCAAAATAACCTGCGCCGCGGTCCTCCCTAACTAAAGGAAGTTTACCGGTCTCAATAAAACCAAGTTTTTTATAAAACTCAACGGCATGATGGTTATCATCAAGTACTTTTAAATAGATTTCGTTAGGTAAAAACGTCTTTCTGGCCCATTCGCAAAGTTCCAGCACCGCTTCAGCCATAATTCCCTTCTCATGCGTTTTGTCTCCTCGCAGTATGTTATCTACCATAATCTTACATTGATCATTCATACAATCCCCTAGACCCACATGACCGATTCGTCGTCCAAAACGATCAATGACCAAAAATAAAATTCTTGCATCATTGTCTAAAACCTGATTTTTAAGCCAGTTTCTGGTACCATCAAAGGTCACTTTAAACTTGACGCAATATGCAAACGAGTTTTCTTCCCTCCAAATGGCTAAAGTTTTAATAAGCTCATCGTCATTGACTAGTCCATAATGAATCGGCAAAAGAGCTCCTTGATTCCGAGGCAAAGAAATGGATTTTGAAATGGCATCAATAAATGAGGCGTCGCTTTTTAAAAAAGAAAATTCTTTTTTGATCGTTTCCCTAAACAGTGCTCGAGGATCATCTATTTTCAAGAATAAACTCCTTTATTGTTCTAATAATATAGTCAACTAAGTTTTTATCCATCCCCGGATACACCCCGAACCAGAAGCTGTCGTTCATGATCTTGTCCGTATTCGACAAATTTCCTGCGATGCGATAATCGACGCCCTCGTTTAAAGATTCAAAGCACGGATGCCGGGTGAGATTACCGGCAAAAAGATTTCTAGTTTGAATATTTTTGCCTTCTAAATATTCGACAAGATCATTACGTTTAAACGCAACGCCATCCCGTAATGTCAGAAGAAACCCGAACCAGGACGGATCACTTTTCTCTGTAGATTTGGGTAAAATAAAATACTCATCCAGACCTTTAAGCCCTTCATAAAAGGCGCGAAAATTCTCTTTGCGTTTCCGCGTGAACTCATCAAGTTTTTCTAACTGCGCGCAGCCCACCGCGGCCTGAAGGTCGGTCGCTTTCAAATTATATCCGAAATGACTGTACACATATTTATGATCATACCCGAAAGGCAGGGATCCAAACTGGCCGTTAAAACGCTGTCCACAGGTATCATCCCGCCCGCTGTCACACCAGCAGTCGCGACCCCAGTCCCGGATTGAAAGCATAATCTTCCTTAACAGAGGATCGCTCGTATAAACCGCCCCGCCTTCTCCCATGGTGATATGATGGGGAGGGTAAAAACTGCTCGTCCCGATATCGCCGAATGTCCCGGTCAGTTTCCCGTTATATGTTGAGCCAAGCGCATCGCAGTTATCCTCAATTAACCAAAGCCCATGGGCGCTGCAAAATGCCTGAACCGCGTCAATATTAAATGGATTCCCAAGGGTGTGCGCCAGCATCACAGCCTTTGTTTTATCGGTCAACGCCCTTTGCAATTGAGTGATATCGATGTTAAAGGTTTCGAGGTCAACATCCACAAAGACAGGAACTGCGCCATACTGAATCATCGGCGCCACTGTTGTCGGAAATCCCGCGGCAACAGTAACAACCTCATCACCCCTCCGGACACGTCGTTCCTTCAAAAGTGGCGACGTCAAGGCCATGAAGGCTAATAAATTTGCCGATGAGCCGGAATTCACGACAAGAGACCACCTTAATCCCAAATATTCAGCCAAACGATACTCAAACTCTTTTGAATAACGTCCATAAGTCAACCAGAATTCAAGGGCGGAATCAACGAGATTAGTCATTTCATTTTCATTAAAGACACGGCCGGCATATGCCACCGGGCTTTTGCCTGGTTTAAAATCCTCCGGCTGGCCGAATGTCGCGTGATAATACTCTTTGACCCGGCATAAAATATCAGCTTTTATTTGTTCAGGATTTAAACCGCCCATACGATTCCTTTATTACGTGCGTGATTGACATAATCCGAAATGTCATTTTCAGTTACAACCGCTTTTTCTTCATAAAATTTTTTATACCAGATAGCTGTCCGGCGAATAGCTTCATCAACGTCCCAAACCTCACTCCAGTTCATAATCGTGTTGACTTTATCACAATTTAACTGCAGCACCTTCGCTTCATGAAGATGTTCGCCTTCATCAAAATGATAAGAAACTCTGTCCCACTGAAATGACATTCCCTTGACAACGTCTTCGACACATCGAACATCACCCTTGCCCGGGCCAAAATTCCATGCCTGCGAAAACTCTTTTTTCCCCTCCAGCAATCTCTGTCCCAGAAGAAGATAGCCGCTTAACGGTTCAAGCACATGCTGCCATGGACGAATTGCTTGCGGGTGCCGGATTCTAACACATTCCCGGCAGGCAACTGCTCTGATAATATCGGGAATTAAACGATCCTGGGCCCAATCTCCTCCACCGATAACATTGCCGGCCCTACAACTGGCGACAAGGACATGATGGCTATGACCAAACTCTTCAATCGGAAAAAATGACCGCCGGTAAGCTGTAGTGACCAACTCCGCACAACCTTTTGAACAACTGTAAGGATCATGCCCTCCCATCGGATCGTCCTCTCGGTACCCTTCCATCCGTTCTTTATTTTCATAACATTTATCACTGGTGACGTTAATGATGGCTCGAACAGAGTTGACCTGACGGCAGACGTCAAACAAAAAAACACAACCCATGACATTTGTTTCAAACGTATCAACAGGATATTGATACGAATACCGGACTAACGGTTGGGCGGCAAGGTGAAAAACAATCTCGGGTTGGAAATCTTTAATGGCGCCATAAAGAACATCTCGATCTCTGATGTCGGCGATCATGCTCTGAATATCCAAATCCAAAAGACTGGCGTGATTCGGGTCTGACGGAGGCTCGAGAGAATAACCAAAGACTTCAGCCCCCATCTTTCTCAGCCAGAACGCGAGCCATGATCCTTTGAAGCCGGTATGGCCGGTGATAAAAACTCTGCGGTTGTGATATATATTTTTGAAAAGTTTGTTCATGAAATTCGAATGCCGAAAATCCGGATCCGGAAAATAATTTTTAAATCAAAATTTATAAATATTGTTTTGTTTGATATTTTAATTTACTTCGGATTTCGATATTCGCGTCACCACTTTTTCCAAAATGCCAATCCATCGCGCCATAATTTGTTCAAATGCAGGAGATCCCGTTCCGTATCAATGCATTCCCAACTTCCGTCATGGTCATAAACCATCATCTCGCCTTTGGCGACCAGGCGTGGAAAAATTTCAAACTCCAAATCGCAAAATTCCTCATCGGATAAATATTCCAGAAGGCGTTTATCAAAAATCATAAAACCGCCATTAATCCTTCCAGATGATGTTTGTTTTTTCTCCTGAAACGCAGTTACCTCACCTTTTTTGGCAATAATCTCGCCAAAACGTGCGGGAGGATAAACTCCGGTGACAGTCAAAATCTTTCCATGCGACCGATGAAAGGCGACCAGTTTATTAATATCGACGTCCGCAAGCCCGTCCCCATACGTCAACAAATTCACATCATCCAAAAATCGTTCAAGTCTTTTTATACGGGCCCCTTTAAGGGTATCTATGCCGGTATCAACCAGCGTGACGCTCCAATCGGCTTCATCGTGGGCATCATGAAAGTCTATCTTTTTGCTGCCTAATTGAATTGTAAAATTATTAACCTGGATATGATAATGATAAAAGAAGTCTTTGATAACTTCCGCTTTATAGCCCAGACTTAACACAAAATCTTTATGACCGAAAGACGAAAAATACTTCATGATATGCCATAGAATGGGCTTGTTCCCGATCTTGACCATCGGTTTTGGCACAACTTCGGTTATTGTCCCCAACCGGGAGCCGTAACCTCCTGCCAGAATCACAACCTTCATACGTCGCCCCTTTTATTTATTATTTGAATTCAAAATATTATAGCGAAATCCTATAGGCAAGCAATATAAAACAAAAAAACCCCGCGGGAACATTCAGGATCAAAAAAGGGGCGGCTTGTCTAACAAGCCACCCCCCTTTGAAACACACTCGGCTTCTTCAAAAACACCGATTTAACAGTTATCTTACCAAGCGGCATTGACAAATGGAAGGATCGGAAGCATTTCTTTTTCCGATGCGATGTTTAATAAACCAATTTGAAGTCCCTGGAGTCTGGCGGTCCAGTTTACTAACCCAAACTGGAATCCGTCCATTTCTTCAGTATAGTTCACAACACCAAGCTGAAGCCCTTCCATATTAGATGAATAGTTCAAACCGCCGAACATGGCGCCTGAGACATTCCCGTTTACATAATTAACAAAACCGGCAGAACCGCCGCTGACATCCCCCTGGCCGATCGCCACCAGACCCGAGATCGCGCCGATAACATCACCTTCAACAAAAGTCACCAGGCCGCCTTGCTCCCCGGTCACATTCCCCTTGGTATAATTAATCAAACCATAACCCAAACCTTTAAAATTCCCGTTGGTCATATTGGCGATACCAAGATCAAGACCTGTGACATTTTCGTTTAAACCATAAATAAAGTTAATGCGCAACCCGGAGATTGATGTGTCTTGTGGGAAAATCTGCGCAGGATTGAATAGTGAAATCTGAACGGGATATATTTCTTCTTCTTGCGCAATCGCCGCTGATGACATCACCAAACCCGCACACATCGTCAAACATGCAAACATAAACCAAATCTTCTTCATACCATCCCCCTTTCAATTTCAAACCAGCCCGATTGCCGGATTGCCACTACTTTATGTCATTTTAAAAAAATTTTCAAGAAAAATCCTTGGACGTGAAATGGGTTGTAAAAAAACTTTTTTTCATCTAAAATTATTCATCACATACGAATTATTTGACATATGAATTCGGAAAATGAATGTATTAACAAAAGGTCGGTTGTTATGAAAAAAAGCGCGTTGATTATTTTGGCGGACGGTTTTGAAGAAATTGAAGCAGTTACTCCCATTGATATCCTTCGCCGGGCCGGCATTGACGTGATGATTGCAGGATTGAATAACAAAGAAAATTTTGTAACGGGTTCCCACGGCATTGCCATCAAGACAGATATCGCTTTGGAGAGTGCCGGCTCAGACTTTGATGCCTGTATTTTACCCGGCGGAACTCCGGGCTCACCCAATCTCGCGAAATCCGATTTGGTTAGTTCCTTTTTAACAATAATGAACCGTGAAAAGAAACTCATTGCCGCTATTTGCGCAGCGCCGGCCCTGGTGCTTGCTCCGGCCGGTATCTTGGATCGAAAAAAAGCAACATGTTTTCCCGGCATGGAAGATTCTTTTAATGAATCTACGGTATTCGTCGAGGAAGCTGTCGTAATCGACAGCAACGTCATCACCAGCCGGGGTGCAGGAACTGCGATTCAGTTTGCCCTGGCCATAATCGCAAAACTCTTAAACAAAGAAACCTCGGATTCAATCAAAGAAAAAATTGCAGGCTTTTATTTATGAAAATCAAAATTTTTCTTTTCTCTCTTGCCGCCTTGCTGGTATTAACATTTCCAGTCAGGACAGCTGATCAGACTTCTCAGAAAAATTATGTCTTTCCTGAAGTGTGGGGATACGTAATGAAAGGTGAAGAAACATATTTGAGCAATTCAATGCCATTTACGGACATCGGTTACTTCAGTGCAGCCATTAATGAACAAGGCGCTCTGAAGAAAGATATCCAACGACCGGATTTGAAAGGCGAATTCGATAAGCCTGTGCGGATCCATCTGGTCATTTCAGCGCCCTGGAACAAAACAATACTAAATTTCTGTTTACGGCCGGACTTTCCATTGCGAAACCAGCTGATTGCCGATATCATCGAACTTTCGGCAAATTTCGACGGGATTCAGATCGATTTTGAATCGCTTAACTGGGAAGATAAGGATTCTTACTTGTCTTTTCTGCAGGAGATTAGAGACAAGCTTCCAAAAACTAAAATATTTTCCGTTGCCGTTCCCGCCAGATGGTGGAGCACGGAAAATCCTTTTGATTATGCTGTAATTGCAGGGATTGCTGACCGCGTCATTGTTATGGCTTATGATGAGCATTGGCGAACAGGCCCTCCCGGCCCGATTGCATCACTTGATTGGTGCAAAAAGGTCCTGGATTTTTCACGAATACATATTCCGGAAGAAAAGCTTGTAATGGGTCTTCCCCTTTACGGACGGTCATGGCAAATCGAAACGCTGGCTAAAGCACTTAAACATCCAGAGACCCTTCAGTTGTGCCAGGAAAAAAGGTGCTCTATCAAACTGACCGAAAGCGGCAGCCCGTATTTTGAGTATCAGGACACAGTCAATATCTCGGTACACTTTGAAGACCTCCAATCCTTGACATCGAAAATCGACGCGTATAATCAACAAAAGGTCAAAAAAGTCGCGTTCTGGCGAGTTGGCCAGGAGCCGAAAGAATTATGGAAAATCCTCAACAATCAACCGGGCAATTAATAATTCCTGTTCCAAAAACAGCGGCTAAACTCTCTTCTTCAAGAATGATCGCTGCGACTATCTTCAACGATTTGGCTGCACGTTACTGGTCGCTTCAAATCATCAAAAAAAGCCCCGTCTCAGGGAAACAAACAATCTCGATAATCCATACAGCCGGGCTGTCCTTAAAAATGGTTCTGTCTGCACTCATTGTTGCCATCACCGCCAGAAATCTTTTTCACCCCGCCATACTTGCCGCAGCCACATTAATTTTTATCATCATGCTGATTTTCGAAAGTAAGGAACGGCATTTCATCAAAAACACAATCCTTCCTATCATTGAACGGCGCTATCCAAAAGAATCTTTAGAAAGAATGTCTCTTTTCGAACTTTCCGAAAAACTTTCCAGCGAGCTTCATGCCTTTTCTATGGTTGATTTAATTGTCAGGATGAACCAGTACGGGCGCACAGGTCTCATCATTTTTATTTTCATTGATGTGATCCTTGCTTTTAAAATCCCTTTTCACAACTTCATCATTTGGGCCATCATCAGCGTTTACGCCTTCCAGATTCTGTCACTTGAAATAGCGTTAATGCAAAAAACCAGACAAAAAGCTTTGCCATATTAGTAAACCCATGAGAAATATTCCTAATCGGCTGGTCGTCAAAAAGAAAAAGGTGAGAAAGACCGGGAAAAACAACTTAAAAAGAACAGGGTTAAATGACGGGTGTTCAAAAACAAGATTTATACAATCATAATTGGCCCAATTTAAATTATTAATCCGCTCCTCATTAAAAAGTTTGTTTGTAACAGCAGTGCCGGGGAAAGGCGTCAACACAAGAACAGCCGCCGTCATTGGGAATAATCTGAAGGACAGCCACCATAAACGAAATAAAACTTTAGTATCTTCCTTCTCAAATCCACACATAAAGTGAGCCTTAACGCCTATCCCGGCCTTGTGAATTTTTTTAGTCATCTCGACATATTTTTTCGCATAAGAAAACTTGCCGCCTTTCGCTGCCTCCGGTGATTCGTCAGAAACTTCATAACCAATCAGTAATGCTTCGCAACCGGATTTTCTCGCCAGAGCCAGGTCCTCTTCATTCCCGGCAATGTCGATACTGCACGACGAATTCCATTTGATCTTAAAAGGAATCATCCTTTCAGCGAATTCCCGGAACCGTTGAGGATTCAAATAAATATTGCTGTCAAAAAAAAGAAGCCACTTTCCGGGACGGAAATTTGTCACCTTCTTTACCATATCAACCACATGATCAAGGTTGAAATAACGGATTTTTCTGTTCGTCATCGCTGAAATCGAACAAAAATCACAGTTGTATTTACAGCCCCTCCCGATTTGAAGAATGGGTTCCAATTCTTTTCCGGACAAATCCCGGACTTTTTCCCAAATCCGCTCTGGAACATCTTCACACCTGCGATCATAGACTGGTTTCATCGCCCCGTTTTCAAAATCTTTTATAATTTCTTCCCAAACGGTCTCCAACTCACCCATAACGACTGAATCGCAAAATGTCAGAGCTTCCTCCGTCATAAACATGACATGAGGCCCTCCCATGACCACTTTGGATCCTCTTTCTTTAAACCGTTTGGCAACCCAATAAGCTTCCGCGCAATTTGATGTAAAACATGTAATGGCGACAAGTTTTCCATCGCAGAACATCTCATTTCGCCACATAACCCATCGAAACTCTTTTAATTTATATTTCGGGGGAGTCAGCGCTTTAATTAATGAAAAGATACCGGATCCTTCCGACATCAAGCCCGCAATCACGGATCGATAAATACCGGGGCTGGACGGATCAACAAAATAAATCTCGGGGGCGTCATTACGCGTAAAGATCGTTTTATTCGATAAATAAACCGCGTTTAACAAAACGCTTAAGAGACTGAAATGAAGGAACTGATTCATTGTAATCAATAACAGCGCTAACCAGGATCTGTAATTCAAAGGGATCTGGATATAGAAAAATTCACAAAGAAAAATAAGCGCGGCAAAGATCAAAAATACAAAAAATCGGGGAGTTAAAAGTACATACCTGAAAAACTCGAAACAATTAAATTCTTTTTCCTTTCGCTTCATGATTACGCTTATGAAAACAAGCAGCAAAATACCATCCAATGCGCCCCGAATAAGCCGGATATTCAACGATTCCGAATCTTGAATATAGGAAAAAAAGTAAAAAACAAGGTGAATAATATAAGGGGTAGCAAGAAAAATTGTATACGGAAACCAGAATCGTTTAAAGTTCGATTTGATTTGGGAGAGATAAATGACGGGAGAACGTTCCGTGATCAAATCAACACTGCTTGCGTAGAAACCGGAAAAAAAGAAGATTGTTAAAAATAATAAAATACCCCAGACCAGAACCTCAAGATAAATAATAACGACCCCGGTAGGAGTCGGCAAAAACTGCATAAAGAAAACAGGCTCCAGCACAATGGCTGGAAAAAGCCAGAAAACAAATCGGGATAGATAATAAGAAAAATTTTGAAGAGACCGCATACGGAAATGGTAACAGAAGGAAATTTAAATATCAATTGAAGGGTTGAAATTATTTCAAGATGCTCATTGCTGATTTTAATTCCCTGCCAATATCCTTTTTGCTCAAGCAGGCATCTTGAATCAATGACGTAAAATAAGATCCGATAACCGCCGCCTCAGCATGGCCTTGCAGCAACTGAACCTGTTCGCGTGACCTGATGCCGAATCCGGCGAAACGTTCATACTTCGATAAGGTATCTAGAAACTCCTGGGTTTCTTGAGAAATATCGGTTGTTTTTCCAGTCGTCCCGGCGCGAAGAGAAATGTAGATCTTTTTAAACGGTTTCCCATTCAACAGCTCCAGTCGCCCGGCCGGCATTCCAACCACGGCAACCGGCATGGGTTCCAAACCGTTTTCAAAAGCACATTGATAAAATCCTTCTTCATCTTCCAGCGGCAGATCAGGGACAAGGGCCGCCTCAACACCCGCACTTTTTAAATCAACGACATATTTCTTTATCCCGTAATTAAAGGCTATATTGGCGTAGGTCATAACTATAATTCGCTCAAACCCTTCCTGTCTGGCCTGTTGAATATAATCAAAAGTCTGGTGGACTTTAAAACCACGCGCAATAGCTTGCTCACAGGCATTAGTGATGACTGGTCCATCAGCCGTTGGATCAGAAAATGGGATCTGAAGCTCCAGGATATCCGAACCTCCTTCTTTGAGTCCCTTCAGGGCCTTTCTGAAACCATCAGGATCAGGAAATCCCGCGACAAGATGGGTCATGATTTTGATAGACATAATAACTCCTGCCCTGCGGCTGGCTGCTAATTGCTTTCATTTTTTAAAAACTTCTTCCACTCTTCCGTGTACAGTTCTTTGGCAGTAATAAAAATATCCTTGTCTCCGCGGCCCGACATTGTAATCACTACAATTTGATTCTTTGATAACCCGGGAATGATTTTTAACGCGTGTGCGGCTGCATGTGCAGATTCAAGGGCGAATAGCAAACCTTCTTTTCTGGCGAAATACTGATACGCCTTCAGGACCTCCTGATCACAAGCCTTTTCAAATTGAATACGCCCCTCAACTCCCATCAAGGCCACCTGCGGTCCGATCCCTGCATAATCAAGCCCGGCAGATATGGAGTGGGTCGGAAGGACCTGACCATCTTCATCCTGGAGGAAAAATGATTTATACCCTTCAATGATCCCGAGCCGTCCGGCCCCCTTCATCCGTGTTGCATGCTCACCCGGTTTATCACCAGTGCCGCCGGCTTCAACCGCGATCATTTTGACCAGCGCATCATTCATAAATGATGTAAATGTCCCTATCGCGTTGGATCCTCCGCCGCAGCAGGCGATCAAAATATCCGGCAGGCGGCCTTCTCGTTTAAGGATTTCATCACGGATCTCCCTCCCGATAACAGACTGGAATTCACGAACCATATCAGGATAAGGATACGGACCCAGGGCCGAGCCGAGCACATAGAAAGTGTCATTAGAGCGAACAGCCCATTCTTTCAAGGCGCGGTTCACGGCATCTTTTAACGTCCGCGTCCCTTCGTTTACTTCAGTCACCGTTGCTCCATATTGTTTCATCAAAAAAACATTCGGCTGTTGTCTCCGAACATCAACCGCGCCCATAAAAACTTCACATTCCAGTCCGAGCTTGGCGGCGGCTGCCGCGGTTGCCACCCCATGTTGCCCAGCGCCGGTTTCAGCGATCACCCTCCGTTTCCCCATTTTTTTCGCAAGCAGCACCTGTCCAAGGGCATTGTTAATTTTATGCGCGCCGGTGTTCGCTAAACCTTCAAGTTTAATATAAACTTTTGCTCCATTCAGATCACGCGTAGCATTCTCTGCGAAATATAACGGTGTCGGACGGCCGGCATAATTCTTCAGCATTTCGCCAAGATTATTTTGAAAATCTGCTGAGGGTAAAATATCCCGCACCGCTTTCTCAAGTTCGATCAGCGCGGGTTTTAAAACCTCGCCCACATACTGTCCGCCGAATTGTCCAAAATATTTACTCATAGACGTCGTGTTATCGAAGGACTGTTCACTTACGACCAGTCCCGGCGCCAGTCTGCCGCCTGGCAAGCCTTTGTATATAATTTTCAAAATTTTTACTTTCAATAATCCTCAACGCGGCTTCATATCCTTCCCTGATCGTCTTAGCCTTATTCCCGACATAAATAGCAGCGCCTGCATTCAAACAAATCGCAGATTTAATCGCCGAAAATCGTCTGGGCAGTTTCTTCTTTCCGATGATACGCCTAAAAACTTCCGCGTTGTCCAAAGCGGATTTCCCTTCCAGATCTTTCAGGCTGAAACCCGGGATTCCGTAATCTTTTGGGTCGATCTCATACGCCAGAATTTTACCATTTTTCAATTCCCTGACCATAGTCTTTTCACACACGCTTATTTCATCAAGCCCGTCACATGAATGAACTACCATCGCGTGTTTTCTTCCAAGTTTTTTCATGGTCTCAATAAACAAATCCAGAATCCCGGAAGAAAAAACACCGGTTATTTGATAGGTCAGCGGCATCGGATTGGCGAGCGGACCTATCATATTAAAGACGGTCCGGGTCTTAAGCTCCTGGCGCGTTTTTGCCACATGGCGCATTGCGGCATGAAATTTTTGGGCAAAAAAGAAAGCGAAGTTATTTTCTCGAATGGAAGACAAATTGGTTTTCAAATCCCCCTGGGTTTCAATTCCCAGCGCGTCTAAAAAGTCAAAACTTCCCGATTTTGAACTCATCGCCCGATTACCATGCTTGGCCACTTTCAGATTGGCAGCCCCGCAAATAAGAGAAGCTGCCGTTGAAATATTGAAGGTATGCTTGCCGTCACCGCCGGTTCCGCACGTATCGATCAACCCTTTCAATTGGGATTGAACTCCTGTCTTCTCCCGAAGCACACGGACAAAACCAGTTAATTCAGTCGGCGTAACGCCTTTGACATTTAACGCTCCCAGAAAAGCCCCCAGTTGACTTTCCGTTAATTCGCCATCGGTAACCTCATCCATCAAAGCATAACTTTCCATCAACGTTAAGTTTGTCTTTTGCATCAGTTTGCTTAATAACGCGAACTTCTGCGGCTCCTCAATTTTATAATTAAAAAAATTCTGAACTAGTTTTCTGCCTATTTCCGTACCGATCGATTCGGGATGAAATTGCACTCCCGCCACCTGATAGTTACGGTGACGAACGCCCATAATCGTCTTATCGTCAATCGTCTCAGCGGTCACTTCAAGGCATTCCGGCAATGAAACCGGATCGCCACACAATGAATGGTACCGGACAACTGCGGCATTTTGAGGAATATTACGGAAAAGTCCTTTGTTGTCATGCACAATTTGCGAAGTTTTTCCATGAACAATTTTTTGCGCGCCGATAATTTTTCCGCCGTAAGCCTGGATGATGCATTGATGACCAAGACAAACGCCAAGGATTGGAATCTTTGAGCCAAAGCGACGGATAACTTTAAGCGAAATACCGGCATCTGATGGATCTCCCGGCCCAGGTGAAATAATGATGTGTGAAGGCTTCATCCGGCCGATTTCATCCAAGGTGATTTCATCATTACGCACCGATTTGACTTTATAGCCCAGAGTCTCAACAAGTTGAACAATGTTGTACGTAAATGAATCATAATTATCAATCATAAGAATCATCATTAACCTCGCTTTTATCGGCCTAGAGACCACTCTCCAGATTTATTCCCAAAGACCTGATCATCGCCCCTGCTTTCTTCATTGTTTCGTCAAACTCCCGCTCCGGTACGGAATCATAAACAATCCCGGCCCCGACTTGAATATAATATGTTCCTTCCTTATGGATCATGGATCTGATCGTTATGCATGAATCAAAATTTCCGTTCATGTCAAAATGGCCGACCAGCCCGGCATAAGGTCCCCGCTTGACGTTTTCATAATCAGATACCAGCTCCATCGCCTTGATTTTAGGAGCGCCGGTCACTGTTCCAGCCGGAAAGGTCGTTCTTATGAGGTCATACGCGTTATAGTCTCTGGCCACCTGTGATCCAATCTCCGACACAATATGCATGACGTGGGAATACCGCTCCACCGAATATAACGATCTGGGACTCACCGTCCCGGGTTTTGCCGTTCGTCCCAAATCATTCCGCGCAAGATCAACGAGCATCAAATGTTCAGCGCGCTCCTTTTCGTCAGCCAGCAAATCTTTTTCCAAAGCAATGTCTTCCTGGCGCGTTTTCCCCCGGGAACGGGTCCCCGCAATCGGTTTGATCGTAGCTGTCCCGTCATTATAGGAAACCATGAGTTCGGGTGAAGAGCCAAATAATTTAAAATCAGTGAAGTCAAAATAAAACAAATACGGCGAGGGGTTAATACGTCTTAAACGGCAGTAGGCATCAAGGGGATCCAGGAAAGTTTTTATCGTGATTCTCCGGGAAAGAACGCCCTGAACAATATCTCCGGCGCGGATGTGTTCTTTCAATTTTTTGACTCCGCTGATATACGCCTCTTTACCGGCTTCAATCTGTCCGGTGCAATGATAAAAATTTTCATCGGTTTGATACGCCCTGAAATCAAAATCCATCAGCCGTTCCTTAACGGTTTTAATTTTCTCTTTTCCCTGCCCGTCATAATCAATAGCGATGATGTAAAGCTCATCCTTGTAATGATCAAAGACAATAAACAGTGATCCGAATAAAAAGATGGCATCGGGCAGTTGAAGTTCGTCATCCTGTTTTGACAAATGGATTTTGTCAAACAACGCCGCTGTTTCATACCCGAGGTACCCTATTCCGGAAGCGGGAATCGGCATGCCAAAATCTTTCGATGATGCGACGTTTTTTCCCTGGCCCTCCAGAATAGAAAGAAAATTATGCGGATCCGGAGAAAGGATTTCTTCCTTCAATCCTTCGTATTTTAAAACGCCTCGGTTATTAAGGACCAATCGAAAAGCCTCTTCAACCAGGATAATCGAATAACGGCTCTTGCCGATTTCAAGAACTGCGGATTCCAGCAGCGCCTTTCCGTTCAGTTTCTTAAAAACAACAACGGGAGTAAATCGGTCGGCCGGGATTGTTTCGATATAAACAGGTAAAGACATTTGGCTCCTGTTACGCATTAAATGTTTCTATTCGTAGTAACGTTACTATAAATAGTAACATATCATTTAAAAAAATCAAGCCGATTTTTAAAAATTTTTTCTGTTTCAGCCAATTAAAAGCCACTGCTTATTCAGGAGAAGATCGGGAGTTCGATTTGTGCACTTTGAGAAGACGCCTCAACTCGTCCCGGCTTAGTGACTGCCAGGAATTCCTTGCAAATCAGCCACCGACACGCGAAGAATAACAGGAACAAATCCGGAGATATCCATACTTTCCATATCCACACATGAACCCTTCCGGCAAAAGGGCTGCGCAGGTTGTCCCTTGTTTCCTTTGACTTCAAGGCCAAGCCTGCCCGCAGTAAGGTCAATACCGCCTTTTTCGGCGGAATCGGCAGTGCCGCCGTTTAGCACCCCGTCGGGAACTGCATCATTTTTATTGGCATGCGGGATGTCGGCGTCAGTTTGCTCAGTTAAAATTTCAACGCCATCTTGCTCGTCAAAATTTGCCGCCCCCTTCTGATCGCCTTCAGCATCCGGATTGTCCGAATTTTCATCGGCATCAGAGTCCGGCTCCGTCAATACTTCATTGTCGTTCACTGTTGATGATGCCGCAAGACCTTCCGGATATTTCTCCGCGATCCCGAATTCAGCGTATTTTTCTTTGAACAGCGCGTAAATGTCTTCAACAGTGAGAATCTTAAACAGATCTCTTAACCCATGGATATTATGGCAAATTCCGCCGGCAATGCTGAGCACATCATTTTTTCTTCGTTCCGGTGAATCCACTTTCTCGAAATACACAAAGTCACCGACATACAGAATCTTTACAGGCTTCAGTCTGTCTGCTGGGTCAAAGATACAACGGAAATTCTCAATATGCTGGTCATAGGACAGGACACCCTTAAAATAACGATTCTCCCCGTTGCCGACATAGCCCATGGCATGCATGGCCACCACTTCCTCAACAACCTGTTCGGCAATCATTAACTCCACGTCTTTCTGACTGATCCCTAACTCATTCGCCCACACCGCTATCATTTCTGAAGAAACATTGTTCAGGCGTTTGCCGTCATATTGATAATCGAAAGCGATCACTTCCAGCGGTTTGACAAGAAAAGGAAGCCGTCTCCGGCCATAAAATGTGAAGGCATATTTCGGAAATTTTCTGAAATAAATCGGTTGCACGCCATATTCTTTGTCCGGATAAGTTTTCTTCAATTCAAGCGAAACATCATACCGGTTGCGGGCCCCGGTATATAATTTACTGAACTGCTCGCCGCTGATGACAATCTCAAATGCAAACTTGATCGAGCCGTCGGCATTTTTGGAAAAAATCATCGGCCGGCGAAAAGCCTCCGTGACCGGAGTGATATACAAATCAGGTCCGATTGAAAAATAGATCCCTTCCTCCAGCGCGTATTTAAGAGGCGGGCGTGAGTCAGTAAATGTGCCTTCATAGGAAAAACTCAACCGCAACAACGACGCCAGCTTGAAAAACTCTTCAGACACCTTCTCATTTCCTTCCCCCAGCAGAATGTCCAGAACGGAGGCCTTGTCGACCGTATGGGGTATGGCCTTCCGGATATTTTGTATCCCCTCTTTGATTTCCCGGATATTCGGATCGATCTCATCAAGTTCGCCCTCTGTCATTCCATCAGAATTAATGGCAATCACTTTTTCTTTTAATAATTTTTTATCAAATTTTTCTGTTCTTTCTTTTAAATCATCGCTCCAAAACACAAAAAAGTTAAAAAATGAATTTCTTCGCAAATGCTGTAAAGACGCGCTGAAATTTTTGCTGGAAATTACGGCATCTTTAACAGCGATAAAACTTCGAATAAACTCCGAACGGATTTGAAAAAATTCAGTTTGCTTCTCATTTGATGCCGATTCATTAAGAAACCATAGCAATTCGTTATAAGGAGTCTCATCAAAATCCGGGGGTATGCTGCCTCGCAGCAAAATGTCAAAAAAAGAATTCAGCGCTTTTTCAGCGGTTGTAGTGAACGTGTCCCTTAAAAATCCATGTTTTATCAAATGATCGATATGAAACGTTGCGTCGGCCTCAGATCCAAAAAAACCAAGCCATTTACGGACAAATCCGACCAGTTCTAACAAATCATCGATCTCTTTCCTGTCTTCCCTTCCCAAAATGAATGGTTTTATTCTTCGCAATTCTCCTTCCCACTTATCCATTTCTTCAGCATCAACAGGTATTGAAAAATAGACAGCACCAACAAGATCTACACGAATCATCAATAATAAAACCCTTTTCACCTGTTCTGCTTCCTGGATTTGATCATAATAGAGCGTGGGAAAATCATCGATCACATAAGGAGCTGCGAGGGACAGAAGTTTCTCGGTCCATGAGCTCCTGGTCGTCTTTTCTCCGGTACTCATCGCAAGAACCGCCGCAATTGCTTTTTCTTTAACTGATTGCAAATACTCATCCGTTTCTGAACTTTCTGAAGAGGAGCGGCCTTGATCATCCGGCGGTTTCTTCTCGGGGGAAAGCTTGACTGACGCGGAAAGCATGGCGCCGTCTACGGTCACTTTGACGGGCTCGTTCGCAGAGGGCTCTTCCGTATAGGCCCCATCCGGATCAAGTTTAAGCCCCCCGGAAAAGTATTGCCTCGGAATGATCTCGTTCGAAACCGGATCATAGTCTTCTTTAATAAAATCATACGCCCCGGCTTTAAAGGCATCGACATATTGCTGATAAATTTTATCTTTGATCAACGCGTCGGCGGTATCGATGCCGCCGACTTTATTTTGATCGATATAAGCTTTCCCCAAGAACGTCTCTTTAAAATTCCGTTTAAACCATGCCGCCAGAATAACCGCATTATAGACTTGCCGTAACGGGGCGAAGATTTCTCCTTCATTGACCTCTTTTTCGATTTCCGGGATGATTATGGCTCGCATGATTTCTTTTGTAAGTGCCCCGGTTCCCCTGCTCCCCTGATCCCCAGCCAAAGATTTTTTTGGGGTACTGGGATTCCCGGGCTCTGTGGTACTTAAATAATCTTCCTCCAGCATGACTTGCAGCGTGCTTTCCGTGACAAAGGCTCCGTCCGCACTTTCATGCACAACGGCCTTTTCCGGGACGATCCAGACTTTATTGAAAACTTCGACAGGAATATCTTTTTCACCGTAAAGCTCCGCTGTTTTTTCACGAATACGGTCCCAGAATTTTTTGCCGGATTCCCCCTCAGGTGAAAGAAACGCGGATGTCACTTGTTTCAAAAGATAATCCTGGGCGAGCAAATCTGCGCCCATCCCGGTACGGCTGAATTCCTCCGGGATGACGCGGTCTTCTTCATACGGCGATAAATTAACCCACAGGTCGTCATCCGGGACGGTTAATGCCGCCAGAAAATAGGAGATCAATCTGGAGAACTCTTTTTCCAAAACAACGTCGGGTAATTTGGAGGTGCCGGTATCAATGAAAAAATCAACGCGCAGAGGGTCATCCGGAAAGAGTTTAATCCCTTTGATCATCACGGGGACAAAGGGAGCATCCCCATTCGCCGGTTTTTTTGAAAGAATGAACGCCGGATTTTCAACAGGGGCAGCAGTTACCGCCACGGAAACCGGCATTGGAGACGCCGCAACTCCATTCAGGGCAAGCCCCTCCTGGGCATGGACAGGAATAGAAAAAGTCAGTGTTATGACAAAGCTTAGCCCCGCGGAAAATAACCGGTGCAGCAATGGTAATTTTTGCCTGTTCATGTTTTTATTACACAAGTTAATTTCCTCCCCTTTTTTAGACAACGTCTTTAACAGAAAGCCTGCTACGGCGGTTGGCCGGACGTAAAATTATTTCGTCAGGACTTCGTCGAAAATTCCTCCGGATCTTCCTTACGGCCAAGAAGTCCTGGAATATTTGTCACCGGCGCAACGTGAATAATGACCGGCTGAAAACCTTCAATCGAATCCATAAACGGAACACCGCTTCCGAGAGAAAAAATAATTTCTTTACTGTCCGCCTGTTTCGTCTCAATATCAATATGAGCCGGGTTTAAATCAATACCGCCTTTTGTATCCTCACCACTTTGAAAAAAATTGTCTGCTCTTCCCCCGTCTCCCAGCATGGCCGAATCCTGATCTCCAGTTCCTCCATCCATCCCTTCCTCGGTAAGAACCTCCTCAAGCCTGTCCCGGAGCCATTGCTCAACTTTACCCCGGAAGTTCATGTGCGCAAGCGCCTCGTCATTCCCCAGGAGATGCAGCCCGAAGGCTGTGATCTCTTCATCTTCAACAAACTTCACAATCAGCGCCGGAAAACGCTCTTTAAGCTCATCAAGGATCTTGAAAACTTCCTCCACCTCTCCTTGATAAAAAGGCTCTGCGTATAAAATGATATTAAATTCCAGCGACTCCATGTAATTATAGTCATCATACTCCGGGCTGTGCAGTTTAAAAGTCCCGCGCCCCTCGCGCCCGTCATTCCATCCGTTCGACAAATCCCCCAGGACGCGAGTGATCGCCATTTTGCGGGGAGTCATATCAACCGGTTGTTTGAATTCTTCCCTAATCTCATCCAGAATATTTTTAACGGCGGCCTGTATCTGCCGTTTGCCGAATAAAAGACTTTTATTCAGCAAACGGACTGTCAAACGCGATGTCTCTTTCCCGGGATAAGCCGTGTTGTTCCCCAAGGCAATTAAAACCCACCTGATCAATTTTTGAGTTGCCGAATGAGGATGATTGACATTCCGGACCAGAGCTTCCGTCGCAGTCACCCCTCCGATCTCTGCTAAAGTATTGACTGAAGAATATGAAACAGAAGGGTCATCATCGGTTTGAAGGATTTCAATCAAACCGTTTGTCGCAAGAGTTTGGGGCGTCTCTTCCTGATCCCCTTCATAATTGTTCCAACGTCCGAGCCCCCCGGAAAGGGTCACAAATTCTTTTCTGGCCACTCGTCCCAGCGCCTCAACCGCTCTCATCCGGACATGCCCATCCTTAATCCGCTTTATTGATGCAATAAGATTCTTTACCTCTTCAACAGACTCTGGTGAAAATTCATGCCATCTCTCCTCGCGGATCATCTTTTCAATTTCTCCGAGAGATTGAAAAGATACCTTTTTATTATCCGAATCAAGATCACGCAAAATCTCATCCAGGGTTCGGGGCGCCTTCCACCGGTACTGGCTGAAAAATTCATCGAAATTAAAATCTTCTTCTTGCCCAAAACCGGCTGCACCCCTTCCCAGACCTCCCTCGTCATAAATTTTTCGTCGCTCTTCATCCTGTAATATTTCCCAGGCCTCGGAAAGATTCTGGGCTATTTCTGTAAACGAATCTTTAAGATCTCCGGATGTATCGCCATTCTTGTCCGGATGCCATTTCATAATCAACTTCCGGTAAGCTGCCTTTATCGCCGCTTTATCGGCCGATTTATCAACCCCTAACCGCGAATAGTAATCTTGGTTCGACTCTTCCAGCATCCGCGCGACCTCCTCAGACGTTAACATCGCCGCGTCCTGCCCGTCTTCCTTTACTCTAACCGGATCAAACCGGATCTGGAATTCCGAACTCCCGCGAATGGTCTCTTCCAGCTCGCCCATGTCACCGGCCGTATCCATATCCGCGATTTTCTGCACAACTCCTCCTGAAAAATACTCCCGCGGGATGACTTCCCGGGTTGTCTCATCGTACTCTTCCCTGATGAAATGATAGACACCCTTCCTGAACGATTCGACATACTGATTATAAATTTTTTCGGTGATCTCCTTATCCCCGTTGCTGATCCCGGCGGTTTTATTTTTGTCAGCGTAAAATAATTCAAGAGCTCCGCCAACGACATGACGTTTGTACCATGTCGCAAGGATCACCGCATTTGATATCTGGCGGAGATTGGCAAAAGTCCGGCCTTCATTGATCTCCCGCTCGATCGCGGGAAGAATGATTTCCCGGGTGATTTTTTTTGACAGTTCATCTGCCCTTTCATTCCCGGACTCCCCATGGACTGCCAGGTTTTTCCCATTTTCTGAAGATCCGGAATGGCTTTTCATGGCAAAATAATCTTGCTCCAGCATGACCTTGTAGTGACTATCCACGACAAAAACACGGCTTCCGCTGGCATACACCGTGGCCTTGTCCGGAACGATCCAGACTTTGTTAAATGTGTTCACGGGAATTTCATTTGTCCCGAATTTTTCCCTTACCTTTTCCCGTATACGCGTCCAGAATTCGCTTCCCGATTTTTCCCCAGGATGCATTAAAGATGCCGTCATTTGTTTCAGGATATAATCCTGGGCCAGTAGATCCCTTCCCATCTCCGTATCGCCAAAACCTACAGGAACAATGCGGTCTTTTTCATAAGGCGAGAGGTTGACCCACATCTCATCTTCAGGAACTGTCAATGCAGCCATAAAATACCGGACCATCTTCAGCGATTCTCTTTGCAGATTCTCTCCCTCAAGTTTGTCGTCACCCGGATGAACAATGAAATCAAACAAAAACGGGTCATCCGGATGGACCGTCATCCCGACAATCGTTGCCGGATTGTATCCGGGACTTGGTGAGATCATTGTCCCGGGGGCAGGCAGATTAAGGACTGTTTGAGCAAAAGCCGGCGTAAACGCAGCTGGGCAAACGACCGAAAACACGAAAGGCACAAGAATGCTCATGGCGAGTACTCTGAAAAAAGTATGAAATTTTTGCTTTTGGAAATTCATTCGGAGCCTGTTTCCGATTATTCTGCCTGGCGGATAAAAATTTTATTAAAGTATATATTATAAACTATGAAAAAAACAAGGCAAACGCACAAAAACTAATTGACTCATATTTCTTGTTACCCTTGCAAACAATCTCACCCGCCACTGTTGATCGTGTCTTAAAGCCTATCCGTACTCATTTCAATAAAAAAAGCCGTTCCTGCACCAAGCCAGCTCATTAAAATAAAAAAGCCCCTGAACGTTTTAAGTCCAAGGGCGATCTGTGTGATCAGAGTATGGCCTTACTCGGTCAATAACTATACTCCAAAAAAAATAAAAAAACATAGTTTGAGGGAACTTTTAATGACATTTTTCTACTTTTACGGCAAAAAAATCTATATTTTTTCCTTGATCAGCAGTTCAACAGCATAATGGGCAACCGTTAAACCGAATATCCCGCATACTGTTGGAAGACTTCCCAAAGGACGCCTTGGTCGACCTTGAAAATTTTCGCCTGGTTTTTCAACAGATTCAATCGTCTCCTCCCCGCCTTCTGCTTCCGCCAGCGCAGGAACTTCCTCTGTTGAGTAAACACAAGAAATTCCTTCACGAATACCAAGCCTTCTCAAACGCTTTCGGACAGATTTGGCAAGCGGGCATCCCCAGGTGTGGCTGATATCGCCAAATTTGATTTTTGACGGGTCTTTTCTCAGGGCTGCCCCCATTGATGATATTACCGGAACTCCCCGGCGGTGAATCTCGGCCAGAATACTTACTTTTGCATTTAAAGAATCAACAGCATCAACAATCAAATCCGGCTCAAAGGCAAAGACTGCACCGATTGAATAATGATGCATGAATATTCGTTCAACTTTTACCCGGCATTTCGGATTTATGTCCAGAACCCGCTCACGGGCGACCTGAACCTTGTCCTGCCCGACAGTTGAATGCAGCGCATAAAGCTGGCGATTTATATTGCTTTCTTCAATTACATCGCAATCAACTAAAAAGAAATTGCCAACACCTGCCCGTGCCAGGGCCTCCACTGCATAACTTCCGACAGCACCTAAACCGATCACCGCAACCTTTCGATGATGCAATGTCCTCACCCGATCTTTTCCCAGCAACAATTCAGTTCGTAGAAATTGTTTCATCATGGCTTTTAAATAAATTTTAATATCATTCGGGCGTTTGATTTAACCTGCTCAATGAGCTGTTCGACGGGCAAACTACGAATTTCACCCACGCTCTTATATGCTTCCATAATCGCCATACGATAATCTTCAATCCCCGCCTCATCCTTATTTTTTTTAGGCAAATAAGGAAAATCCGTTTCAATCAGCAACCGGTCATCAGGAATATCTTTGATGCGGGAAACCGCGTCATGCTGTTTGAGACTGCGCTGCCCCACAGAAATCATGGCCCCCATGTTAATGAGTTCATGAAGAATCTCCCCGGAGCCGATAAATGAATGAACAATAAATGGAAAATTAAAATTATATGATCTTAGAATCGTCATCATGGCCCCCCAGGCTTCAACGCAATGAATCGAAAAAGGTTTTTTAAACATTAACGCCAAATCCAGTTGCCTGACAAAAACACTCTTCTGACGGTCAAAATCACCGCCTTTGGGAGTCCGGTCAAGACCGATTTCACCAATACCGCAATGGCTATGCCGAAAATTATGAACCAGCAACGCTTCCCAATCCTGAGGAAGATGATCAACAAACCATGGATGGACGCCGATAAACGGCTTTACGCTTTCAACAAAATCGGCTATCGACATCACGGTTGACCAGTCATCGGGCGAAGTCGCATTGCAAAAAAGAGCGGAAAACTTCAGGTCACACAAGTGAGACAAAAGCTCTGTGCGTCGTTCTTTCGGAATAGACTGTAAGTGTATGTGTGCGTCTACCATTTTTACAACTACCCCTTAATATTCAGGAGATATCCAGCTATGATAAAACCAAACGCAGCAAAAAAAATTCCACCAATATTACTGATGCCGATATTAACCACAACAAGTTTCCAGTCATTAATTCTGATTAAATTGAGATTCTCAAGACAGAATGTCGAAAAAGTCGTAAACCCGCCCAGTAACCCGGCGAAAAGAAATTCACGGATATGAAGTGGAATCATAAAACGCTCGGAAAGAGCCCAGAGGACTCCGATCACAAAGGCTCCCAATAAATTAACACTCAATGTCCCATATGGAAACTCACCGCTTTGAGATATATTTTGAACCCATCCTGCCATTGCGTACCGACTCAAGGCGCCGATCGATCCACCTAAAGCGATCATAAATAATTCAGCCATGCGAATCCTTTTATTTTAATTAAAGGTTTGTGATTAAAGCAACCTCATCACAATCGGGAAAATGAGGGCAATTAATGCAATCGTTCCAGATCTTATGCGGCAATTTTTTCTTATCAAGCTTACGGAACCCCAGCTTTTTAAAAAAATCTTCCACATAGGTCAACGTAAAAATCTTCCGGATTCCCAGAGACTTGGCCTCGTCAAGGCAGGAACTGACCAGTAATGCGCCGATGCCTTTCCCCCGATAACGCGAACTCACGACAAGCGAACGAATCTCACCCATATCCCTCCATACGATTTCCATAGCACAGCAACCGATTACCTGACCTTTTTCATTGCGGCAAACAACAAAGGCGCGAAGGTTTTCATAAATCGACTGCAAAGAACGGGCCAGCATTTGCTGCCTGACTGCAGCGGCATTAATAAGGCCGTGGATAGATTCAACATCCTCCATTTTTGCTTTATCAATTTGAAACATATATTCTCCTATTGAAATTTTGAAATATTTTGAAGGAATTCTACCTGGAAGTCAATCCTTGAGTTATTCTTCCATCAGGCTCTGCCATCTCAATAATTTTTTTATAAACAGTGTCAGCTTGCTCATAAGGTTGCAATGGATCGATAATATCATGCTCTATCTTTAATTCAGAAGGAAAAAGATAATAATTAACATCTGCACCCTGATTGCGCCAGTATTCGATAATCCGTCTGGTGCTGACTGCATCAACAGCCATATCAAGCTCAGTTTCCATAACAACAAGGCGTTGGGCCTTGGGGGGTGTTTTTTGGGCGGATCGAAATACCTCAAGGCCGAGGCGAAGTATATTTCCGCTTCCTCTGCTGGAAAAATGATGATACATGGAATATGGACTTGGCCTTTGCTCTCTTTTGACCGGATCCCACCAGAAGAAAATATTGGGCATAGCTCTGGCTGCGTTAATCAACGGATCAATCATACCCGGTAAAAAATACCAGCCAAAGCTCGGGACCAGAACAACCCCAGTGTCTATTTGTTCTGAAAACTGGGCATTCCATGCAGACATAACTCCACCCATTGATAATCCAATGACAAAAACCCGGTCTCCCAAACCACTTGCAATCTCTACTGAACTATTGCAAACATCAATCAAATCACTCATGGTCAATTTGGCAATATTACTGGTCAAACGGTCAGGTGAGCCATGATAAGGAATTCGAGGCACATAAACATTGTATCCTGATTCATAAAACAAACGCGCCAAGCTTTCAAATTGTCGCGGGCAATTCGTATATCCATGATAGAAAACAACTGCCCGATCAACCCTGTGTCCATGTGTATATAACCGCGGCCTACAATCATCAATATACTCAATCTCTCGCTGCCGGGCAATTTCCTGAAAACGCTCAAGACTTTCGTTATAAGTTAGGCGGCGGTCTGACACGAAGAAAGGATTTGAAGGAATTGGCCATAGAACCAGCAAAACAATTCCCAGGAAGAAGCCTCCAGTGATAACCAGCAGAGTTTTCAGAAGCATTCGCATAAATTCATCTTAACGCACTTAAAAATACATCTCAAGTCCGGCTTTGATAAAAAAAGGACTGCCCTGGATAAAGGAGAACTCTTCATAATCCTCATCAAGGATATTGTCGGCGGCAATAAAAACACGCGAATCATTACTGACGCGATAATCCCCTTCTGCTGAAAAGATTATTCTGTCACCAAGGCTAATATGATATTCATAAACGGAATTGACTGACCACCCCCACTTGCCCTTCCCGCTTGACAGTTTAAGGACGGCCCTGTCACGGAGGTAATCAAAAACATATTTGGAAACGTCATAAAGTTTTTCCTTATTCACATTGAGCCTGGTGTATGCAAGATCCATCCGGTCAAAAATAATCAAATTAATAGCTGTTCCAATGCCGATGTCAAAACCTCTGACATTGACCTTCCCGGTATTAATCGCCTGATATTGAACCGCACCGCTGTCCCTCACCCAGTCAATCGTATTTTGTTGACGCCTATAGAAGCCGTCGAAATAAAATCTGAATTCATTCGTTTCATAGGAAGTTCCCAGTTCGATGTTGTCGCTCTGCTGCAACTCAAGATTGGCATTCCCGATATTTGTTGGAGAATCATAATACAATTCCGTGAACGATGGCTGGCGGAAGCTTCGATTGGCCTTGATTTGAACTTTCCAAAAATTGGTAACACGATATCCAACGCCCAAATGAGGCATTAATTTAAAAGGAAACCGATCGAAATACCGGGCTCTGAGCCCTCCTTCGTAAAGCCACCCACCATATTCCCCTTCCTTGATTCCGGCGTCAAACGCATATGAAAACCGTTGATGTTCATCTAAATTCGTCGAACGAATATCTTCCCGCTGAAACTCAAAAGTCCCGTAACGACCTGTTTGAGTGTCGTATAATTCAATAATGTTTCCGCTGACAAATGTCGTATGATCATTTCTGTAAAAGGAAGGATTATCCCGATCAAGTAAAAAAAGGTCTTGCGTACGATGGACATAAGGAGCGATGGAAAAATCGATTTCCTTATGGGATGTCCACTTTGCCATGAACAGCTCTTGTTTCAAATGCTCCTCTTCTTTCATATACCAAGGGGCTGAGTATGCGCCTCCAACTCCGAACTTTTTTTCTGAAACGGCCGTGTAAAGGAAAAAGTCATTGTAAGACCCCTGATGATTAAGGGTATAAGACGCAGCCGAACGAAAACCGTCAGTTTCGTCGAGGAGGCCGTCAGCGCGTGTTCCTTCTATTGAAAAACGATGGAAAGAATCTTGGGCCTTGCGTGTCATGGATAAAACGCTTTCGGCGAAACCTCCGTTCCCTCCCGCCATTCTGATAAAAGATGATTCACGGACAGGCAGTAACAAATTATAATTCAGTGTTTGACGATTGAGATCGGCATTAAGACCTTCGATATCTGTTGAAACGACCGGAAGGGAAAGATGATAATGCCCAGTCTGGGGATTATTTAAAGAAATGCCATTTAATCGCGTATTTGTATCCTCAAAAATTCCTCCGCGAATTGAAACATCCTGAAGAAAACCATAGCCGGTAAACTCTTGTATATCAATGCCTGAGAAATCACCGGCAAGAGAAACTGGTTCATAGGAAGAGAGGACTTCTTGATAACCACCTTCGCCAACAACCCGGATTGGTTCCAAATCAACCGTCTGCGCAAAGGCCGCTGAAACCAAAAACAGATGCAGGATATAAAGCGTAAACCATTTCATGTCGCCACCGTCACCCCACTTTAGATATATATCGATGGAAATTTTGAAACGGCATTCTATCAGTCACGAAACTTATTGCAGTTGAATTCGAAGATTGTACTAAAGCGGTTTGTTTTTGTAAAGAAATACGTTTTGGCCGAATGGCAAGAACAACATGCGGGATTAAACAAGAACAACTTCCTGAAGGCCCCTGACTGAATTTCCGCAATAAACGCTGTCTGCTTCTAGAATATCCTCTTGATAAAGCGCCTTCTCACGACAACCGCCTTCATTTAAAAGTTTTTGTCGATAAAGGCCGTCCAGGAGTCCGCAGTTTGCCGGAGGAGTCCATAGCCGGCCACCCTTTTTTATAAAAATGTTACTTCGTGCCCCTTCGCAAACCTGCCCGTGCTGATTGAAAAAAATCTCATCCCATATCTCTTTATTTTTAATACGCTCCATTGCCTTCGCATACCAGGGGCGATACGATGTTTTATGCTTGAGAAATTCATTTTTCGAATCAAGGATTATTTCGGAAAAACGAACACAAGCTTTTTCCAACGCGGGCTCCATATCCCGGCATTCGTGCCGCAATTTCCCCGCCTGATTCAATAACAGACGGATGACTGTCTCCTGTCCGGGCGATAAACTTTTTTTCAACATTAAAAGGTATGCTTTTAAACAATTAATTTTTAATCCAAATGAAAAAAACTTCGATGATGATAGTAATCGGGACAAATGCTCTTTCTCGAATAATATTTTAGCCCCATCCCACCTCATTGTTTCGACCAACTCAAAATCTGACGGTGATTCGCATGTTAGAAAAGATGTCTTCAACATGACCTCTTCCCATTCGCTTCGAATCTTTGAATCCCAGACAATCCCGCTCCCTGCACGATATTGCCATTGACTGGCAGAACGTTCTTTCTGAAGAATACGGATTGGAACGCTGAAAACAGCTTTTCTTGCCGGCGAAATATAACCGAGAGCTCCGCAATAAATCCCCCGGCGTCCTTCCTCAATTTCACTAATGATGTCCATGGTCTTAACTTTTGGTGCGCCTGTCACCGATCCACATGGAAATAATGCTTTGAAAATGTCTCCGCAACCAACGTCTTCGCGCAAAATGCCTTCAATTGTCGATGTCATCTGGTGAACGGTCGGATGAGTTTCAATATCATACAATGAAGGAACCTGCACTGAACCCGCTTTACAGATGCGCCCGAGATCGTTGCGGAGCAAGTCCACAATCATAAGATTTTCAGCCCGGTTCTTCTGGTCATGACGCAGCCGTTCCTGTTGGGCAGAATCACTGTCTGATTCAATGCGGCGGGAGGCAGTTCCCTTCATCGGACGAGTGCATATCCTTTCACCTTCATGGCGAAAAAAAAGTTCAGGCGAAAAGGACAGGACCTCCTCCAAAGAATTCCGGATAAAAGCTGTATAGGGCGTGGCCTGATGCCTGCGGAGGAAGAAATACAGAAACTCGGGTGAAGCGAACGCCTGAATCAAAAAATCAAACGTATAGTTCACTTGATACGTGTTGCCCAAAAAAATTTGTTTTTTGATCGATCGGATCACGCGCGCATAATCTGCGAACTTCATTTGGGGGTTCAATCGGACCAACGGCGCATCGCATTGACAGTCATTCACTTTATCAATTACCGCGGGCTTTTCATAAACGCCGAACCAGATCAGCGGAAGGTGGTTTTCCGCCGGAGGATTAAATTTTACGTCCAGACCAAAGGCGGCTTCGTAGCGCATATAACCAGCCAGCCAAAACCGCCTGGATTCCTCTTCCATCCTGTCCAGACATTGAGGAACCTCCTCATAACTTTGAGCGATAATGTGTTTCCTGGGATTTAAAAATAAATATGAGGTCGCATCATCAGGACCCAGGCTGGCCGTATCAAGAAAGACAAACTCAGAGAGGGTAGTGAAAAACTTGGGATCGAGCATGAATCAATTTTATTTAAAAACATCTCTGCTTTAAATTCTTTTTACATTTTCCATCACAACGATAGCAAATTTCATTCTTCAGATAACCGCCATCATAAAATTCTTTTACATTAGCTAAAGTTATCTCTGCAATATTAGTTAATGCTTCTTGTGTGAAAAACCCCTGATGGGAAGTAATGAGAACGTTGGGAAACGTCAACAGCCTGGCCAGGACGTCATCACTGATAACAATGCCGGAAAAGTCCTCAAAAAAATACTCCCCTTCCTCTTCGTACACATCAAGTCCGGCCGAACCAATATGGCCCGACTTGAGCCCTGCAATCAAATCCCTGGTGTTAATCAGTCCTCCGCGTCCGGTATTGATAATCATCACGCCCTGTCGCATTTTCAGGATACTATCCTTATTGATTAAATACTTTGTTTCAGGCGTTAAAGGGCAGTGGAGAGTGATTATATGGGACTTTTTATAAAGCTCATCGAGACTGACATATTTAAATCCTGCTGTCCCGGCGAATTCTTTATTTTTGACCTTGTCGAAAGCAAGGACATTCATTCCAAAGCCCTTTAAAATATTGATCATGCAATTTCCGATTTGTCCCGTCCCGATAACTCCGGCCGTCTTTCCATAAAGATCAAAGCCAAGCAGACCTGTGATTGAAAAGTTCCCATCCCGCGTACGGGAGTAAGCCTTGTGAATCTTGCGATTCAAACACAAAATCAAAGCCATGGCATGTTCAGCAACGGCATAGGGAGAATATCCAGGAACCCGAACGATATGGATCTTGCCAAACGCGGCTTTAAGATCGACATTGTTATAACCTGCAGAACGCATGGCAACAAGTGAAACCTGATTTTTCACAAGATCATTAATAATCCTGGCGTTTAGATTGTCATTGACAAAAGCACAGATTGCATCATAACCAACCGAAAATGCGGATGTCGTTTCGTTCAAATGCTCGCTCAAGTACTGAATTTCAAGTCCGTACTTCTTATTGGCCTCATCGAAAAATCTTCGATCATAAGGTTTAGTATCATAAAATAAAATTTTTCTATCCATAGAACCCTTTCTTTCGCCGCTCCTGTCATATTAGTCGTCAACTGCGCATAAAAAATTATAAACGTTATTTTATTTTTTTCAACTTGTCTCGAGGAAAGAAAAACTAACCGGCATTGTATTTCTGGTAATATTTAAAACGCCCGCTTTCATCAAAAATCTTTCGCATAATAAGTTTTCCATACTCATAAGTGTCCTCATATTCCATAATACCGTTTTTACGATAAATCTTGTCGCATCCATGCTGCACATCGTTCTGATATTCAATCTCAAAAAACAGGGCGCCTTCTTCATCCCATGCCCTGAAAACACCATGGAGCTGGCCCCGTTTAAACTGCTTCTCATTGTGATGAATTCCATTTGGATAATAAACGCAACAAGAGCCCTCCAATTTACCATCCTTATAATTTATATCGGCGAGGAGATTTCCATTATTAAAATAAGTTTTAAAATTGCCATCGAGCTTGCCGTCTTTAAAAGAAATGTTGGTTTGCCTGGCTTTTTTTACAATTAAAGTGTCATCTATGGCAATAAAGTCGGAATCTTTCAAATTGTTATCAATGGCCAATTTCCGCCCGTCTTTTGTAATATCAGTAATGACCTGATCGATTCTCACCCGTCTGATACTTCGATAGTAATCCGGTGAAACTAACAAACTGCGATAAGCCAGCTGTTGAGCGCGAAAACGGATGTTGTCCCTTTCCGCCCACTGATAAATCAGGACGAGACTTGCCCCGCCGACAATAAAAACATTTAGGATGAGAAAAAATAAAAATTTGGCATCCAGAAGGAGCGTATCAGAAATCAAGTTGAACAGCTGAACCTGAAAGGCGTGATAGACTGTTGAAGCAAAAACGGCGGCAAAAAGAATAAAAAGAAAGCCTTGCAATAACCCCAGCCATATGGGTTTTCTTCGTTTTTTATAACTCTTGGTAAAAAGCGCGGCATTGCTCATAATTTTTATAATATTTTATCATGAGGAGAAAAAAATAATACTCATATTCAATTAATAAATTTATTTTTGAAAGATAAGAAAAGCGGCAAAAACAATCAAAATAAAGCCGGCGAGATCGTTCCATCTCAATCCTTCTTTTAAATAAACGATCGAAAAAACAACAAAAACGGAAAGCGTGATAATCTCCTGGATCGCTTTTAGCTGAGGGGCGCTGAAAACGCCATGGCCGATACGGTTTGCGGGGACTTGAAAACAATATTCGATAAAGGCAATCAGCCAGCTGGCAAAGATCGCCACAAATAATGGCGAGCTCTTATATTTTAGATGACCATACCAGGCAAAGGTCATAAAAATATTTGATAAAAGCAGCAGCATGATCGTAAGCATTGCAAACCCCATGAAATCTTTTTAGATTCTCGGGCCCTGCCACATACCATCATTAATGGCCCTCAAAAACTCGGGAAATTTTCTTGAAGGGATGACGATCTCGGTGACTTTTTGATGAGTTGTATCTTCAAAGATCAGAATCATCCCTTTACGCCCGTCGTCATCCACATAATGCTTTATATAAGCACTGTAATGCGCGCCGCAATAGTCCCATTCAATCAAATCCTTGATTCCAGCCATGCTGTCAAAACTCCAAGTTCGCGGGCTCAAAATATTCTAAAGGATGTTTGCATGAAGGACATTTTGACGGCGGCTCCTTGCCTTCGATAACGTAGCCGCATTTTGAACATTTCCACTGAATTGGGTTTTCACGTTTAAAAACCGTACCAGCCTTAACCATCTCCAGCAGTTTACGGTATCGTAATTCATGGTGCGCCTCTACCTTGGCAATCTGTCGGAAAAGCGATGCCGCAGCATCATTGCCTTCCGCCTCGGCATCTTTAACAAAAGACGGATACATCTGCTGGGTTTCGTAACACTCTCCGCTAATCGCTTCGATCAGATTTGCTTCAGTATTGCCGATCCCATTCAGCATTTTGAATTCGTCCTTGGCATGCTGACATTCATTTTCAGCAGTTTCCTCGAATATCTTTGCAATATAGTGAAAACCCTCATTTCGAGCGACTTTCGCAAAATACGTGTACTTGTTCCTTGCCTGTGATTCACCTGCAAAGGCAGCCTTCAAGTTCGCCTCAGTTTTTTGCCCAAGCGTTGACATAGGCCTTCCTTTCCTTTAATCAATACGTTTTTATATTATGATAAAGGATGAATGTCGCCATGAAAAGAAAATTATTCACTTTGATCTTACAGATCCCGGATAATTCTTTTGCGTTCTTCATGAATGATATTACTGTCAAACCGCTCGAACTCCTGGAGCATGAATAACTTTTCATCAATCTCCCAATCTTCTTATGACAATCAGTCGATATGGCTTTTTGAGAAAGCGTTCGGAAGTGCTTCAGCAGGCAGCATCTTCAGTGAATCGTTTAAGGCGATTTATTTAAAAAATAATAGTGCCTAAGAGTCGCCCGCGCCTCTTCTTCCGAAACATCATGCCAGTTTTGATAAACCTGGGCAACCGCCCTGAAATTTTTAGGTTTTTCAAGAACAACTACTTCATCCACGAGCCTCTCGAACTCGCCGGCAACCTCCTCGCCTGCAACCGGAACAGCAACAACAATACGATCAGCTCTTTTAAAGCGGCAACAACAAACAGCGACTCGCATTGTCGATCCCATCGCCAAACCATCATCAATGAGAATAACGGTCTTTCCTCTCAGTTCCGGAAGCTCCCGGTTGTTTCGCAGCATTTTTTTTCTCTTTTTAACTTCCTCAATTTGTTCTGCCTGAATACGGCGAATATCATTTTCGGGCAACATATAAGCTGCTTCATCTATAATATAAACACTTCCGTCTTCAGAAACAGCGCCGAACCCTGATTCTGAATTGTACGGCAAAGGAAGTTTCCGTACGATTAACATTTCGAAAGGAATATTGAGACGATCAGCTACGATCGAACCGATGATAATTCCTCCATATGGGATTGCCATGACAACAGTGTTGCTGGCATTTTCGAACTTATTTAAATTTTCTGCCAGTTTTTCGCCGGCATCTTTCCGGTCTAAGAACATATCAAAATCCCAACTTAAAAAATTCCATTGTTAAAGCCAGTGTCTCGGCCTCCCATAATAGTCAAAAAGCGCCTCCTCCAACTCTCTATTAATTGGAGCGGAAGGATCATACGGAGGACTGTGCTTTATTCGCTCCTTTGTCAAATCGATATGCACCTTTCGCATACCCCAGTCGAACTTTTTGATCCATGAAATCGCGATCAACACCCTTTTACCCGGCAACCAATTCCTTGTGTCCGCAACCGCATACCGAATCGACCAGTCTTCATCACTCACAATAACGTCATCAAGATGCCCTATTTCACCGTCAACTGCCATAATATGATAACCTGCCACCTCATTAAGACTTCTTAAATGGGAGTCTGTTTCCTTCATTTGAACATGAGAGGTCATGCCATCCGGTAATGGAATGGTCGGGATAACTTCCCCCTGGCCGGGTGCATACCAATAACTTGGCCAGCCATAGTAATAATTCACTTCAATTTCCTTTTGGCGTGAAACAGGTTGATGAACGTCGACATCAGGAGAATTGCGGACTTCCTCCCTGGTTAATGCGACCGGGAAACTTTTAGATTCCCAGTCGGGACGGCCTGCAAAACTGGCGGGCGCAATAAGAACTGTCTTTCCAGGAAGCCAGATATTCGTGTCCACAACCAGGTAACGCACTCCCCATTTTTCATCATCAAAGAAGAAATCATCGACCCTGCCCAAGAGTCCGTCACGCGCCTGCAGCCGGTAGTCTTTTATTCCCATGACGCTTCTAAGCATCAATCAACCTCCTTTTTCTTATACCCGAATTCATAATCGTGTTTCTCCAAACCCGGTCTCGCGTTCAGGATGTGACGGTTCTGAGATTTCCTTTGTCGTTTCTCCCGTTAACTCTGACGGGGCATGGGTGCTGATATCGCCAAGTGAAACGATTCCGGAAATCTGCTCATTACGATCTTTTATCAAAAGACGTCGTATCTGTTTTTCTTTCATCAAACGAGATGCCTCTTGAACATCCTGATCATCGTAACACCATTGGATTTCTCTGCTCATGATCTCATTTACGGGAGTGGACTCGGGGTTCCGCCCCTCGGCAATAGCCCGGACTGTAATATCACGATCCGTTAAAATTCCAATTAACGTGCCATTGCTTCTAACCGGCAGGGCACCAACATTAAGAACACGCATCCGGTCGGCGGCCTGTTTAATTGTGGCATCCGAACTAATAACTTCTACGCCCTTTGTCATAATTTCGTTTATTTTCATGAAAATCTCCTTCCGACGGCTCAATGTTAAAAAATAATTAGAATTGATAATTGAATTGAGCGGTCATCGCCAATTCATCAACAAACCTTGCCTCTATTGACATAAAAATTTCTTCCATCCGGTTAAGCCGTAACCCAACCAATGTTCCCCAAAGATAATTACTGTGCTGGGTTCCAAAATCACCCACGCTGCCTATCTCGATATTTCCGTATCTGATTGCAAAATAGGGCGTAAACAGTTCATATGGTCGTGAAATCACGAATGCGGCCTGCCAGTCCTTATAAACAACGTCCCCTTCAGGACCGACAATAAAATCAACATCGCCCTTTGAACGACGGAACTTTGCATCCAGATCAATCGACATATTTCGTGCAGTCTTAAATAAATGAATCCAGGCACCTAATCCAAGTGCGAGATTTTGATTCGTCTCAAACTCTTTAACAACAGGCTGTTTCTCCTTCATCCTGAATTCAATCAGCCCCAGCAATCCGTAGAAATCCATATTGGTTGTAACCGGATAAGAAATTGTGACGAAGTTTCCCCTGAAATCTTTAAGTTCTCCGCTATTGTTATCAAGAGAGCGGTCAAAGACACAATCAAAAATATACCCTGCTGTTATTGATTTACCTGAACCTTCCATCAAAAGACCGCCTTTAGTATCTCCGGTCAATGGTTGATGAATTCGGTTACCCACCGGGGCCGCATAAACTGAAGGCAAGTCTATCAGTAAGATAATGCCGATTAAAATTAATTCTTTCACGCGACCCATCATCTTTAACAGCCCTCATTTAACCTTTTAAAATCTTTTAACAAAACTCCCTGCACTTGTTTTTTAAATTGAAATAAATCGCATAAGAATACATTCCCTGCAATTTAACCTTTTCCGAAGGCAAAGAAAACCTGTAAAAATTAACTCTCTTCAAGCATTTTAATAAGGGTCATCGCGTTCCTGACCGCAAAACCTTTCTGATCATTATCAAAATAGCAATACACAGATTTCCCCGAATCTCTCCATGTCTTTATTTCCACCGCCCATTGGGACAAACTTGTACGATCATAGGAGCCTTGGTAGGCTCCTTCCGGCCCATGAAGCCGGACATACACGAAATCCGCCGTGAGCTCCATCGGCGATCTTTGGCGATTGAAATCATAAATGCAAAAGGCTATATTATGATCTATGAGAATTTGATAAACATCATGATTAAACCAATCAGCATTTCTGAACTCAAAAGCGTAACGGTATTCCTTCGTGAGTTTCGACACGAATGATTTCAGCCGCACGATGTCACATCCCCACTTCGGCGGGAGCTGAAAGAGAACCGGCCCCAAATGATCTCCAAGGCGGGAGATAATCTGTAAGAATTCATTAAACCCTTCGCTCGGACCTTTTAGTTTTTTAATATGGGTGAGATACCGGCTCGCCTTAACTGAAAAAATAAAGTCCTCCGGCGCTGACACTCTCCAGTAATCAACGGTCGATTCTTTAGGCATCCGGTAAAACGTATTGTTGATCTCGACTGTCTTGAAATAAGTCTTGTAATAGTCGAGAAAATCGCTTCCCGGCATTCCTTCCGGATAAAATATTCCCACCCAATGACGATAATGCCACCCCGATGTCCCAACGTAAATATTACTCGTCATCTCACACCCGGCACCTGTCCCCTATCTCTTCTTTGACAATCTTTTCGGCTTCGAGCCAGTCAGACAATTCATGGCCAGGAACTCGCCCACGATTGACATAAAGATAATAAGCCACATCCTTGACCCTGGCATACTTATCAAACCCGGGTTCACAAATATCCTCCGAAGGAATTGTTTTACCCTCTGTGGTTTTTTTGTTCACACGAGCAGCTGTCGTCGCCGTTGGGATTTTCTTTTTTGTGGTCTTTTTTTCTTCAAAAGCCTCCGGTGATTCTTTTCTTCTTGCCATGATTTTCCTCCTTGTCGATTTAAAAAATAACGCGTTCACCTGTTTGAATATCGTTTAACCAGATTGTTTTTTAGGTCCCAGAGGCCATCATCCAGCGAAACATGATAACGATGGGGATTGATAATCCTTTTCACGCCTTCATCCAGACAAGCCAAATCGTTATCGCGCTGATGACGAATCTGGTCAATGGGAGGACACTGATATACCATCTTCCCATTCTCTAAAATCAAAGAAAGAAGCGACTCAGTTTTTAGAACATTCTTTTCTTCGATAATCCTTGAAAGACTCATGTCCATAGAATGATGTATCCTGAGTTGCCCATTTATAAAGACTACCTCTTCGTTCAGGGTCATGACATCAGCCTCAGCTTTCTTCCTCTGATCATAAATGCGAAACAGATGTTTAAAACCGGGGATCAGGGTCTTCGACGTATTTTCGGAAATTTTAAGTGACGGCACCCATTGGCCATTTTCTTTGATTGCAGATAATTTATAAACACCATCAAGGGCCGGGGCGCCTGCCGAGACTATAAGCTTGGTTCCAACCCCAAAAATAAGCCGGTCAATAATTCTGTCTGGATCCATTTGGTAACGAGGCGCCTCAATTATGATCTGATTGATGATCTGCCACAGGATCAGCTCATCAAGCTGATTGGACAAAACAATCGAGGTTCTTGGAAAACCAGCCTGGTCAAGCATCCTGGCAGCTTGAATACTCAAATAAGCCAAATCTCCAGAGTCAAGACGTATTCCGGCCGGCTCATGTCCATACCTTTTTAATTTTTCAAAAACTTTTATGGCATTGGGCAAACCGCTTTCAAGGGTATTGACAGTGTCAACCAGCAAAACGCAGTCATCCGGATAAAGATCGGCATAGGCCTCAAATGCCCCAAGCTCTCCCTCCCCCATGGCAATAAATGCCTGAATCATGCTATGGGCATGCGTACCCACAGGGGGATAACCCAAAATATATGACATCCCGGTATTGGATGAAAAATCCGCCCCGCCAATTAATTCCGCGCGGGTCCCGGCATTTACGCCCTCGCCTTGTCCCCGCCGCATTCCGAATCCGATTAAAGGCCGGTTCCTTCCGGCATACTTGATTCTGGCCGCCTTAGTCGCCACGAGGGTCTGATAGTTCAAATGATTCAATAATGATGTTTCAAGCAACTGGGTCATTACAAATGGTCCGCGAACAACGGCTAAAGGCGTATTCGCGTGGACAACTCTTCCCTCAGGGATAGCCCAAAGGGTGATATGGTCAAATGAGCCATGGACTCCCAGCCAATCAATAAAATTATTATCAAAGATCTGCCTTCCCGCTTTGTTCAAATGAATCTTGAGTAACTCCAAGTCTGATTGCTCAAACCTGATATGGCGCATCCAGTCAAGGAGCCACTCCAGCCCAGCATTAATGCAATATCCGGCCTGATGAGTCCCATAATCCGGATAGTTCCTGAAAAAATAATCAAACTGGACCTCTTTTTCATGCCAGCCAAGTTTAAAATATAGCTGGGCCATGGTTAACTGATAAAAGTCAGTAAATAAAATTCCTTCTGCTGTCTGATAATCTGATTGAACCATATCTATTTCCGGCTTAAAACGTCAGCTCCAAATTCATCCCGACGACATGATCTGGCGATTCCCAATTGCGATCCACCCTGCTTTGCCATAAGCAGAAAACATCTGCTAGAAAATTTTCAACTAGCTCAAACCTGATCCCTCCCGATATTTGATTGATGTTATGGCAGTCTTGATCAAAATCGATAAAGAATTCGTCAGCGACATAGGGTCTTAATTCCTTTTTATTCCATTTCATCGGGATCCCGATAATAATCTTGTTCCTGTAACGCCAAATATCTTTTGTCTTCCGTAACATTTCGTATTCGATACGATTTCTTGTGCTTAAAAAGATCGAATCTGTCCGTTTAATAAATGTGACATTTAAATGCGGCGTGCTTTCCTCTTCCCAGACGCCGTCTTTTTTACGTGTCCCGTAACGATAAAGCATGGCTATATGAACCCATTCATATTTCTCAAACGAAACCCCGCCTTCTGTGTAACGATAAATCACTTCCTTACAATGATTCCCGAAGCGAAACTCTCGCCCCAGGTAAAGATAGTTGTCATAAGACATATGCATTTTTAACATGACGGCCGTCCACAATTGCGCGTCATTCCTGGTGAATGCCATGGAATCTGAGACGATTAAGTAATTAAAGATCACGACAACCAAAAACAATAAACGGATATTTCCCCTCAAACACCTTTTCGCCATGATTGAATCCCTCTATTCCCCAGAAATTGGCGGCAAAGTCAATTCAATCTCCCTGAGAATTTCTCTCATCAAAGCCCGAGAATGCCTGGCCTCTTCAAGAATTTTTTCAGTACTTTTATCTCCCTTGTTCAATTCAATGATCAACCCTCCGTTAAAGCCTGATTCCGCCGCTTCTCTTAAAAAATATTTCCAATCTATCCTTCCTTTCCCGGGCGGGAGATGATCATCGTGTTTCCCGTAATTATCATGAGCGTGAATCAGCTGCGTGTGACCTGCGAACTTATGAGCGATCGCATAAAGCTCGTCGGACAGAAACGCGTGTCCCGTATCCAGGCAGATCCCGATATTCGTTTCTTCAACTGATCCGATGATCCAGAGAATGTCCTTTGGGCTGCTAAATAAAAGATGTGGGAGCATATTTTCCAAAATCAACAGCATTCCCAGTTTCTTGCATTGCCTGGCCATCTTTTTTATCGCTTCCGATACCCGTGTCATTCGTTGATAGTACTCGTTTTCTGCCTGCCGAGATTCTCTGCTTGGGCCAGGATGAAGCAGAAAATAACGAGTATTTAAGATGGAAGCCGCCTCGATAGCAAGCATGATTTCATTGACTGATCGCTCATAATGAGCCTCATCAAGAGCGGCGATATCAATGTCATCGCTAAAGGGGGCGTGGAAGGAATAAGCCTCCATCCCCAATTCTTTGATAGTTTTTGCAACGCTCTGAACCATTCCCCGATCGTGATAATTTAAATGCTGCAGCGCCGAGCTGATTTCAAGGATCGAGAAGCCATTGGACATTATTGCTTCAAGGCAGTCAAAAATTGACTTCTCATAAAAACAACCTGTCGAAATTCCGATCGGCCAGTCGATCATAACCACCTTCTTTTTAAAACAGACTTTCTTAAAGAAGCGAGGTCGTGCTTGTCGTCTTCATGGAAACAAACTCCGCTCTTTTTAACCCCTTCACATGTAAAATCGTCCAGCAGGTCATACCCAAGCTCAATCAGTCCAGAAAAAACACGTGTATAAAAGTCGGCCCGCTCTGCAGCGTCATAAATGTACCACAGCCTCCCCCAGCCGTAATTTCGCTCATATTTAGAGCGAATCAATCCTGCAATCTGTCTTGGGTGCCAGCCCAGAGCCAAAAAGCAAATAACGACATGACGAATACATTCGGGTCGCAATAAAAGATCATTGGGATTCTCTAAAATATTTCTGGCGCAGGCGGGTATCCGATCCAGCGGCGCTTGATCATATGATGTCAGCCAATTTTCCGGATCTTCATGTTCTTGTGAATAAAACCATTCGTGAAAGCGCGCCAATCTGGAGGCCTTATAATCATCAATCAATCTTTTCATTGCCTTGGGGCATTCGGGAATTGTTGCGGAAGTCGTTCGCGCCAGGGAATGGACCTCATCAGGATTTCGCATAATCCGAATGGCTTTCCGATAATCATGATCAGTGAGCGGAATTAAAAAAATTGGCGGAAGAGTATCACGCAGATTATCGGGAATGAGCCATCGCTTAGTAAAATGCTTATGGTAAACGCTGAACGGAATACGGATCATCCTGGTATCGAGCGGATCGGCGTATTCGGAAATATCAATTGAAATGACTTCGCGTCCCCGCTCCTGTGGCTCAACGCGAACGGCAGTTATCTGAACTGGTATCCGGGTAACACTTTTAGCTTTTGCCTCAAACGACAAATATTCAATAGCCAATCCCAATCCTGAAAAAGCTTTTCCAAGTTGGACGCCGATAGATTCTCCGGTCGGTGGATGGGGCTCCCTGTATTTTTTTCGAAGGTTCTCGGACAGCCGCCCGATGCCGGCCAACTGATGAAATATCGGCGATTTCTGTTTTACACACCAGGTGAAATGATGTCCTCTGCCGCTTAACAAATGCAACGGTTTAAGACCATATTTAACAAACATACTCATGACAACATCCATAAGGGGCTGCTGAAGTTGAAAACACCGCTCATAATCGAGGTATGGTTCCCCAGGGAAATCAAAATTCACATATTCGATATCGAGATGAACGAGAAGATATTTTCTGTCCCAAAGGGAGCGGCAAACATCCATTTCATTCAAGAGGAAAAACTCAAGTTCGGTCGGAAGCTTTCGTATACAATCACCTTCGACAACGTCACACTTCAAAAGATAAACACAAGTGCTCTCCTCCGCTCTTTTTCCTCCCATAAACTCAATCATCCTGGCCTGCACATACGAATCTTCGTAATATTCTCTGATCTGCATCAACTGATCTTTCTATATCTTCGCCCAATAACCCTCATTTCCTAATTAAAAACCAACTCACTTTGCTTCTTTTCAGTAATACTGACGGAAAGCTGATTAAAAACACGTGTCACTCCTATTACCTGGTAAGCGATTCGCGATGCAAGCATTTTTTCCCAATACGAGCCGACATTCCCTCTTAACGTGACGTTACCATTGGAAACATGGATCGTAACATCCTTGTTCCGAACATCCGTGTTAATTGAAAATAACTTCCTGACCTTTTCTTGAATTACTTGATCGGGAGGTGATTTAAAATGCGCACGCTTGCGGATCTTTAATCTGCTTTCAACGGAAACAACATCAGGAATAATCAAGGCATCGTTGCGCGCCGATTCCCAGGCTTGATAATTCAATACAATCCCGGTTAAGACAACCCTGCCATTTGCAACCTCGACCCGGATCTTTGATCCTTCCAGCCGTTTATCCCAGCACAAAATGTTTTCAATATTTCTCTTAATCGTTTCCATCTCAAGTTATCTCTCTATCAAACCGGCTTTTCAAGCAATGTGCGCTTTAGGGTCGTCAATCGGGTTGTCATTAACTACAATAAAATTTTTTACTTCAATATCATCTGATAACAATGCGTCACGATAAGCAGCATCTCTGGCGCGTTGATTTGGTACGGTTCCGGTCAAAACGACTAAAGATCCCGTCACCCGGACACTTATCCCGGCCGCATCCACATCCGGATCTTCACATAACGCCTCGACAATAGCCCGCTTAATCTGCTCCTCTCCGTTGATCATCTTTGACTCCAGTATTTCGGCCTTCCATAAAAATCATATAATACCTCTTCAACTTCCCGATTAACCGGTTCATCAGGATGGAATTCGGGTCCATTTCGAACGCTGTCGCAGCTCAAATCTACGTCAACCCGGGATCTCTCCCAACTGATCGACTTAATCCATTCCAGGGCAAGCAAGACTTTCTTCCCGGGAAAGATTTTCTTTATGCCGACAACAAAATAGACCAGATGCCATGTTTCATCATCAATAATGAAATCCTCTGCGCGCCCGGCATTACCGTCAATTCCGTGGACTAAATAACCCAAAATTTCTCTTGCACTCCTCACATGCAGGTCATTGCCCTCATCATCAACGGCTATATCAGGGATCGTGTATTTGGTTCTGGGAACTGCAAAAAAATCATGCTCCCAATATTTCGACCACTTATAATGCTGGCTCATCTTTATCTCATTCTGACGGGAAACAGGTTTATCTGCGTCAACATCTGGCGATACCCTCACCTGTTCTTTTGTCAAGGATACTTCTATCGTTTTCGTACTCCAATCCGGTTTTGTATTTGGGGGGGTAAACGCGATCGGCGACAGCAAAACACTTCTGCCCGATAGCCAGGTCCCAGTTTCGATGACCAGATAACGAATCACCCAGCTTTCGTCATCGAAGAAGGCATCTTTTACGCTTCCGATTTGGCCATCCTTCGCCTGAATCGCGTACCCTAATATGCTTTTCAAACTTCTCAACATACTGTTCCCTTCATCAACTGAGTTATTGAGAACGGTCTTGTGAATGTGATAGCCCCGAATAGCTGAAGGCCTGATCCTTTGTCGTGCCAATGAAAACTTCACGTGTCGGCCACTGAACCCGCATAACATCCATCGTCCCTATCAGCATCTCATTTGAAACGAGGAGTTTGTTTATCTGGAAAACAATAAAAAAAATCTTCCATGAGTAATCATCAACAATCAAATCGGAGACATGACCGATATCGCCGTCCAATGCCCTGACCTGATACCCGAGCATTTCTTCCAGACTGTGAAAACGATCCTGATCGACCTCTTTATTTTTTTCAACCGGATCATCACTCTCATAAAACAATCCAAGAATTGATGGTTTATCCGGATGGGCCTTGACCCACTCCGGCAAGTAATAATAATGCCTGAACTGTTCGGCTCTTTTTATTTCACTGCTGCAAATATCCGTATCAGGCAGCAGTTCATTGCGCGATTTTTTGACACTATTGATAGACGTGGCGTTATCCGGCCATCGTGATTTACTATTAAATTCAACAAATGATATGTAAACATTCTGCGCGTTAAACCTGGAACCCGAATCGGTCACAAAAAGCATCAACCGCCATTTCTTATCGTCAAAATGAAAATCCCTGATGCGCCCGGCCTCACCGTTCTTTGTCTTTAACTGGCGTCCTTTTAAATGAGTTAAGCTCAGCAACATATGGTTTCCTGATTTAAAGGTATAAATTATGAGCTCTTCCTACTCTAACGAAAACCCATGGTTTTCTAAATCAGCTTGCGCCACTTAAAATAGACTTTCTTCCCCCAGATAAAAATGTATGGAATATCAGGATGTTTGGTGAGAATCCGACGAGTTCAGCAGTTTGTCAATTTCATCGTTAGAAAGGGTTTCATTACGAACCAATGCTTGCGCAATGATTTCAAGTTTCCCCCGGTTATTTTTAATCACATCCATCGCCCTTTGCTCTGATTCAGAAATAATGCGGTGGATCTCTTCATCGATAATCCGGGCTGTATATTCACTAAAATCTTTTTGTTCGCTCAGCTCTTGTCCCAAAAAAACATGGTCTTCCAACATTTGATAACTAATGGGTCCGATCCGATCGCTCATCCCCCATTGGCATATCATTTTCCTTGCAATCTGGGTCACCTGTTTAAGATCCGCGGCTGCCCCGTTACTTACTTCTCCGAATACCAATCCTTCCGCTGACCGGCCGCCAAGCCTTACCGTTATTAAATCAAGCAAATAGGAACGACTATAATTATGCCTGTCGATTTCCGGGATTTGCTCAGTTGAACCAAGCGCTGCTCCCCGAGGAATTATGGTCACTTTTTGAAGTGGATCGGCATCAGGCAAGAGTTTTGCCAGTAAAGCATGTCCTGCCTCATGAAATGCAATTAAATTTTTTTCGCGCTCATCCAAAAGTTCTTCACGTTCCGCGCCCAACAAGACCTTGTCCCGTGCTTCTTCGAAATCCGAGGAGTCAACCTTCTCCTTGTTTTTTCTTCCGGCTAACAGTGCGGCTTCATTGACAAGATTCTTTAAATCCGCCCCTGAGAAACCGACCGCGCGCGCAGCAAGATTTTCAAGATCAACGTCCTCCTTTAAGGGAACATCCCTGACATGAATCTGAAGAATATGAATCCTGGCCTGTTTCTTCGGCAGTTCAATCGTGATATGACGGTCAAATCTGCCCGGGCGCGTTAAGGCAGGATCGAGGACGTCGGGACGGTTCGTAGCAGCCATGACAACTACAGACTGCTGCGGTTCAAATCCATCCATCTCTGATAAAATCTGATTTAAAGTTTGTTCGCGTTCATCATGACCCCCGCCGTATCCGGAGCCTCGCGTTCTTCCGATAGAATCAATTTCGTCAATAAATATAATCGAGGGGGCTTCGCGTTTTGCATTCATAAACATGTCGCGGACACGGGAAGCGCCAACCCCAACAAACATTTCAACGAATTCAGATCCGCTGATGCTAAAGAAAGGTATATTGGCTTCACCGGCAGTTGCCCTGGCCAGGAGTGTTTTTCCGCATCCAGGGGGTCCCAGCAACAGGATTCCTTTGGGCACCGTAGCCCCGAGACGAGCAAATTTTTTCGGATTCTTTAAATATTCGATGATTTCAGTAAGATCCTGTTTTGCATTCTCAAGACCAGCTACATCCTTAAAAGTAATATTGGTAATTGAACGGTAATATCGTTTGGCGCGGGATTGGCCGATACCAAAGATTCCTCCCGCTCCTCCTCCACCCATATTTTTCATCTGTTCTCCAGCCTTGCGACCTGTATAAACAAAAAAACCGATAATCAGGATCCATGGCAAAAGATAAATCAGCAATTGAAAAAACCATGGCTGCTCTTCTGGTTCCACATTAACCACTACATCATACTCTTCAAGCAATTGGAGTAATTCCGGATCCTCAACATCTGGTTTCACTGTTGAAAACATTTGATATCGCGTTCCTTGGGAAGGGCCAGTTGCTTCGGGAGAAGAAATATTTTCAGGCAGATAACTTCGTTTAAACCGTCCAATGATCCTGCTGCCTGCAATCGTGACGCTGTCGATATTGTTATTTCTGATTTCTTCTTTAAAACTGGAGTAAGGGATTTCGACTTGGCTTTTTTCTTGAAAATAGCCAAAGATTGAGGAAACAAGGAACCACATCAACAAAAACCAGATCAGGAGTCCCCAGAATGAGCCACGTAAATTCTTGTCAGCCGTTTTTCGATCATCAAGTTCAGGAAGTTCCGCAGGCGCCATGATATCTCACTTTCACTCTCATCACCGTAAACCTTCAACGCTATTTTTCTACCATTTGCAGAATACTTAAAACTTCCGGATGAATCCGGCCGTTAGAAGCGACAATATATGATTGCTTCGTTGGATCAATATTTTCACCTCTCAGGTTTGAAACCGTTCCGCCGGCTTCCTGCACGATCAGTGCTCCGGCGGCAAAATCCCAGGGATTTAAACGAAATTCCCAGAAACCTGTTGCTCGTCCTGATGCCACATAACACAAATCCAGCGCTGCTGAACCGAAACGTCTGATTCCGCGCACAGAAGCTTCAAAAAAATGTTTCATGCTCTCAAGATTTTTTATCATCGCTTCACTTCGATCATAAAAGAAGCCGGTAATCATCATGGATTCTTCGAGTAATCCGACTGATGAAACCGATATCCGCTGATCGTTTAACCAAGCCCCTTGTCCTGCTACTGCAGAGAACATCTCGTCATGAACGGCATCATAAACAGCGCCAACAACAGTCTGGTTACCATAAACAAGGGCAACGGAAGAACAAAAAAGAGGTATGCCGAAAATAAAATTTGTTGTTCCATCTAAAGGATCAATCACCCAGGTAAGTTCCGATCCTTTCTGAATAATCCCACGTTCTTCGGAAAGGAGATTATGCGCAGGGTAATGCTTTTGAATGATATCAAGAATACATTTTTCAGATTCGGTATCAACCACGGAGACAAGATCGAAAGATACGCCTTTTGTTTGAACCGGAATGTCCTGATGATAATAACGGCGATGAATTTCTCCGCCTTCCTTCGCAGCCTTTTTGGCCAGCGATAGCAACTCCTGCCTCTCCCTGTCTTCTGGTATCAATACCATTAATTAACTTCCTTTAATCCGTTCCGTTTGTCATGGATTCAACAATGCCACAGGCGATACGATTTCCGGCCATGCCGGCAGGGTCAGTAATATAATCATCCGGGTTTTCATGAACAATTACAGACCGCCCGCCTTCGCTTGATATAGAATTGGCGTGATCCTGTTCCAGTGTCACACGTTTTGTAAAAACGGTAAATGTTGTCATCCCGGTATTATTGACTTCAAAATTGGGAAGGTCTCCGGCATGAGGTCCTTCCGGATTTAAAAAACCATGCTGCTTATCGTAAGGATTAAAATGCCCGCCGGCAGTTTTAAAATCCGGCGGATCGCATCGGCCTTCTTCATGAATATGTAAAGCCCTGGTCCCGGGAGGAAGATCAGTGACATTAACAGTTATCTTTACAATATCGGCTTTCTCCTCAAAATAAACTGTTCCGATTTTATTTCCTTCCGGGTTATAAAGATCAGCCTTTGCCTTTAACACCTCCTGGCAATAAGAAAAATTCAGCAAAAGACTGATCAATGCTAAAATAAAAAAAATAGTTTTAAACTTCATCGCCCATCCTTTCAGTCTTCAGCCCTTTTTTATTGTTAAAAACGATCAAAGAATGAAAACTTCCCGGCACCACAAAGAAGAATTACTAAGCACGACGCTAAAATAAGCAATTGATATTCATAGCCCCCTGAGGAACTAAAAAGCCCGCTTTGGAAATGAACCTTCCAAATCGCCACAGCGATGACTATCCCGATTCCGAATGCGCAAATCCTCGGAACAATCCCGAAAACAAGGCCGATCCCGCCGAGAAATTCAGTCAGGGCAACCAGCCAGGCCAGGACCTCAGGAAAAGGAAAACCCTGGCTCATCAGCATTTTTGAAAAGCCATCGACCCCTGATCCTCCGAATGTTCCAAAAAGTTTCTGCATTCCATGTGCAATAAAAATAATCCCAAGAGCCAGACGCAGTATCAGCAGCGCCAGATCATAATTTTTCATACCAATTCTCCTTATTTTACATTGGTTCGAACTGGTCCTTGCCCACGCCGCATTCAGGGCACTTCCAGTCAGCGGGCAGCTTCTCAAAAAGCGTCCCCGGTTCAATCCCGGCGGTCGGATCACCTTTTTCAGGATCATAGATATAACCGCAAACAAGACAACGATATTTTCCAGATGTCTCTTTTCCTTTATTAACGGAAACGTTACTCTTCATATGCGATTCCTCCTGGATCTTCTGGTCGACATGGAAACCGATCTTGATGGTCACCTGCCAATAAGCCACATGATCGTTTTCTACATAACCACGAGTATTCAGAACTTCAAACCAGCGTATTTCTTTAACGGTTTTGGCCGTTTGGCTTATGGCATTTTGAATGGCAGCTTCCATATCAGTTTTTGATGACCCCGTAATTTCAATGACTTTATATACCGATTCCTCCATCTTTTCTCCTTTCTTAACTCACTGATTTTCTCCGGGAAACCATGAAATCCCAAAGAATCCCCCATTTATTTCTACCGTAAGAACGAAAAACACACATAAAGTAATGAAGAAAAAAACCCATTTTACCCGTGACTCGCCTGCCGAGAACGATTCCCGGCGCCCGTCCCTCCATTAACGGGATCAAAAAACCGACATCCACCGGACTATATTTTTCCAGTTCTTCATTACGTATCATATGAACAATATTTGCAGCTGCCAGACTTCCCTGATCAATAGCAAATTTAACCGCCATTCGAATAGGGTTACCATCTGTATCAAGAAAAGCCGCATTATCTCCGGCCAGAAAAACGGAATCATGCTGAGAGTTTCGCATCCTGAGATATTCATCAACAATAATCCTTGTTCGGTTTTTCTCAGAAGCGATATTTTGAATAAACGCTGACGTAATAACGCCTGCTGACCAAATACAAAACGCATTACCCAGCGGACCGCTTTTTTTAAAACAGGCTGTTCCTCCCTCGAAACTAACAAGGCTGTCGCCTGTCCGGATATTAATCCGATTGCATCGCAAAACATTCCTGACCCTTATCCTCAACCAGTCAGGGACCATCAGCAAAACATCACTCGCTTTTTCAACAATGGTAATAACGGCATGCTCTCCACCATGACGTTTAAGAAAGAATCGGCAAGCCATCGCCGCTTCAATCCCGGTATATCCTCCTCCGATAATTACGATGTTAAATTGCTCCGGACTTTTTACTGCTTTACGCAGAGTTTCTCGGGCTTTAATTGCATCTTGAATGGAATTCAATTTTAAACAGCGCTGTTTAAAAACGTCGTTGCCGAAGAAACCAGGTTCTCCACCACATGACAAAACAAGATAGCTGAAATTTATTTCTTCATGAGGAAGCCGAATCAGTTTTTTCCCCAAATCCACTCCTTCAATATCACCCTTTATAAACTCGACGTTTCTTGACCGGCAATGCTTTCGTAAACTAACTGAGGCATGCCGGGGTTCAAGCCATCCTGCCATAACATCGGGAGCCATTGGGAGAAAATCGGATTCTTCTTTGCGATCAATCAGAACAAGACGGTGCTTGCGCCGGATTAGATCATTTTTTGACAACCGCTCCAGCGCTGCCAATCCGGCAAAACCGCCTCCGGCAACTATAATATTTTCTTTAACTTCACTTTTCATTTCTGCAAATTATATCCTTAATGCCCGGGCATTGATAATCTCTCCGATTTCCACCCCCGGTATTCGCTCCCGGGGTCGGGTAAAAAAACCGCTGCCGATTCATTCCACCTCGCCTTTCATTTCGTGCTCACGCCTTGCGGTACCGCGTCATATTCTCAAGTTGATCATAATTAATTTCTTCCACACCGCTATCTCTCATCTCTTTTATTGCGTTGGCGACATCGTTCGCTGAAGCATTAACCCCTTTTGTTGCATCAATCAGCAGATAGGTCTTGAATCCAAATGCCAACGCATCCAGAACGGTTTGTTTCACACAATAATCAGTTGCCAACCCGCCGACAAAGAGATCCTTCACATTTAAACGCTCAAGAATATCCGCAAACCGTTCCCCATCTTCACTCTCAGCAGCAAAGACAGAATAACCGTCTTCATCCGGGTCCATTCCTTTGGAAAGAACAATCACATTTGGCGGAAGATGCAGCATGGGATAAAATTTTGCGCCTTCGGTTCCCTGGACACAATGAACAGGCCATTGTCCTCCCAGAACATCGAAATGCTTTGAGTTATACGCATGCCAGTCTCTTGAGGCCAAGACTGGATATTTTTCATCGAAAAAAAGATCGATATATTTATTCAGGGAGGGAACGATTTCATGACCGTGAGGAACCGGCAATGCTCCGCCTGGACAAAAATCGATTTGCATATCAACGATCAAGAGGCCACGTCCCCGCTTCATTCTCTCCCTCCATTCCAACCACAAGCATATTCACGTTGTCATAAAATAACAAATCATCTCCTAAATATTCAGCCTCTTCATTAACTCTTGTTTTCGCCATCTTTTCAGCCATTCCGCCCGCAAAAACGATTAACACTATTAAAAAAACTGAAAACACTGCCTTCACTAAATACATTTCATACTTGTCTTGAGGTTGCATCGATATCTCCTGTTCGTCATATTTCAGCCGTTCGCCAAACAAAAGTTTACGTTTCGGCGAGATCGTCAATCAGGCCCGCCATAACAAAATCGTTCTCTGTGAGTTCACCGACAGAGTGTGTCGTAAGAATCACCTTCAGGTGATCATAACCCAGAACTGTCGTGGGATGATGTCCCTGCTCATCCGCGATCACGGAAATATCATCCAGCAAATCTTTTGATTCCTGGTAATTCTGTCTGTGATAATCTTTAACGATCTTCTTATGATCAACCAGTTCCCAGCCAGTGAGCTGTGAAAGGTATTCATTTATTTCGGGAGGCGTCAGGGGAGAAGCTCCCTCACAACAAGAAATATACTCCCTGGATGCAATTTGCTCAGGCGTCAAAGGCCGGGCTTGATTAATAATATTTTCCAGCTCCGCCAAACACCTGTCATAATCCGGAGATTTATCCAGCTCTTCAACAATTTCATAATACCGGAGCACGTCGTTTTCATCTACAATCAGAACAGATCTCGCCAAAAGGTGAAGATCTTTGATAAGCAATCCATAATTCAATCCGAACGAGGTGTATCTATGGTCCGATAAAAGTTTTACCTTTCTGATGTTATTCTTTTCACAAAACCTGTTAATGGCAAAAGGAAGATCCATGCTCAGCCCAATTACACAGACATTTTCCGACAGCTGTTGGGCCCGCCCATTAAACTCGTTGATTTGTTTATCACAAACGGGAGTGTCCAACGATGGAAATGTCGTAAAAAGTTTGATCTTCCCTTTAAAGTCCGACAGGGTCACCTCATCCAATTTGGAATCAATGGCCCGAAAATCCGGAACAATTTCATTCAATTCAATGGGAATCCCTTTTAATGCTATCTCCTTACCGTTAAATTTTATAGTTCGTCTCATAGCTCGCCTCCATGCCTAAATAAAAACATCAATCAGTTCCTTAAAAATTTCTCCTGCATTCACAGTCTCATCCACAAGATGAGGCCGATCTGCCAGACCTGTCTTTTGCGCATAATCATCTTTTATTTCTTCATAAAAGACACCTTCTGGAATTTTGTCTCCCCATTCAAACGCTTTCCCAACAGCCCGCATCTTATTGCGCGGATCATAATCTTTTTCATCTTCAAGCCGGTAAAGACGCTCACTGTACCAACGATAAGTGTTCCGGTGATTGAAAGTGACGCAGGGCTGTAATACCTCAATCAGTGAAAATCCCCGGTGCCTGACCCCTTTTACAATAAGATCGGATAACGCATCAGAATGGCCGGAATACCCCCGTGCAACAAAACCTGCCCCCAATGCAATCGCCACAGCCACCCCGTGAAAAGGTTCCAAAACAACACCGTTTGGCTGCATGTTTGTCGTAAAACCAGTATCCGTCGTCGGAGAAGCCTGTCCCTTGGTCAGCCCGTAAATCTGATTGTTATGAACGATCACAGTGATATCAACGTTCCGCCGAATATTATGAATAAAGTGATTCCCGCCTTCTCCATAACAATCTCCATCGCCAGTTGTAACGATTACCGTTAGCGCGGGATTTGCAATCTTGGCCCCTGCCGCAGCCGGTAATGCCCTTCCGTGAAGTCCGTTAAAACAATTGCTCTTTATATAATGAGGAAGCTTTGCGGCCTGACCTATTCCGGAGACCAGCAATACGTCTTTCGGCGGCAGATCCAGATTTAGTAATGCTTTTTTAAGCGCCGTTAAAATTCCGAAATTTCCGCACCCGGGGCACCAGGCAATTGGATCATTACTTTGATAGGTTTGAAGATCCATGCTTCAACTCCTCTGCCAATTTAGATAAGAGATAATCACGATTAATGGGGCGGCCATCATAACGAAGAATTGATCCATTAACTTCGATACAGGTTTCCATTTTGATTAATTTCGCCAGCTTTCCTCCGGCATTCCCTTCAACCGTTAACAGTTTTTTCCCTTTCTTTATCAACTGTTGAAACCGGGACGCTGGAAAAGGCCATACCTGCGGTAAATGAATAAATCCCAAATTCGTTTCTGACCGGCAGACCTCATTAATCGCACCAAATGTTGAACCATAACCGATAAGGATCATGTCCGCGTCATCAACCTTGTACGCTACGGGCTCTTCAACTTCCTGTTGCAAACCTTCCATCTTCTTATAAAACCGCTTCTGAACCATTTGAATACGCACATCGGCATCTTCGGTTATATGACCTTCTTCCGTATGCTCGTCACTGTCGGCATAAATAACATCAGCAATCCATGAAGGGATCGCCCGGGGAGAAATTCCAGTTTGTGTTAAGGCATATCGCTTGTAATTATTAACATGAACAGATGCCTCTTTAGAAATAATGAAGTGTTCATTATTGATCCTGCTGATATCAAAGAGATCAACATTCCGATAAGAGTCTGCCAGATGCTGGTCTGTCATCAACAAGACCGGGATTTGGTATTTATCGGCCAAATAAAAGGCTTTATTTGTTAAATAAAATGCTTCTTCTATAGTGCCTGGGCTAAGGACTGCTCTGGCGAATTCCCCATGACCGGCATTAATCAGGAAATCAATATCCGCCTGTTCCGTACGTGTTGGAAAACCCGTTGCCGGTCCAGGACGCTGAGCATCGACAATAACAATCGGAGTCTCCGTCATTCCCGCCAGACTCAGGGCCTCGGTCATCAGCGCAAAACCTCCTCCTGAGGTTGAGGTCATAGATCGAACACCGGCATAAGAGGCCCCGATAACCATGTTCACCGCGGCAATTTCATCCTCAGCCTGCTCAACAACAATATTGAAACGATCGGCGTAACGCGCAATGAATTCCATAATACCGGTAGACGGCGTCATGGGATAACCTGAATAGAATTTACAACCGGAAACAATGGCGCTAATTCCGATAGCGTCATTGCCGTCAATAAGCATACCCGTTTTCTCTGGATCTTCTTTTAAAACAAAACCGCAGTCTTTGGCTTGACTGTTTACCTTCTCATAACCTGAAAAGGCCGCATGGATATTTTTTTCGATAATATCCGCGCCTTTCCTGGCAAATGTCATTTCCAGTTCCTTTTTTACACTAGCAAAATTAACCCCGGCCAAAGCGCTAATCATTCCGCAAGCGACAGAATTAATATAAATATCGTTTCCCCCGATTTTTTGGGCAATGTCAAAAAGAGGGATGTCAATATATTGGGGATCGTTTTCGATACCAAATTTCTGCAGATCAGCGATCATCCGGCCGCTTTCATTCAGATCTTTACGGTGGATACCGACGCTGTCCTTATCAAGCGCGACAATCAAGTCGCATTTTTCCCGTGTGCAACAAACAGGCTTATTTGACACCCGGATCTGAAAAAAATTATTCCCGCCGCGTATGCGGGACATATAATCCTGGTTTGCAAAAAGATTCCACCCTGAGCGTCTGAAGATTTTGCAAAGAAGGTTACCGATGGTCTTCAAACCTTGCCCAGCCTCACCAGTTACCCGTATCATCAATTCAGATCGCATGACCTTCCGTGCCTTTCAAGAAACCGCTAACGAAATCCCTATAATGGTTGTGAACAAACTGTCGATCAAAATCGATAAAATCCTCAATCATCTTCTCCTGTTCAACTTTGCTGAAATAACCCATGACAGGAAGAAAAAAATGATTATCCTCAACATCAATATGGTTTGTATAAAGACTGGCTAACGTCTGTAAATGTGCAATCACTTCATCAATCGCCTGGGGGCTATTTTTGAATATCCCCGCATTCAACTCCCTGATCTTCCCTACGATCTTCCGGCTTTGAACATGATCCCGAAGAAGATTTTGCATAATGGCCCGGTGCTGCAATGTAATGTCCCTGTTCTCCAATCGGGCAAACAGGATTTCTTCTTCTTTGCCATGATGATTTTTGTCTGCATAGACTTTAAAAAAATCAACAACGCCATTAATGAAAAACCCATCCGGTCTTCCCGAACCCTTGTACTCTTTAATTTTACCGTCGATTACCCTAACCATTTTTTCAATCAATCTGTGTTCTTTCATCAGCAACCCTACTGGCAGTATGTTTTTGGGTATACCGGTCATGAACAGCCCTCCCTCTTCTTCAAGGTCGATGATTTTAAAAATCTCTTCGGTTTGACAAATATCTAGCCGCTTTTAACAAAGCGATGCATCCTTGTCCGGCCGCAATCACATATTGATATTCCAACCCCGAAGCGCAATCACCCGCGGCGAAAACCCCTTCAACGGAAGTGCGCGACTGGCAATCAATCACAACATGTTTCTTCTCATCCAGTTCAACAAAACCTTTTAAAAAATCAGTATTAGGCGTTCGGCCTATTTCTATAATGATCCCATGAACATCCAGTTGATATTGTTTGCCTTCCCTTTCATATCGCAATCCCTGAACAAAATCATCCCCGAAAATTTCGAAAGTCCTTGCTTTATCAATAACCTCAACATTTTCAAAAGAGGCTATCGTTTCGCTCAAATAGGCATGGGCGCTAAAATGATCTTCGATATTAATCAGATAGATCTTTTTCGCGATTCTGTGTGTGAAATGAATGCCTTCAAGGGCTGAATTTCCTCCACCGATAATAGCAATTATTTTGTCCGCAAAGAGAGGCCCATCACAAACCGAACAATAAGTCACCCCTCGATTTAAAAAACTATCCTCCCCGGGAACATTCAATTTCCTGGGATGCGAGCCTGTGGCAATAATAACAGTTTGGGTCTCAAACTCCTGCCGATCCCCGATAAGTCTGAAACCGTTTTCAATGGATTCAATTTTTTTGATATGGGGGCCAATAAGGCGCTGAACACCGTTAAATTCCAGCTGTTTTTCAAAGGCAGAACGAAATTTAAATCCATCGGTCTGAATAACACCGGGATAGTTCAAGATCATGCCTGATTCCAGAAACTGGCCCCCAAAATTATCCGAAACCAGCAAATAATCCATTCGGTTTCTGGCAGCATAAACCGCAGCAGTACATCCGGCAATGCCTGCACCGATAATCACCACATCAAGCATGTTTCCTCCTGATCCTGCCCCCGTCCTTTCACTATTTAATATGGAGAGTTTCTTTTAATGCCGGCTCATCATATCCAATGATATATTTTCCATCGATGTCAATCACCGGAACGCTCATTCTCCCTGTTTTCTCAATAATTTCCCTGGCTGTCCGTTGATCTGCCGCAATATTAATATCTTCGAACTCAATGTTGTTTTCATGAAGAAATTCCTTCGCCTTTCGACAATACGGACACGCAGGCGTACTATAAACCTTCACATTGGACATGGCCACCTCTCGTCTTCTGCCGTTCCTTAAATCCCCATCAATAAAGAAAGCTCTGACACATGTTCCTCCTCATCAATAATAATGTGACGAATGCTGTGCTCAAGCGCCTCAAATTGATATTGGAGATTTTCCTTGTTATCGATAACTTTTTTGTAGATCTTTTTATAAAAATCAATTGCGTCCTTTTCCTGTTTCATATTTACATCAAGGATCTGCTGGATTTCGAAGGCTGAATGGGTCTCCGACATGCCCATAGTCGGAATACCTCCCAAATAACCGCCAATCATCTCACGAAACATCTCTTCATGTTTTTCTTCATCAGAAGCAATCTCTTTAATCCGCTCAATCAGTTTCTCAGATTGAAGCCCTTTTATTGCCTCCGCATGAGCAAGGTACTGTATACGGGCCGCATGCTCCAACTCAAGGGCCTGGTTAAGCATTGTCACCAGTTCTTCCTTTACCCTTTCCATCTTTTTGCCTCCTTTTGATTAAATAGCCTTATTTGTAACGCCATCATCACACAGAAGGGGATTTCCCTCAACATCCGTGTTCCTCTAAATTCCGACCTTTTTCTCCTTAAAATAGACAATAATCAGCGAACAGCAAAATTGGAGGGGAATTCTAACCAGGGAAATTGGACATCAAAAAGCAACAGCCTTTTATTGAATTTCCATTTGATTATCGACATCAACAACTCCGGTTGTATAGCAGGCCTTATCGTAGATAATTTTGCCGGATTTCCAGTCGGGAACGATGCCCTTAAGCGTCACCCGGCCTTCTTCGACCTCAACGATAATCTTGTTCATATCAACCGGGAAATCCAGCTCGGCTGTAGATAAAATTTCCTGAGCAATCACTTCATCTGATAATTGCTTGGTTGGCACTACGGCAAGTTCGTTAATAACGCCTTTGACTCCTGTGAGATCGTTCACCGCTTCTTCAACAGCATTTTTTTTCCAATAATGATCAACACTTCCAAATAAAGTCACAATCCCGCTTCTGACACCGATGTCGACTTTGGATGCGTCAATTTGCGGATTATATAGTAAAAACTCATCTATGTTCTTTCGGATTTCATTATCAGTCAGCATTTTATCGATGGGATAGCTCACATCGATTTCATTTTTTACGTTAATCACTCCTTCAACAACCCAGGCATCCGTCTCAGCTGCCCTCCTGGCCAAATAGGATCCCGCCCGGCCGCGCAATATAACCTCACCCTTGTCCACATCAACATTAATTTCACTGGCACTGACACGATTGTCATTTGATATCTGATCCTCGACGTCCTGCTTTATTTTATCTTTTCCAATAACCATAGCTGCCTCTCTCATCAATTCATAAATTTTTAATATTCAATATTAAAAGATTTGAACTCATCTCTAAAGTCTTCTCGCTCCAAATGAATATAATCAACGTCGGCCATGGGAGGTCCCTTGCGGCACCATGAAATTAATTCATCAACTGCATCCTTTTTTCCTTCCATCACCGATTCAAGCGTTCCGTCCACCCGATTTTTTACCCAGCCTTTAACTCCAAGTTCCTGGGCCTTCTCCTTCATGAACGAACGAAAAAATACTCCCTGGACGATTCCCGCGATCAAAACATGTACCCGACGACTTTCCATAAAATTTATACTATCCCCTGCCTGAAAATTGCAGCGACACCGGACTCTCCCGGAATTTCATCAGGCTTGACCGCATAAACACTTCCCCGATGAATGATTGTTTGCTCGGACGTTAATTCAAGCAGATCATCATCGCCGTTAATCTTGACGGGGAAAACATTGACATGGAAAGATGCGCGGTCAAACTCACCCCAAATATGCCCCTTTTCGGGCACAAAAAGCACGCTTACCTTTCCCTCAAAGGCACGGACAATAATTTCCTTAATGTCATCTGATGACTCTTTTATGGCACGGAGATTCCTGAAACGCGCAGCATCATGATGAATACTTTCTTTGAATACATTCTTAACAAGGTCCCATGCCTGCCGATGAAGACCCTCAATGCGTTCGCGCTGATGGTTTCCAGCGATACCTTCGTTCAAAATATGCGCGTAATGACTCACTTCCTTATAACAATCCCTCATAAAATCAACTCCGGCCAGAATCAGCGGAGATGACTCTCCCTCAAGGATTTCCATCAAATGCCGGTCAACCTTTTCAAAAAAAAGCGCTATGTTTTTTTTAGAGTCTTCCGAGCTGCTTCCGTGCCCATGAAACATGGCATCGCGTTCCTGTGCATTCCCGGCGCTTCGTGTATGAAATATCAAGTGCTTCTCTTTATTATGAAATCGCAGCGCGTCCTCCCGATTATCAGGTAGGTCACCCAAAACCATTTCTTTCAACCTGTAATGCGTCCCTTCAAACAAACGGACTTGTTGCTGGCTTAATGATAAAAGATAAAAACGCCCGTCTCCTGTAAATAACGGGAGCAGCGGCCCGGTATAAAAATGATCATCAATATGCACCATCTCTTCAAATTCCAGAGGGATTCGATAATAACGAAAAAAACCCGGACCTGCAAAAGCGCACAAGCCCCCGCTTTGATTTTGCCAAAAAGCATCTTCCTTTAACAACCGTTGAAGTGGTTCAATAAGTTCTTTTGCATCAGTACTTCTCTTGTTCCATTCCAGTCCAAGCTCTTCAACCACTCTAGACAGCAGATTCTTAAAACGAATCGCATTCCCCCTGGCAAAGGAAGGATGGACACCCATAGGAGCGTAAATCGATATACAAGGTTCCATTCTGGCATCAATCAATCCCTTCAGCTCATCCCGTGTTATTAAACGCATCGCCGCTCCACTTTCTGTTAAAATCAGCCCGTCGAACATTTCCTATAAATTTGTTCTGTTAACTAAATGAACCGAAGAAGCCTGGGCTCCTTTATTTCCGATCTCTTCAATGTAATGAATCCCGTCTCCCACCATTAGATCATTAAAATCAACATTAATAACACTATGGCGATGAAAATAAATCTCTCTCCCTTCAAATGAACGCAAGAAACCATATCCGGCGCTCTTCTTGATTTTTGAAACGACCGCATTCATTGTCTGATCAGGGTGACTCTTGATTTCCCGGTTCTGTTTTTCCGACAAGTCCCTGACCTGACGATAAGCAGCCTTAAAGGCTCCTCGAATGGTTGTTGTCAATGGATCATGCATATGGCCTTTACTCGGAGTACGCTCAACAAAAATTTTGTGCCCGGGTGGAACCGAGATATCGAGTCTGACGCGATATGTATTGCCGCGTTCTTGATGTCTCTGGGTAGTTTCAATAGCGACATGGCAACTGCTGACATGATCGCAGAATTGATCCATCTTTTGGGTTTTCCTGCGAATTAAGTCTTCAATGGCCGGGTTATGTTCAACACCGCCACGAAATGTAATTTCCAAAGGAACTTGCATCTTCTTTTCCCGCTCCTTATCAGGTAAATTATGATTATTTTTTATTATTTTGTGGGCTTTTCACAACGACAAATGCCTGGTTTGTACGTAAAAGAACATCACCCTTTTTATTTCGCACCGCATCCTCGAATTCTTTAGCATTGCTGATATCCTTGCTGTCGACACTCAGGATGATACTGCCCGGCTGGATTCCTGCCTCGTCGGCCGGAGAGCCAACCTGGACATCAGCGACTAAAACACCCTCAATACTTTCAAGGCCCATTTCCGCTGTCATTGATTTCGGAATATCCTGAATGCTTAGCCCCCGCCATTGTTCAAGGATAGAAAACTGGGCAGGTTCTTCCTCTTCCCGGCGTTGCTCCTGCTGATAATTACTCACTGGATTCCTTTCAACCTCAACCTTAACCTGCCGGCTTGAACCATTCCTGAACACGCGTAAAGAAACTATTTTTCCCGGTGTAATTGCACCAATGAGATTAATCAATTCAGAAACATTCCTTACCCTTCTTTGGTTAACAGATAAAATAATGTCGCCCTTTTGAATGCCTGCTTTTGATGCAGGGCCTTGAACCAGAACTTCATGAACCAGGACACCATCCGGATTCTTCAACCCGAAGTATTCCGCCAGATTTTGATCGAGGTTTTGAATCGCAACTCCGATCCATCCGTATTCAACTTCTTCCCCCCGGATAATTTTTGATGTGATACGTTTAACCGTGTCTATCGGAATCGCAAAACCGATTCCCTGATATCCTCCTGTTGTCGAAAAAATAGCGACGTTAATTCCAACAACTTCTCCTCGAAGATTCAATAAAGGACCCCCTGAATTCCCGGGATTAATCGCCGCATCCGTCTGAATTAATGCCGTATAAATCGCATCGCTGAGATAAGGGCCGGCAATGGTCCGGTCAAGGGCGCTGATAACACCGACAGTTACAGTCGGCTCCGGATTTGGAAGAAGGTGGGCAAACGGATTACCAATGGCTACAACCCATTGCCCAATCCGCAAATTTTCTGAATTCCCGAATGACGCCTTGGGAAGATCTTCCGCATCAATTTTGATCACAGCAAGATCTGAACGCCTGTCAGATCCAATCAGCTCCGCATCATACTCCCGTCCGGAAATCAATGTCACTTTGATTTGATCGGCATTTGCAACCACATGTTCATTCGTCAAAATATATCCATCAGGTTCAATGATCAATCCCGATCCGACTCCCTGCTGCTTTTCCTTGAATTCGGGAGTTTGGCCGAAAAAATGTTCAAAAAAGTTGTTTAAATTTTCATCATCACCTGGAGCGCCAAATAAAAGATTATCGCCCCCCACTGTCGTGACAGTCTCTGTCCGTATGGATACGACGCCAGGTCCCACATCGGCAGCCACATTTTCAATTGCTGTTTCAAACTGAATGCCGTTAGTATCAACTGATCTCGCTTGCGAAGCGCTTCTTCGTACTTGAGCCGCAGCTCCAATTTCAAAAAGAAACAACACCCCCGCGCAAATGAAAACCACAAGCAAAAAATTTAATAACCAAATTTTTTTCATATTAATCCTGTCCTTGCCGGAACCAGGCCTCATTCCGAACCGGAATAAATTCTTGCCAGCTCGGCGTACCGGGTTAATTTCGTGTCAATATCATAAAAAATGCTTCCGGCAGAGTACGTTCCGTCGGTTTTAAGTTCTCCCGTATCACGACCGGTTAATATTTGCAACCCTTCAGTTACTGTTTTAACAGGGAATACGTGAAACTTTCCATCCCCGACCGCCCTCACGACCTTGTCATTAATCATGAGATGCCTGACATTCGCTTCAGGAATAATCACGCCTTGCCTGCCCGTCAGACCCTTCTTTTCACAAACTTCAAAAAATCCTTCGATCTTTTCGTTAATCCCACCGACCGGTTGAATCACGCCGCGTTGATCAACAGAACCTGTCACGGCTATATCTTGTCTTAAAGGACAATCGGCAAGACTTGAAAGAAGGCAATAAAGCTCGGCGCTGGATGCGCTGTCCCCCTCCACTTCCTCATAAAGCTGTTCAAAACAAATACTGGCCGACAAGGCTAAAGGTTTGTTTCGCGCGAATCGTTCCCCCAAATAACCACTAAGGATCAAAACGCCTTTTGAATGAATCTTTCCGCTCATCTCGACTTCCCGGTCAATGTTGACAATATCGCCTTTTCCCATAAATGTTCTTGCCGTAATTCTAGATGGACGCCCGAAGGCATAGTCACCAAGCTCAATGATCGAAATCCCGTTGATCTGTCCGATTTGCGGCTGATCAATTTCAATGATAAGTGTATTCTCATCAATAAGCTGCTGGATGCTTTCTTCAACCATGTTCGAGCGGAATACCCGTTCATCGACCGCCTTTTGAATATGGTCGGTGTCGATCGATGGCACTCCGTCTTTTTGAGCCCAATAATGTGCTTCACGCATTAAATCCGCGATTAATTGAAACCGCGCCGTTAACTTCTGTTTATGGGAAACAAGGCGGCTGGCATAAGTAATAATCCGGGAGACAGCGTTTTTCTTAAACGGCAACATTTTTTCCTGCTTTGATTTACAGGCGATAAAACGAACATATTCATGGATAACATCATCTGTTCTCGGCAAAGATGTCATAAAGTCAGCCTTGACCTTAAATATTTTTTTGAATTCTTCATCAAAAAAATATAACAATTGGTACAAATATGGTTCTCCGATCAGAATAACTTTGACGTCAACCGGGATTGGTTCCGGTTTAAGGCCTGTTGTATAAACATGCATTCCATAATGCTCAGCAATGTTTTCAATCTTAACCTTCTTATAGCGGATCACCTTCTTCAGCGAGTCCCATGCAAAAAAATTTCTAAGAATCTCCGCGGCCTGGATTACTAAAAAACCGCCGTTGGCCAAATGGAGAGCCCCGGGTTTTATCATAAGAAAATCCGTTTTCAATACCCCTATCTCCATTTTGTACTCAATATACCCGTTCAAATTGTAATAATTTGGATTATGTTCAACGATCACCGGGGCGCCGGAGATATCGTTATTGTCAATCAGAAGATTAACCCTGCAGGCGTTCAAAACATCTTGTTTTGAATTTTTTTTCAAAAACTCGATCTGGGGAAGAGTTTTATCCTTTTTTTGAAAAACTTCAAGATTATCAATAATATGATTCTTGATATCATCAAGATGACGCTGGATCAGTGGAACATCTTTGTATTTATCTTTAATTTTTTGCACTAAATCACAGATGGCAAACGAGGCAACTGACTCATCCAGTTCCTGAACCTCATTGCTGCACTTTCGATCCTGCTCATCCATGCGATAAAAAACTTCCTGAAGTTTGTCAGATATTTCCTTTTGAATATTTTTGATCTTTTCGCGGTTTTTTTCCGGCAATTCTTCGATCTCAGTCTCGGTAAACGGCTCACCATTATGGGAGGGCATGACGGCAAGACCAGTTAATGTCGGTTGAAATGTAAAATTTCTATTTTCCGCATAATTTTTCATTTCATTCTTGATGCTGTCTTTTTGCTCTTCATACTTATTAATGATAACCTGTTTGCGCCTCTCATATTCTTCACTGATAAATATTTTGTTGATCTTGGTATCCATTTCCTGGATAAGGTCTTCCATGTCATTTTTAAATTGTCGACCCAATCCCGATTTTAACTGAAGGGCTTTCGGCTCATCAATATGCTGAAAATTATAAAGATAACAAAGATCATCCGGTCGAGGACGCTGGCTCGCGATTTTATGTACCTCCTCTAAGGTGATAGTGTTTTTCCCGGTACCTGTCAAACCGGAAACGTAAATATTAAAACCTTCGCTTTGAATGTTCAAACCAAAGCCAATGGCTTTCAACGCCCGTTCCTGTCCAACAATGCTGCGATCAAAAGAAAGATCGCTCGTTGTTTCAAAATCCATTTCTTTTAATTCATGATCAACGCGAAGATCAGCAGATTCCAGTTCGATTCCTTTTCCTTGACTCATCACCACTTCCTGTCACTTATCGCTAAAATCAATTTTAATATTCATCTAGAGCTCACCTGATGCGCGTTATTGTAGTTACCCGTTGATTTTTGATACACATGCCAATTCATCTTCTTTTGGACTTTTTTCTACATAATGATGACGGCCGGCGGAAAAATGATTTTTAAAGAGAACATTACTGCGGGAAAGAATAAAGCGGGAAAAGGAAGAACAAACAATAAGGATAATGATTATCCCCAGACACCCTCAATTTTCGTACCACAAAATTTACATTCATCGGACTTTAAGTTCTTGTTATAGATGCCCATATACGCCCTTTCAATGAGTAAGCGCTGACAATTAAAACAATACGTGTTATGTTTTTCCGAAACATTTCCTAAGTAAACATATTTCAAACCGCAACGTTTACCTATATCATATGCCATACGCAAGGTTTCAATGGGTGTGGGAGAATAATTAGAGAATTGATAATCGGGATGAAATCGGGAGATGTGCCAGGGGATGCCCGGATCAATTCGGGAAATAAATTCTGCGATGTCATTCAGTTCCTCTTCGGAATCATTTTCATTTGTAATGACAAGGGTGGTGATCTCCATCCAAATACCCATCTTCCTGATCTCTTCAATTGTTTTTAAAACAGGCTCCAGCCTTGCCTTGCAAACCCTTCGGTAGTATTCATCTCTGAAACTTTTCAAATCGATATTAACGGCATCAAGAAAAGGCCGAATCGTTTCCAGGGATTCAACGGTCATAAAACCATTGGTCACAAAAACATTATATAACCCCGACTCTTTTGCTAGTTTTGAAGTGTCATAAGCGTACTCAAAAAAGATCGTAGGTTCTGTGTAAGTATAAGAAATACTTTTACACCCCTGGTTCAAGGCGTCCTTCACAATAATTTCCGGAGCAATATCCCTGCCTTCAAGAACGGGACTGCCCTTTTTAGAATTTTGTGAAATCTGCCAATTCTGGCAAAAACCGCATTTGAAATTGCATCCAAGAGTGGCGATTGAATAAGAAATAGAACCAGGTAAGAAATGGTACAGCGGTTTCTTTTCAATGGGATCGACATGGGAGGCAATTACCTCACCATATACAAGTGTAAATAATGTTCCATCGATATTCTGGCGGACTCCGCAAACTCCAAAATTGCCAGGAGATATACGACACTGGTGGGCGCAAAGGAAACAATGGACGGCCTTGCCGTCCAGTCGTTCAAAAAACATCGCCTCTTTTTTCATATCTTTCTTATCAAATCATTTTGACGGTATAATTCATCTCGTGTCAACCCAACCCCCTCCAGCCCATGGTTTGATTTTGCCATCAGCATCTGATAAACATTAACTTCACCAGATCGAAAAACATTACAGCATCCGGCAAGGTACAACAGCCATGTCCGATACGTTTTTTCACCGGCAATCTGAATTGCCTCCTTAGAATTCATTTCAAGACGTCTCGTCCAGCATTCCAGAGTCTTGGCATAATGCCTTCTCAACGATTCGATGTCTAACAATTCAAAACCTTTTTCTTCGGCCTGTTGACTTATATATGAGGCATTAATTAATTCCGCATCAGGAAAAATGCATTTATCCATGAAAGCCGAGCCTGTTCCCCGGCGCTTTTTGACCCTGCGGGTTGTAATACCATGGTTAAGAAAAAGGCCTTCATTTTTAAGAACATCATGGATCACCTGAAAATAACCCTGAAGACGTTTGAGACCCACATGTTCAATCATGCCTATTGAAGCAATTTTATCATATTTTTTATGTTCATTCTTTAATCGGCGGTAATCAAACAACTGAACAGTACATTTTTGTCTCAGTCCTCGTTCTTCAATCCGCTGGCAGACAAGCTCATATTGTTCTTTGCTTATCGTTATTCCCGTCGAGTTAACACCATAATTTTCAGCCGCGAAAATGATCAAGCCTCCCCATCCACATCCGATATCAAGAAATTTATCATTTTTCTTTAACCGGAGCTTGCGGCAGATATAATCCATCTTTTTTTGCTGGGCCTCATCGATCGTCTCATTTCCAAGCACAAAATATGCGCATGAATAAATCATTTCATCATCCAAAAAAAGCCGATAAAAATTGTTTCCGATATCATAATGGTACGAGACAGACTTTCGATCACGCATTATGCTATGTTTTAAAAAATCAAGTTTCCCCATGATTTGTCCGGTTTCTATCAAAAGTCTCTTTTTGGTCAATATCATTTTTCAAGTCTGATAAGCGATTTTCAAAATTTAACCAATAGATCTGCAAACACAAATTTAAAAGATAGAGCTTATCAAGAAAACTGATTCTGGCTTTTCGGAGGAAATTTTCGTTAAACGCGGTGGCAGCGATGATGTCGCCATGAAGATCAATTTCTTTCTCGATAAAGGCCTTGCCAACCACATAATCGTTATGCAATAAAACAAGTTTGGGAAGAATCGTGGAATTGTTAATGCGGATCCTGAATTGTGGCATTCTCACCGACCATAGATATTCGCCGGTAGAGAGAACAATATCAAAATTTCTAACACTGTCTTTCAATACCGTGTCCAAAATGGCTCGTTCTACTCTGAAAAGCCGTCTTTTTAAATTTTCATCCATATTACCAATCAGCATCATCGTAAACGGCATTTTAAAGGGTAATCCCCTTCTTAAAAATCGGTTGATTCTTCCAATCTTGGACAATCTTCTACCATCATTTATCTTTGTCTGATTGTATTTAGAAGCATTTGGTGGACTGACCTGGGGAGGTTCCCGTGCGGGAAGTGGATCCTTCTGTGGCTCACTAAACCCGGGTTTCTCTAACGGAACTTCAGGTTCAACAATATCAGGCTGCTCTTCAGGTCTCTTCGGAGTGGCATCCGGATCTTTCACGTTCATAACCCCCCGCCTCTTACCGCACCACGGCTTCTTCAGATCGCCGGCCATAATGACAAAAGTTCTTTGGGCAAAATACTTTTGATGTCATCAACTTCACCGGAGGTGACATGCCGTTCGATAACCTTAAACACGCTTTCAACCGCCGCCCGGGGCTCAACATCATTCGGAATATTTTTTTCTATATTCTCGATAAACTCCTCCCTGGTTTTATATCCTCTGGGTTTTTCAGTCGGGATCCACCCTTCATAATAAAGACCTCGTATTAACATGGGCAACTGAGCCCCAAAGTCCGCAATTTCTTCAATAGTTAATCTGTCCCTCAACGCATGAATAACAGCACGCAATGACTGATACGCTTTCTGCTCATCGTTCACATGAAGTTCATCTTCAATGGCTTTAAGCCATTCATTTGTCTTTGATAAAGTATTTTCAAACGAATGATTCCTCGTCATGCCATAACCTCCTTCACTTGCTCATCAATTAACGCCCCTATGGTTTCAAAATTAATAACGCGAATTCCTGTTGCAGCAATTCTCGTTATCCCCGTATGATCCACGCCTAATAATCGTCAAAACCGGCTCGCTCAATTCAAACACCTTTTTTTCCCCGTCCAGAAAAAATGTTTTCTTGGAATAATGCTTCTTGAAATGGTCAATGACCGGAACAGTATGTTTTCTGAAATATTCTATACGATTTCGGATCTTTTCGGGCGAATCATCCTTCAGTTGATGAAGAGATTTGCCGCATATATCACAAACCTTTCGCCGCTGGGGCGGAAAGTGAACAAGGTTAAATACCGAACCGCATGATTTGCAGACAAGTCTGCTGCTTAAGCGCTCCAATGATGTTTCTAACGAAAGTTTCAAAACGATTACCGCCGACAGGATTAATTCTTCACGTATTTCAATTTCAAAAAACGAATTAATCTCATCCATGGATCTGGGGAAGCCTTCAAACACAATAATTTCTGAACTTGACCATTCAACACTCTGCGCAATAACTTCCTTGACAATCCTTGCCGGAGGAAATAATTGATTATCCAGGTAGAGCTTTAACTGATCTCCCCACCAAGTCCGTTTTTTCATTTCATCTTTAAGAAGTTTTCCGGCCTTAATCATCGATAAATCTTCATGCGCGGCGAGATAACTTCCAATCGTCGTCTTGCCGCTCCCGGGAGGGCCAAGAAGAATAACCGCTTTTGAATTTCTGAACATAATTACATACCCCCATTACTTATTCAAAAACAAAATTCTTGATTGTATAGTAATCGTGTCGATGATTTTAAAAACCAGCATTTGCCTTAATAAGTTGACCTTATTCTGCTTTTTTAAGTACCGGTTCGATCACAAAAGACTTTTGTCGATTTCTTTGAGAAACGCCCCGCTTTGTGCTAAAGCGGGGCGGTAAAAAAAGACAAGGCTGAAAAATGTTATTCGATCTTGACCTTGACCTGTTTGAATTTATCTTCTTCTTTTTTTGGCAGGGTGACCGTTAATACGCCATCTTTGTATATCGCCTGGACGTTGTCCGCATCAACCATTGAAGACAGGACAATCGAACGCTCGAAAGCGCCGGCATAGCGCTCGCTTCGAATATAATCTTGTTCCCTGACTTCTTCCTGCTGTTCTTTCTGTCCCCGAATGGTCAATACATCATTTTTAACGGAAATATCAATGGCGTCTTTTTTCATCCCGGGAATATCGGCGCAAACAATTATTTGATTTTCATTTTCCGATACATCGACGGCCGGGGCGTAGACCGATCTCATCGATCCATCGCCTTCACCCAGGAAAAAATTGTTAAAAACGCGATTCATCTCCCGTTGCATGTCTTCTAATGAACGAAACGGATCTGCCAAACTTTCCTGTCTTCTCCATGGAACAATTTTAGCCACAATTTACCTCCTGTTCTTGATCATGTTGATGAACCGTTATCGGCAAAAACAGATTCAATCTCGGAAATAACATCAAGCGGCTTGATTGGTTTCACCAGGACTTTCCGGACATTAAATTCTTTGATAAGCCTTCGGCAATCTTCATTTGTATAAAAAGCGCTGATTGCTATAACAGGGATATCGTGCGTCGCGGGGTCTTTGCGCAAATCGTAAACAACCTCAAATCCGCTTTTTCCGTCCATTCTCAGATCCAAAAGAATAAGATCCGGTTGAACCGATTTAACTGCCTTCAACGCCGCCTCACCATTTGGGAATGTCCGGTTCTGGTAACCGCTTAAGTTAAGCATCTCTTCGAATTCCTTCAAGAATTCCTTATCATCATCAACAATCATAATTACTTTCCCTGTTGACACTTCTTTCCTCCAGTAAAATTAACAATTTTAAAAAAATATTTCAGGAACCTAACGCCCCTTTTTCCTGTGCCGCATTCGCTCTAATAACGATTCCAATTAAACTCTTGCTACTGTTTTAAGGGAAGCGTGACTGATGCCTTGACTCCCTTCCCTGGGTTGCCGTTAATTTCAAGTTTGCCTTTATGAAGCTTAAGCATTTGATCACAGATGGTCAGCCCCAAACCAATTCCCTGGTGCTTTTTGCTAAAAAATGGCTGATAAATTTTATTCATATCCTCCGCGGCGATCCCTTGACCATTATCGACGATATCAATGATTAAATGGTCTTCATCAATCCTGGCCGCTACTTTAACCTTTCCGGCGCTTTCATCTGCAACGGCGTCAAAAGCATTTTTTAAAATGCTGCTTAAAATCTGTTTAAAATGATCTTTATCGGTTTCAATATCAGCATCAGATGTTTTCTCTAAATCAAAAACAAGATCCACAAACAGATTCTCGCAAGAGTGCTGAGCTTCATCCACGCATTCACTAACAAGGCTTTTAATCGAATATTGGTGATATTGCGGCGGGAGAATAATCGAATAATTCAGCAAATGCTTGATGATGCGCTCCCCTTCCTCAACCATCTTTTCGATTGTTTTTATGTTTTCTTCGATCCCTTTAGGACTTTTCCTTTTAATATTCCATGCAGCCATTTGAATGCTGCTAAACGGTCTCCTCATTTCATGAGCAATAATAGATGAAAAACGGCCAATAATATCTTTCCCATGATCAGGAGAAACTTCTCCATCAGTATGGATTGCACTATCAGTGACATCAACTGCGGAGTCCCAGGGCCGGGAAAGCGCAGGTACGCTTGAAAATGGAATTGCAGTCTCTCGTTCAAAGCACAGGAAACCCTTGCATTTCCCCCGGTCATTTAATTGCGGGACGATGCGAGTGAAGACCTCAAGGCTTCCCCCATCTTTTTTAAGCCGCGTAATTTTAAAAATCCGCTCAGCCTCAGTAAATTCACTTTGACGAATAAATGCTTTTAATTCCTCAATGTCTCCTCCTGCATTAATATCAAAAATACTTCTCGGAATCATTTTCTTGGCCGTCCAGCCATAGAGCTTCTCTGCTCCCTGGGACCAAAATGTTATTCTTCCTCTGGAGTTAAACTCAATGATGGCATCCGTAGTGAAGGCTAATATCTTTCGAGCCATCTCCGCCTGACGTTCAGAAACGCCCACATCACTTGCGGTTTTGTCAGATGACCGCGATAACTTCTTCAGGCGCTCCTTTTCTCTAAATTCTCTCGGTGTGAGTTGCGTGAACTCGCGAAACACCTTGCAAAAAGACTCGGGATTCTGATAGCCCAGTTTATAAGATATTTCTTCAATATTATCACCAGTTGTTGATAACAGTTCTTTCGCCCTTTGTATTCTTATCTGCAGTTTATAATCTGTGAACGAAATACCCATGCTCTCCTTAAAAATACGGCTTAAATACTTTGGACTCAGGCACACTTCATTAGCGACATCCTCAAGTGTCAGATGCTTGTCGAAATTACGCTCCGCAAAATATTTCGCACGTTCAATCTTCCCCTTAACACCACTGACACTGCTGTCATTTTGCCCCCGCGGAACAGATAAAATACGTGATCTGATCTCCTCAAGTTTTCGAGGCGTCAATGGTTTTTCAATGAAATCAACCGCCTGCCCCCGAAGAGCGTCAATGACGACCTCTTTCGAGCCATGCCCTGTCAACATGATAATACTTGTTTCCGGAGCCGCTTCCCTGATTTCCGGCAGAAGCTCGGTCCCACGCTTTGTCGGAAGCATTTCATCCAGGATAATTAGGTCAATCTGGTTGGGTTTTTTGAGAATATTGACGGCCTGCAGGCCGTTCGACGCCTCAAGGATCTTAAACTCGTCGAGGTATTCTTTAAATTCAGAGCGGAAATACCGATCATCATCAATAAGAAGAACCTGATAGGGCATGGCACGTCTCTTCCTCGTCGTTTAAACACTTCACATCCAACCCGCAGCTATCCAAAACAAATCAAAACTTCTGCAAAATGCTGTTTTACAGGAACTGGCCACTTCCATTTACTGCTTCCATCCATGTCACTTGGCCAAGAGATAATTCTGTTATTTTTTACCAGCAATCGGTAAAACCAGCCATTGCCCTTCTCCCCCTTTTTCCAACTTTTTTCCCCCTAGTCTCGTTTTAACCGCATGGGTCTTTCCATTGGTGGAAGAAAGTATAGAAATAGCGGTTTCAGTCTCTTGGCATCCTCTCCATTTATGAGTATGCTGGAAATCTTCAAAGGATGACCAATGAACATTATCTGTTTTGGACAAATGAACTGGGATTGGTGCTGGACGGGAAAACAGCATTTCATGTCGCGGCTTGCACAAAGGGGACATAGAGTTCTTTATATCGATCCTCAATGGGACACCAAGCCGAAGGGATTCCTCAATACGATTAAAACATTATTTCCGGTCTGGTCAAAGGCCGGGTTACGTGAAATCGATCATTCCCTGTTCATCTACACCTATCCCTACTGTCCGCTGTTACGGTGGCGGCTTTGCAATTATCGCTACCCACTGGTTTTAAAAAATTTGATCCACAATCTCGGTTTTAACGATCCAGTTGTCATGACAATGCTTCCGCAAAGCCAGCCCATCATTGAGGCGCTGAATTTCGAAAAAATTGTCTATTATGCTATTGATGAGATGACAGCATTTGGCGGCACTCTGGCTGAGGATAAAGTCCGAATCCGTCAGCAGGAAGAAAAACTTGTCAAAAAATCAACGATGGTTTTAGCTGTTTCCCTCCGTTTACTTAATCGGATTAAGAACCTTCATCCTAATACCCATCTTCTGCCAAATGCTGTTGATCCTCATCACTATTCACCTTTACGACTTGAGCGGCTTTCGCCTCACCCCTGCCTTCCATCTAAAACGGGCCCCTTTATCACGTTTATTGGCCAACTGGATGAACGAATGGATCAGTCCATTGTCAGAAAGATGGCTGGCTCTCACCCGGATTGGACTATTATTCTTGCTGGAAGAATTAAAGACGGAGTCGACTTCTCATTCCTCAAAAAATTTTCAAACATTATCTTCACCGGATATTTGCATTACAGTGAACTTCCATCGATTTTAAAACAAACAGATGTCTGTATCATCCCTTATCACCGCGATGAGTTAACCCTTTCTTCAAGCCCTGTTAAGGCCTATGAGTATCTTGCGAGTGGAAGACCGGTAGTCTCCACATTACTGGATGGACTGGCTGAATGTCGTGATGTCATTAAAATGGCAACTACTCATGAAGAATTTCTTGCCCTTGTAGAATCCGCGCTTAAAGACGACACTGAGGATGAACGCTTAAAACGACTTGCTAAAGCAAAGGAAAACTCCTGGGAAGAAAGAACAGATTTTCTTGAGACTCTCCTTATCGAGACGTTTGAAAGAAAAAGTTCAAAAAAAAACAGGCGGACGTCCGGGCTTTTTAAACCGTTTAAAATAATGCCTCACGAGCTGAATATTATCCACGACAAGTCCTCCCACCCAAGCCTGAAACTCAAAATTTTCCTTGTCCTGACTGTATGGCTTGGAAAACTATACTTTGCGATACGGGTCTTTTTAAGGGCATTGACAGGACGACGGCCGCTATTAATCAGAAAAATCATTATCGCCCGAAAAGGACTTCTTGGAGATATGGTATTGTTTCTGCCAACACTTAAAGCGTTACGTTATCTCTTCCCAAAGTCTAAAATAACTCTCGCCATCGAGACCCCAGATCATGTCATGGATCTCATCAAACATAATCCCAACATTGACGAACTCCTCATCATGAATTTTTATGAAAAATCAATACGCCATAAAATCCTGCATGGACTAAAGCTGTTTCTCTCGGGCTACGATCTGTCGATAACTGGCGCGACATACTTCCTGAAAAGCGAGGTTTTCTTTACAGGGGCGCCGTTTCGAACAGGGATCAATGACGGTCATCCCATGCAGCAATTTATTAATCTTGACATTCCGCTCGACCCGTCTTTGAATGAATCGGACAACAATATCAAATTGATTGAATTATTAGGCGGGACCATCGACAAAATATCAAAAACACCGCGCATATGTCTTGATGACAAAAAAACCACCGCATGCACAAAGATGTTGTTAAAAGGTCTCGGGGTATGCCGTGCGAATCCGCTCATCATTGTTCATCCTGGCTGTCAAAAGCAAACGCGGCAATGGCCGCTCGATAAATTTGCCGAGTTGTGCATCCGGCTGTTGAAAAAGAAACAGGACCTGATCATCGCGTTCACTGGAATTTTGCCGGAATACCAGGTCATTCAAAACATTATTGAACAAATTCCGCATGGATTTCGTAAACGCGTTCATAATATCGCCGGAAAAACTGACATTTTTTCATTAATCGGGGTCATGAAAAGATGTTCCCTCTTTATAAGCAATGATACCGGAGTCATGCACCTGGCAAGATCGTGCGGGGCACCGTTAATCGCGCTACTCGGTCCTGAGAATGATTCCCGCTGGGGGCCGTATCCACTCGGATATGGTCCGGCCAGAGCCATCCGCTATTCCGTTCCATGCGCCCCTTGCGTCAAGAAAACCTGCTCCATGAATTTTTGCATGAAGAGTCTCCCGGTTGACGATGTTTTCAACACGGCCTTACGCTATCTGAAAAAAGATTTCGGTGAGCCATCAGGGAATGGATTATATAAACTTGAAAAAACCGTGACTCGCTATGCATGGGAGGATCTCCCAGCCATAGGCCTAACCCCGCCTTCCGTTACAATCGTGATACATCGGTTTCCTGACGATCATTTAAAACTGGTATCAAATCAAAATGAACTGTGCCGTCTTCTTGATCTGGTCCAAAGCCAGTCCTACCCCAATGTTTCGGTTGTCGTTTGCAATCCGCCCCGTTATGTCAAACGTCCTGATATAAATGTGACAATGACATTCCTGAATGCGGTTTACCCTGACAATGCCAGTTTATGGCGCGCCATTTTACGAACGACCTCGAGTGAATTTATCACATCGCTAATTCCGGGGGAAAACTGGGCAATTCATAAAATCGCTCATGATGTTGCCGTGCTCATCAGAAACCCACAGGCCAACCTGGCCGCCTCATCCCCGTTTACAAATACGAAACCGTTTTATAACTTGCCTAAAACGTTCATTCCAGGAAAGACAACAATTCGTCGTTCGTTTCTTGAAGAACAATTGGCAAAAGTAACTAAAGATTCATCAATAATGGATTATCAACTATGGAAGCGTGAACCCGTTTATCTTGGTCGCAGCATGTATGTCAAACTCTAACGTTTTACCACTGCCGCATATTTTCAGAAAAAATCTGGGGATTCTCACACTGCATTCCGGACTGAATGAAGGAGCGATTCTTCAGGCGCTAGCCCTGTCCCGCCATCTTGCGCGCTCCATTCCCGGATCTCAAGTCGAGATAATCGATTTCAGGTACTCCCAAAAAATCACGGCTTACGGGCCGTTGATCAACCAGCGGCATATCGCTCTTTTCAATTTCGCTTCTCGTGCCCTTCCGTTAAGCAAGAACCGGATGATCCAACCTGATCGCACCGGGCTTTATCAAAAAATTGAGCAAGAGTACAATCTCCTAATCCTGGGAAGTGACGAAATTTGGAAACTCAAGTATGAAAAAGGATGGCTGGGGCTGACGAAACAATGCTCACCGTGGCACCCCGCTTTCCCAAACGCCTATTGGCCGGAGAAGATCTCAATCCCGGTTATTGCCTATGCCCCGTCTATCGGACGTACGGATATAACGACAATTCCTCGCCGCCATCGTATTCAAATGGAAAAATGTATGCGGCACTTCACGCTTCTCAGTTATCGTGACGAAAAAACTTTGCAATTTCTTGAGTGGCTCAGCCCGGCAATAGCGCAAAAAGCTGTGTTCGTCCCGGATCCGGTGTTCACCTTGCCTTTAGACCAAATCCAGTCTTTCCAGGAGAATGTAAAATTTCGCCTTATGGAAAAAGGCATCAATTTCGACCGGCCCCTTCTCGGCATAATCCTTGATCCCAGCGAGGAAACCAACAACGCCCTGCGGTTTTTTAGAAAAAAGGGATATCAAATCATCGCCTTCAGTTATCCAAACGTTCAATGCGACTTAGATTTGTCATCTGAAGCCTTTAACCCCCTTGAATGGATGGGGCTTTTTCAATGCATGGACATCTGCCTCTCCTGCCGTTTTCATGGCTGTATTTCGTGTCTTATGGGAAATGTTCCTTTTATAGGAATTGATCAGTATAATTCCAAAAGCAAGAATACAAAAATTCGTTCCCTTCTCAAAACCTTTGATTTGGAAAAAAATTATTTTAATGAATATCTGCGAGAAGGAAAGTCCCTCAAGCAGATTTGCGAAGCGCTTCTCGAACAGCCTTGGCCGACAGATTCAATCAGCAAAAAAATTGATCAGCTTAGAAATCTTTCCAATGTATTTGCAGAAAAAATCCTGAACATCATAACGCCAGAATATGAAACTGTTAGAAAATAGCCCACTTAGCCATTTCACCACCTTAAGAGTTGGCGGACCTGCCCGATATCTGCTGATTCCAGAAAGCAAGGACGAACTGATCGAAGCTCTTCTCGGTTTAAATAATTCCGGGATCCCGTATGCTGTCATCGGAAATGGTTCCAATCTCCTGGTCCATGATAACGGTTTTAAGGGAACAATAATCCTTAATACCGTCGCCTGCACGGATTTGCGCGCAGTTCCTCTCATAACGGCGGGTTCCAGTGTAACCCTCCAGCAGTTTGTTCGTTTTTGTATTAAAAATAATAAACATGCGATGGAATATTTATATTCCGTTCCTGGCACTCTGGGCGGCGCCATTTTCATGAATGCAGGAAGAGGAAAAATCCATAAAGATTCGGTTTCAGATTATCTGGCATCTGTTGAAATATTCGATGGGTTTCAATGCCGCATATTAACCAGGAAAGAGTGCCGTTTTAAATACCGCTGGTCAATTTTCCATCGATACCCGAATTGGGTGATCTTATCAGCATCGTTCGACCTTCCTTTCCAGCCACGTCATGCAGGAGAGGAGAAAATCATCGAGAGAATCAGGCTGACAAAAAAAATTCACGATCTTCAATATCCCAATGCTGGTTCTGTTTTTAAAACAGGCTTTTATCCCTTAAAAGAATTAAACGGCTTGCGTATTGGAGACGCTAAATTTTCTGAAAAAACAAGCAACTGGATTTGCAACATGGGCAAAGCCACTTCACAAGACATAACAAGACTTATTAATCAAGCGCGCAAATGTCATCTGAAACATGGTCATTTCTTTCCGGAACTGGAGTGGATCGATCTGGATCGATATTATCCGCGCCGCCGCCCATCGGACCTTTTCAAATTCATACGGAGCCGCTTTCATTTGGCTTCAACATAAAATTCGGCATGATCATAGATCGATTTTTCACCGTGTTTCATAACGGTGATATGCCAGAAGCCAACAAATTCTTCTCCCTGTTCGGGACATTTGATGCCAAACTGGCTTAAATCAAACTCTGTTTCTCCCGGAGGAACGCGCGCAATGTTCGTAAGCAATAACCGCACAAGACGATCATTTTTATAAATTTTAATAATAAACGTCGCAGGATAAGTGGCCGGAATATGATTCCGCAAGACGATTTTTCCTTCCACATACTCATGGCAGTCAAACTCTCGTTTATTCAATCTGATTCTCAAATTAAGATAATCGTTTGTTAAAAAAGCTTCTGCATTCCAGGATGTGCTCAAAATCAGCAACACGCTCAATAAAAGAACGGCAAAGGATGCTCTTCTTCTCCGACCTTTGCCGTTACAATTATAGCCGTCATCAGAAATAATATGAAAGCCCGAGCCTGAGCTCCCAACTGTTGAATGTCGCATCACCATCATCAAAGTTATAAATACCTTCCGCATTAACCGCTGTTTGTTCTGTCATAAAATATTCAGCGCCAATCCCGGCTCTCCATGCCATCGAATCCTCAGAATCAAAAATATCGTCGAAATCCTGATTCTGAAGACCGACCCCGCCAAAAATATACGCGGCCATTTCCTCCATCGGCATTCTTAACTGAAGGTCAGCGAATAGCGAATAAAACTCGGTGTCAAAATCCCAATTCGTCGCATATGAACCTTCCAATTGCAATGCAGTGTATGGTGATAATCCATAAATCAAAAGCGCACTGTGTTTTTGATCAACATCCGGCACGATCGTTGAGGTATCGTCGTCGTCATCCATCCATCCGAAGCGATACCCAACCCCGAATCTGTTCGTGATATCGCTTTCATTTTCCGTCTCCTGGGCAATCGATAACGATGAAAAACCCGCCAACATCAAAAAACTAATTGCAGCGATGATTATTTTTTTCCTCATGAATAACCTCCTTTTGGATTCCCGCTCGCTCTGCTTTCCCGTGAAGAGGAAATTCACTTCTCTCCTTTTAAACAGATAAATTTAATAAGCGGCATTACGATATTTTTATATCCCGTTAGTTCTCAAATGACTGTCAGGCCCCCCTACATTTCCTGATCCATCTCCTGCTGCATTTCTTCGGTCCCCTGCTCTAATTCCTCCCCGGTGTCTTCCAATCCTTCGCCGGTATTAGTTTCACATCCGATAAGCCCTGATGAACCTATTAATGCTAAAACCAATAATAATTTCAACAATTTATTCTTCATTTTCTTCCTCCTGCTTACGGTCACGTCGGTTAAAAATCATGACGATTATCTTAATGCCGCTCATATTCCTCGTGATTTTTGCGAAATCCTGCCATGCTTTCTTAAAAGATCTCTGCGTGTCATTTTCAGCGAATTCCCCAATTTGAAGTCTTTCATTATTAAAAGAATAAATCGATTAACACCTCGATCGATCGCTCTCATAAAATTTGTTACAATCTTTCTTATTCTTCGTGAAATCTTTCTCTTTTGGCTTGTCATTTTCATTCTCCCAAATTGTAAATTAACATGCAGTTGCCACGGCAGTTTCAACTCTATCAAAACACCCGGCGCTCCTGAATAGGCCGTTGCCTCCATTTTTGGACCTTCATCCTTTAAAGGGGGGACAAAAAAAGACTTGTATCACTCAGATTTGAAATGATTCGGGAAGAAAGATTTCCGGGATTTTTGGCTTAATGCGCAATGGAAACAAGAAAACTGGTAAGACCTTTTCGCATCATCATAACGGCAATGGCAGCCAGCAGCAAAACGATAATTTTAGAAACAGCGTTCATGCCGGAACGGCCGAGAACTTTCACGATCCGGTCAGAATAATAAAGAAGCAATCCCGCAACCAGGATATTGCCGACAACAGAGATCAGGGTAGGAATTGTGCCATACTGGTCAATACTTATTAAACTTGTCGTCAGGACAGCAGGTCCGGCCATCAATGGAGTCCCCAGAGGAACAATGCCAAGACCTTCATGGGGCGTCTTTCGTTCTTTACCTTCATGCAATAAATCCATAATCGAAATGCTGAATAAAATTGCCCCACCTGCAATCATAAAATCCCCGATAGTAATGCCCAGCAGATTAAACAACGCTTTCCCGACAAAAATAAACCCGATGGCCACTGAGATTGCCGTCCACATGGAAAGAAAAATGGTCCGTCTGCGTAAACTCCTGCTCATGTCACCTGTCAACGATAAAAAAATAGGCATTGTTCCCACTGCATCAACGGCAACGAAGATCGGCACAAAGGCCAGAATGGTTTTTTCAAGCATCAATCAATCTCCTTGTCTTAAAAGTCTGGAAACTCAAACAATAGTAAATTACTATACCATAAAATATCAAAAATTTATCCGACGCAAGTTACTTACTTTACTGAAATGACTTCGACATGACCTTTGCGTTTGACGACCTTAATGCCAACATCTTCCGGATGGTATTCAAGGTTAATATCCAGACGGGCTGAACCGACATGAAGATTGCGGATACGCACTTCTTCCAAAAATGGAGGTAACACGGGCTTAAAGAAAAAGATGTTGTTTTCATAGGCGTTTACACTCATACCCAGGCATGCCTGCAAGAACATGAACATTGACGCAGAAGACCAGGCCTGGGGATTACATGCGACCGGATAAAGAATCGGCCCTTCTCCATCACGCCGTTCAAATCCACAAAACAATTCCGGGAGGCGATCAATATCCATATACATGCTGGCATCAAAAAGGGCCTTCATGACGTTCAGCGCTTCCTTTTTATACCCGTAACGCGCCATTCCGAATGCTATCAAGGCGTTATCGTGTGGCCAAATAGAGCCATTATGATAAGACATCGGATTGAAGCGAACCTCGTCCGAGGGAATGGTCCTGATACCCCAGCCGGTAAATGATTCCGGGCGCATTAAATTACGGATTATTTTTCCGGCATGACCATCATGAGCAATGCCGGTGAACAAGCATTGTCCCGCGTTCGAGCTCCTGACGTCACAAAGGCGGTTTCTTCCATCAAGAGCAATCCCATAGGTTCCTTTCTTGCGTGACCAGAATTTATGGTAAAAATTCATTCTTAATTTCATCGCTGCCTGGCGCCATTTTTTAGCCAAATCATCATAATGGAGAATGGAAGCAACCCGGGAGGCCATAATTTTGGCTTCATAGACATACCCCTGGACCTCACACAATGCGACAGGAGATTCCGCGAGCTCGCCGTTTTGATGAAAGATTGAATCATGAGAATCTTTCCAGCCCTGATTGCTGAGGCCGCCGATGGCCCTTTTATGATATTTAATAAAACCATCGCGATCCCGGTCTCCATACTCATCAATCCACTGGATGGCGCCCTCAATATTCGGCCAGATCATACGAATAAAATCTTTGTCGGCAGTACGGTTAAAGTAATGACCAGCCAGAATAACAAATAAGGCGGTCGCATCAACGGTTCCATAATAACAGCCGAAAGGAATTTCCTTAAGATCAGCCATCTCTCCTTTCCGCTGTTCATGAAGTATCTTTCCGGGTTCAGCATCCTTGTCCTGGCTAAGTTGTTCTGATTGATATGCGGCCAAATATTGAAGAACGCCCCTTGAGATGTGGGGATAAATCCATAAAGATTCAAGGCCGGTAATAAGGCCATCTCTACCGAAAATCGTGCTATACCATGGAATACCCGCATAAGGATATAATCCATAAGGCGTTTTTGACAATAACATGAACAAATCAGCGCGTGACTGATTTATCCAGTCGTTAAACTGGGAATTTGAGGTTTCAATAAAACAAAGATCCTGCTGAAGTTCCTTATACAATTCATGCTTTTTCTCATGAGCCTGGGCATAAGAAATTGCCTGGCCGCATCTCCGATCCGTCAGACACTGTATTGTGGTTTCGATGACTTCTTTTTGTTTCGGTTTAAGTTCGACCTGAAATGAAGCATGGTACTCATCAATTTCATCCGGCTTGTCACTGAACGATAAGCACGTAGACCGCAGAACCGAATCAAGTCCAAGATAAGACAAAACAATCGATTTCTCGGAAAATTGTGGTTTCTGCATTTGCCCGCGGCTTTTTCGCTCGATTCCTCTTAGTTCAAACAGGTCAATGTAATCAGCGGTATATTCATATGAAACAGAAAAATTCATCCTGTGGTTTGTATAGTTGTTAAGGACCAGTCTCTCATACATATTCCCTTCCAATAAGAAAATAATGCGTATTAAATGAATATCTCCCCGCCGGATCAAGACCCCCTCGGATATCTCGATATCCGGATTTGTCATATCAACAGTAAAAAAGTCGTTGGATTCCTTTATATTCGAACTTAACAGTAAAGGACTATACTTATGAATATGAAAATCATACCGTGATAAAAACCGGCATCCGTCGCGGAATAACCCGTGGTCTTCAAACCCGATTGGACAAATATCGCCGAACTGGCTGAATATCGCGAAAGAATCTGTGTCCTTCAAGACCCTCACCGGCGAGTCCGCCAATGATGAACTCACACGAATATAAAACTCATTCTCGAATTTGATAAGGTCTTTTTTCATGTCGAGCCTTGTTACATTTCAATATTTTTTCGTAAGCCTTCAGATAATTCTCAGCCATTATTTTTGAAGTGAAACGTTTTTCAAACGTTGCCCGGCACTCAAGACGGTTCAAAATCGAAACTTTCTTGACGGCCTCTACCGCCTGATCCAGATTGCGGACGATGAATCCGGTAATCCCCTCTTCCATAACTTCAGGGACAGAACCGTTTAAATACGCGATCACCGGCGTGCCGCAGGCCATAGCTTCAATCATTACAAGACCGAACGGTTCAGGCCAATCAATCGGGAACAGAAGTGCATGGGCATTACCGATAAAATCATTTTTTTCAGAATCTCCGATTTCCCCTATAAATTCGATGTCAGCGCCATTAAGCAGCGGTTTAATGACATCCCGAAAATAATCGCCGTCCATCTTATCTACCTTGGCCGCGATTTTAAGCGGCATCCCGGAGCGTCTTGCGATTTCGATCGCGCAATCGACTTTTTTTTCAGGACTGATTCGGCCAATAAAAGCCAGATAGTCGCCCCCATGTTCATGACACCGATACAAGTCTATGGGGAGCCCGTGATAGACTGTCGCCTGCCAATTGATCCATGATAAAGGCATCCGCTGATAGTTTGAAATGGAAACAACCGGGATATCATCGAAAAGCTGATAAAGATGATACAGATTAGGGATATCTAGCCGTCCGTGAAGCGTGGTTACATGAGGCGTCTTCAATCTTCGCAGAAAAGAATAAGAAAGATAGTCGATATGCGAATGAATGATGTCGTAGTCAGAAGCGGCATTACAAATCATTTCAGACATATAAACATGATTGGCAATCGGGTCACGGCTATGCTTATCGAAACGGAGCGCGCGTGGACACATTGAAAAAAGCCGCGCGCTCGTGTTTGAATCGCCACTGGCGTAAAGAACAACGTCATGGCCCATTTTGACGAGCTCTTCCGTTAAATACGAAATCACTCGCTCGGTCCCTCCGTAAAGTCTGGGGGGAACACTCTCGTACAAAGGAGCAACTTGTGCAATTTTCATAAAGCACCTCAAACATTTCTAAAAAGTGAAGACCCCCTGAAACATCAGGGAGCCTTCACACGCTGGTCGCTGGAACAACGACAAAGAAACATATTACCCCTTCCGGAATTTTTTCTGGATTGAATTCAGCTTCATTTATCTTATTGTGTCGATCATCGCTGCTGCTCGTCATTCTTTCCATACGATTCTGCCGTTAACTCCTCTAAAATCAACGGTCATTACTATAAACGTTTTTTATCGAAACAAAAACGAGCATCTTCTGCTGATTTGTAATCTCATTCCTTGAAACAACGGTTTGAAAAAGGAAGGCAGTTAACTGTTGATGGGAAGAATAATGGTGAAGGTTGTTCCCTCGCCTTGCACGCTTTTAACGTCAATTCTCCCGCCGTGGAGATTGACAAATTCCTTGCAGACGGCCAGTCCAAGCCCGGTGCCTTTGGCTTTTGTCGTAAAAAAGGGATTAAATATCTCTTCAATCATGTCCGGGGCAATCCCGATCCCGTTATCCTCAATATCAATATGAATTGTAGAATCTGACTGATGACCGCGGACAATCACGATAGACTTTTCACCTGAGATTGCCTGAAAAGCGTTATTGGTAATATTGCTTAACACTTCGCAAATCTGAACAGGATCCACTTTAACAGTCAGACCCTTTAACGCCCCGATATCTTTCTTGAATCTTGCCTTCTCGCGGTGAGCTTCCGCCAACGGATCGACCGCTTCATTGATAACATCAGTAATACTGACAACTTTAAACTGCGGCATCTTTATTTTTGAAAAGTTCAGAAGATTATTGATGATATCATTTGATTCCTTTACCTTTTTTTCAATCACGTGAACTTGGTCATCAACGCTTCCTGAAATTATTTTCCGCTTTACATTTGAAACGGCCACAGAAATGGTCGTCAGGGGATTGCGGAGTTCATGGGCCACGACTGCCGCCATCTTTCCAATATCAGAAAGGCGTTGGAAATGAATGATATCCCGCTGCGCCTTTAAAAGTTCCTCAGTCCGGTCATTAATCATCTTTTCGAGCATTTCCCTGTCGCGCCGCAATATTTCTTCGGCTTTTTTCCGTTCGGTTATATCTTCGAAAATCACAGAAAGGTATCCTTCCTTCGGAGAATAGGCGGAAACTGAAAACCATGATCGGAGAGATTCTGAAAAAAGCTCCTGATAATAATCCTGTCCGGTCAGAGCGACATTTCCATAAGCCTTAATCCAGCTTCCTGGATCATCATGGATTCCACGAAAGATTTCAGTAACCCTCTTGCCAAGGACGGCATCACGGGTCTGGCCAGTTAATCGTTCAAAGGCCCTGTTGACTTGCAGAAAAACATAATCAACCGGCTTATTATTTTCATCAACAATGATCTGATGGTAAGCGAATCCGTTCAGCATGTTCTCAAACAAAAGGCGATACTTTTCTTCGCTCTCCCGGATTCTTTTTTCCGCCTCCCTTTGTTCGGTGACGTCGCGAAAAATACTCAGGCGTGAGAATGTACCGTCAGGATTTTTGAGCGGGGTTTCAAGAAGATCGTACACCCTGTCCCGGACCGCATCCGTATATTCCCACCGGCAAACATACTCGCTTGAAATTTCATCTTTCCTGCACCACGGGCAAGGCTGCTCTCCACCCGACAAATACTCATAACACTTTTTCCCGCAGACCTCGCCAAAATTTTTCCTCATAACCGGATTAACGTAGTCAATCGTACAATCAGCATTCACGATATAAACACCGTCACCCATGCTGTCCAGGATCGTAACAAGCTTTTCCCGTTCGGTTTTAAGTGCATCTTCGCTTTGTTTCAATTTTCTGAATAGCATCAAGGAGGGTTCGCGTATTCCGGTTACGATAACCGCTTTATAAATAAAATAAAAGGATAATATTTTCAGATAATGCCCGGCTAAATTAAAAAAGCCATACGGGTCTTTATAAAGAGAAAAAGAAGTTTCAGAAAGAATGCTGACGAGGATTGATAAAAGAACAAGATTCAGAACTTCCTTTTCGAAGAACTCTTTATTCAGATAAAGATAGTATGCCGATCCAAAAAGGAAAACTGAAATCAGGAACTCACTTATAATCTTAAAGTATGTCAGCCCTATGCCTTCAACGTAGCATACTGGAAACATCTTCCAGATAAAGATTGAAACCAGCGCGAGTGAGATCAGGAATAAATAAGTGAAAAACTGAACTGGGGCATTCAACCTTCGTTTGATAAAAAAAGGGGCGATCAGCAATGAAAGCCCCTCGATATATCTTGCCAGAATCCATAATTGAGTAGGAAGATTGACGCCAAATCCCGGAACAATTTCCATGCCCGAATAAGTCAGAGTGTGGAGTAAATCAATAATGGCGACAAAAAGATAAGCGACGCCAATAAAAACAAAATAATGATTATCGACCAGATCACGGGCAGTCCAAACAAGCATGAAAATACTTCCGGCAATCACAATGCTGAAGGATTCAGCCAGACTGTGAAAAAGAAGATAATTGATGTTTTGGATCCAATAAAGGCCGATAACCAGAATAAAGCCAACCGTCAAAACAGTCAAAAAAGATGTTTTTGAATATCTGTCGGGCAAGGCTGAAATCCCCTTTTATTATGATAATTTAATATATATAGCCGTATTATAGGCATTTAGTCGGTGATTTCAAGAGGAACCTTACTGCTTATTGGACGATCAGCCCGCCTCGACAAAAGACACACACTTTAACCGTCTGATTTGCTGCCTTCAAGTTTCATGTTATATCGCCCTCACGCCCTGTCAAACTCATCAGCCCATTCCGGTGGCAGACTTTCAGTAATTTCCCAAACTATCCCTGGATCGAGCGCCTCTTTTGAAACATGATAAATTTTTCTGATCAGTTGCACCGAATCATCTTCCCGAAGATTAAACTGATCGCTGAATTCCGCAACATTTTCATCAAACGATATTCCCATCACATCCTGCTGTCTCCCCCTTAAACGATCATAGGTTAGCGGTTCCGGAAGCTGATCCGTCATACGATGTGCTGTTTCTTCATCGACTTCACTGGCCAGAATTCCCAATACCGCCTTAATGGCAGCATCCGCCGTCTCCTCATCTTTAACATAATCTGTTTCTCGAACCTCATCAATAAACGTTTGATAATCCATGTTAACCTCCTTTTAGCTCATCAGATTTGAAATATAGGTACCTTTATATCAGTATTCATCGGGACGCAAAGTTCTTATATCCTCTTTTTTCCGACGCAAGACCTCAAATTTAAATAAAAAAACTGATGTGTTATTACGGCTGGCATTGCAAAATCGGGGATTTGTTTTAAGAATCGGATTAAAATTTAAGATAGGCGCGGGTTCTCTTGAGAATTTTTACAAATTTGGAGAGATGGTCGAAGGTCATGATTTTGACTCCATCTGATCGAAATGCCAGAATCCGATCGACGGTAATATGTCCCAGTCCCGGAACCCGAAGTAACTGAAAACGGTCAGCGGTATTGACATTGACAGGAAAATATTCAGGATGACTGGAGGCCCACTTTTCTTTTGGGTCCATTGTCAAGGATAATGTTCCATCGGATTCAAAAGGAATTTCATTGATATCAAAACCGTATTTCCGGAACAACCAATCCACCTGATAAAGCCGATGCTCACGCATCAGCAGATCGCTGTTACTTAAGGAAGATTTTTCGCCCGGTAAATCAGGCCTCCCCGCTCCCCGCTGATATGCACTGAAATAAACCCTTCCCAGACTTAATTCCCTATAAAGCTTCCATGTATACTGGATAATTTCTTTATCCGTCTCATCGGATGCCCCGACTACAAACTGCGTCGTCTGCTTCACTCCTTCATGGGGAGCGCCTTTTGCCGTTAAACGGCTGATCAATTCAATCGGCCTCAAAACATCCTTAAGATAATTTTTAGATGAGCTCAGCATTTTAAAATGGCTTTCTCCGGCAGTTTCGATGTTCAGAGAAACCGCAGTTGCCAGGGAAAGACTTTGCCGGATAGCAGCATCCGAAGCGCCAGGGATTACTTTCAAATGAATATATCCTTTAAACCTTAACCTTCGTAAAATCATAGCGGCCCGGTTTAACCGTTCCATCGACGCGTCAGGGCTTCCGGCCACTCCGCTGCTTAAAAAAAGACCGCTGACTTTACGCGCTTGATAATAAAAAAAGAATAATCTGGCCAGCTCTTCGGGGGTTAATGAACAACGTTGTCTGTCCGCATCGGCCCGCAATGGGCAATAGGCGCAATCATTGGCACAACCATTCGATAATAACGTTTTAAATAAAAACGTTGTTCCTCCGTTTGGTAAAGTGACGGGATAAATCCACTGATTGTCTTTGGAACGGCGCCGATGTTCATCTTTTGAAGTAGCACAGGCACAGGCAAGATCATATCGGGAATCCCGGGTCAGAATATCAAGTTTTTTCTCTGGTGAGACTGGCGATTGAAATGGTGACATCATGAAAGGCCTCAATATTTTCACGGTTATTTTACATGAGGACGTAAATAGACGGTAAATTATTTTTTTCTTATCACCGAATTCGAGGAATAAACAGATAATGAAACATAATGATTCTCCGGCTTTTTCCTTTAATTATAAAATTTAAGGCGTTTAAGAACTTCATCAAGAATCCAGATTGAACTGGAAACCAAAATAATCAAAAACCAGTCCAGTAAGGCAAGGGGAGCTGTATTGAACAGCAGGAAACCAAGGGAAGTGTTCACGGCAATGACCTGAAGCACAATGGCAGTTCCTACTCCCAAAAGCAGCCAGCGGTTCGTTAAAATACCAATTGAAAAAACCGATACATGATGCGAACGCGCGTTAAATGCCTGAAACCATTGAAAGGCCGCCATCGCCGTGAAAGCAATGGTGCGGGCATGGATATAACTTGAAGTTTCCAGTTCATACCAATACAAAGCAAGTACACCTGCGGCCATGAACGGTGTGAGAACGGCCATTCTTTTCATAACCGGCCTGTTTAATATCGGTTCGCCCGGGTCACGAGGAGGATACTTCAATGTGTTCCCATGGCTGGGCTCAACACCCAATGGGATAGTACATGTCCCGTCGGTTACCAGATTGATCCATAAAATCATAACTGCGGTAAGCGGCAGATCAAGACCTATCACCAGGACGGCTATCAACAAGAGAATCTCGCCGAGATTAGTTGATAACAGGAAAAAAATAACTCTGCGAAGATTACTGTAAATTACCCGCCCTTCCCTGATCGCCTCAACGATCGTTGCGAAATTATCATCCATCAAGACCATATCTGCCGCCTCTTTTGCGACCTCCGTCCCGGACTTGCCCATCGCCACGCCGATATCCGCTCCCTTCAGGGCCGGAGCATCATTCACCCCGTCTCCCGTCATAGCGACGATGTGTTTTTGTGATTTAAGCGCATTCATAATTTTCAGTTTATGTTCAGGAGCAACACGGGCAAAAACTCCGTTCTGAAGAGCAGCCTCGGTCAACTGACGATTATCAAGTGTTTCCACATCACGTGCAGTCAGGGCCTTTCCATGTTCCGGAGCGATTCCAACTTGTTTGGCAATAGCCAGGGCAGTTACGGCATGATCACCAGTAATCATAACCGGCCTGATTCCTGCATCGATGGCAGCCCGGACAGCATCAATGCTTTCCTCGCGGGGGGGATCGATCATTCCCCACAAACCGGCAAGTGTTAATCCCTTCTGGATATCAGCGCTCTCCAGAGTCTCTTGTCCATGATCCGCATTTCGAAAAGCGCCGGCCATGACCCGCAAGGCGCCGGAGGCCATTGATTCAACAATAGAATGAAACTCGCGCCGGAACTCATCATTGATTTCCACTCCGACGCCTCCGATAAAAACATGAGAACAAAAATCAAGCAAAAGATCAGGAGCTCCTTTTACCAAAATAATGGTTTTCTGTTTCTCCGGCATGTGATGCAATGTAGCCATAAATTTTCGTTCGCTTGAAAAAGGCGCCTCAGCCACCCGGGGATAATTTTTTTTGACTTCGTCGATATTTAGTCCGAATTTCCGGGCGGCCATTAACAATGCCCCTTCACTGGGGTTGCCCTCAACCTTCCACAGCCCTTCCTTTTCAACAAGCCGCGCATTATTGTTAAGAATGCCGATTAAAAGGAACATCTTCAAAGTTCGGGAGATTTCACTTTGTCCAACCGGATCACGTTCTGATTGTTGTTCGATATTAATTATTTTTCCATCAGCCCAGACTTTGCGTACTGACATTTGATTGAGGGTTATGGTCCCGGTTTTATCAGTGCAGATAACAGTAGTCGAACCGAGAGTCTCAACCGCAGGGAGACGGCGGATAATCGCACGATGCCGGGCCATCCGCTGAACTCCGATAGCGAGGGTAACGCTGATTACCGCAGGCAGGCCTTCGGGGATTGCAGAAACGGCAACGGCGACCGCGAAAAGCAGCATGTCAAGAATATTGTGCCCGCGTAAAATTCCCAGACCAAAAACAAAAACCGCCAGTAGAATCCCTCCCACCCCAAGGATAAGGCCAAGCCGCGCGATCCTTTTTTGTAATGGAGTCGCCTCTCGCGTGGTCGACCGTACCTCACTTGCAATCCGGCCTATTTCGGTGTGCATGCCCGTTGAAGTCACAACCGCCCTGCCCCTTCCTCCCGTGATATTTGTCGACATCCAGACCATATTGGTCCTGTCCGCTACGGGCATATCCTCCGGAAGCATTTCTCTTTTTTTTGCGACCGGCTCTGACTCGCCGGTCAAAGCGGATTCATCGGTCTCAAGATCGTCACTTTGAATAACACGGGCATCGGCAGCGACCAGGTTTCCGGTCTCTAAAAGAAGAATATCGCCGGGAACAACATTGTCGGCAGGAATCCGGAGCGGTTTCCCGTCACGAAGGACAGACGCGCCTAAAGCCGCCATCCCCCGAAGCGCGGCCAGCGCGCCTTCAGCTCTCCACTCCTGGATAAATCCAAGCAAGGTATTTAAAATAACAACACCGGCAATCACGGATGCATCGACGATATGTCCGGTTATCAGTGAAATTAAGGCTGCAATAAGCAGCAAATAAATCAGGGGGTTATGAATCTGTCGAGCGAGAAGTTCAAATGGATGGATCTTTTCTTCCGCTTCAATGGAATTTTTGCCGGCCTCCTTAAGGAGGTCGTCGGCCTGATGAGTGGAGTGGCCCTGTAACGAAGATCTGAGGCGTTTTAAAACTTCATCGCATTCCAAAGCATGCCAGGGAATACCGGGATGGCCTTCCTCTTCCTGCCACAAACCTGAATTCTGTCGCACTTCATTCCTGGCCACCCCGCGCTCCTTTCTTTCGTTACCGCACCCTTTGCACCACACGTTATTGTAATGATGAACAACCTTAAATGCAAGCAATCGGCAAAAGTGCGTTATTTATAACGTAAAAAAAGTGCCCGTCACCTTTTTTTTCAGGTATAATCCATTGCGATGAATTCCCCTGATAAAAAAAATCCCGATGTTTCAATTATTATTCCGGTTCACAACCGTGAGGAACTTCTGGGCCAGTGCATTGACCAAATCAAACAGACCGCTTCCGGTTCATATGAAATCATAGTCGTTGACGACCATTCCCAGCCTCCCGTGGCTGTCTCTGAGCCGAACGTCAAAACAATTTTTCTTGAACAAAATTCCGGTCCTGCAGCTGCGCGTAATCAGGGAGCCGCACTGGCGTACGGTGATATTTTATTTTTTATCGATTCCGACATCATGCTGACCGCTGCGGCATACCGGGCCATGATGGAAACCTTAAAACAAAATAAATACGGCGCCGTGCAGGGAATGTTCTCCCCGGACATCCCCTGCCGGAATTTCTGCAGCCGGTACAAAAACTATTATTGGAGTTACAATCAGCAGCAAATGGACCCTCATTCTTACAGCCTGTGCACTGCGCTTTTTGCTATAAAAAAAGACGTGTTCACCGACGCAGGGAGATTCAATGAATCGTCTCTGATTGGTGAAGATAGAGAAATGGGTTTCACTCTGCAGCAAAAAAAAATAAAAATTCTTCAAATCAAAGACGCCAAAGGAATTCATTGCAAAAATTTTAATTTTCATCAGCTGATCCTGTATCATTTTCAAAGCGCGGTAGCAACGGCCCTGTTCCTTTTGCAAATCCGGAACGAACCCGTCCAGGACAGGACCGCCGGAGGAGGCTGGAGACAAACCGCTGGCATTATCCTGTCTCCGGTCTTTATCATTTCGATTGCCGGTGCATTTATTTCACTTGAAAAATTTTTCATCCTGGCGGCCGGCCTGTTTTTATTTTATATCTGGATAACCGCAGGTTTTGTGCGGTTTTGCCAGAAACAGGAAGGCTCATTGTTTGCCGCCGCCGCTTTTTTAATGTATGTTGTCGAGGAAGCAACGGCTTTTCTGGGTCTTTGCTGGGGTTTTCTGCGCCATTATATTTTTCAAAAAAAACAACTCGATTTCCGTTTTGGAAAAGGCCTATGAATTTCATCGATCAACTATCCTATGCCAGCCGTATTTTTAAAAAATCGGGCCCGTTAATCCAGTTGACCTTTTTCATAACGTCACGCTGCAATTTGCGGTGCCCTCACTGTTTTTACTGGAAAGAACTGGATTCGGACCACAGTCGTGAATTAACGATCGATGAAATCACCAGGATCGCGGATTTGCTTCCGCGGCTCCTTCTCCTTTCTATTACCGGGGGGGAACCTTTTGTCCGAAACGATGTAGATAAAATCTACGGCATTTTTTCGGAAAAAACGCGGACCCCGATCATTACCATCTCTTCCAATGGTTTTTTCGTCGGCAGGATGTCTGAACTTGTTCCCCGCATGCTCGAACGCCATCCTAAAACAAAACTGCTCCTTTATCTGTCGCTGGACGGCCCGGAGGAAATCCATGACAAAATCCGCGGCGAACATTCGTATCAGCACGTAATGACCTGTCTCGACATGCTTCAGATGCTGCGCAAACGCTTCAACAATCTCGGCGTATCACTCGCCATGACCTGCAACAAACTGAACGAAGATTATCTGGAAGAGACATTTAACGAATTTAAAAATTCAGGGAAGGTTGACAACATCAGTCTGGCCTTTGTCCGCGGCAATCCCCAGGACCCCCAGGCCAAAGAAAATGTTTCCATCGAAAAGTACCGGCGGTTGACGGCGCTGAAAATGGACGCCATTGACAACAGACAGCTTCCATATTTTGATTTGTTTCTGAAGAATTTAATTTCAGGAAAGGACTATTATACGTATCAGATTGTTGAAGAAGTCCTTCGCCATAACCGCTGTGTTATTTCCTGCCAGGCAGGTTCTTTGTTCGGCGTCCTCTACGATAACGGCGACGTTTATCCCTGTGAAATCCTGAACGCTCCTGTTGGAAATATCCGTGACTTTGATTACAATCTTCCTGAACTATGGGCGGCTGAGGCTGCCCAAAAAGCACGGGAAACTATCCGCCAGGGGTGTCGTTGCACCTTTGAATGCGCGATGTCATCGAGCATTTTATTCAACCTTCTCTATCTGGCAAAAATCGGGTTACGGGCCTTGCCGAAAATGGCCAGACGACGGCCTTCCATCCTTTAAACCACCAGTTAAAGCCCGTTAATCTCCAGGCTTTTACCGGCCTGTTATTTTAAGAATACCGTCAAGAATAGTCAGTGGATGCGGCGGGCAGCCGGGGATGTAAAGATCAACCGGAAGGATCGAATCGACTCCGTTATAAACTTCCCGGTGATCTTTGAAAGGGCCGCCGGAAATGGCGCAAGCGCCGACGGCGATGACAATCTTTGGTGCGGGAACGGCGGCGTATGTTTTTTCAAGGGCAAGGCGCATATTTTTCGTGACCGGACCGGTTACGACAATTCCATCCGCATGGCGCGGAGACGCAACGAATTGAACGCCAAACCGTCCCAAATCAAAACTCAAGGTGCTTAAAACGTTGATATCAGCTTCACATGCATTACAGCCTCCTGCGCTGACCTGCCGCAATTTCAGCGACCGGCCAAAAATATTTTTTATCCGCCGCTTGATTTCTTCTTCCCTGTGATTCATATCCGAAACCAGCAAATCCTGGCGTTTCATCACGGACAGCTGATAATCCCGGGTGAATATGATTGTTTTGTTAACGCAAGCCCTTTGACATTCTCCGCAAAAAAGGCACTTTCCCATATCCAGCATCAGCCGCCCATCATGGGCGTCAAATGCATCGGTTGGACAAACCGCCTTGCACGTCTCCCTGTCCTTTTCGGAAATATTGGAAGCAATGGACGGCTTCCCCAAAAACCGTTCGGGTAAAACAATGTCCTTACCCGGAAACGGCATCGTCCTGTAGCCCTGCTTCAATCGCGCAAATAAGGCTTTGATCATATGATTCTTATCCTTTAAAGGTCATGACCGCAATACGACAAATTGAAACTTTTATTACACAAAGGAAAATTTGAAATTTCCTCACCACGAAGCGCCATGGCCAACCCTATCCAGTTATGAAATGATGGATCAACGATTTTATAATGAATAAATTTTCCTGCCCTGTCCGTAATGGCGACATGGCAAATTTCTCCTCTCCATCCTTCAATCATTGAAACAATAACCTTCCCTGCGTTTGCCGGCGGAACATTAACCATAATCGGCCCTTCCGGCAAATTTTCAAGCTGTTCCAGGATAAATTCCACCGACCGCTGAATTTCAAGCCATCTGACAAAGGCGCGCGCGAAAACATCGCCGGAAGAATGGGTCGATATCGGGATCTGGGAAAACTGCAAAGCGCCTGTGGGGAAATCAAAACGAACATCACGCTCAATTCCGCACGCCCTGGCCGCAACCCCAACCAGTCCAAGATCCACGGCGGTCTTCTGCGACACCACCCCCGTCTCATCGAACCGGTCGACAACCAAAGCCGAATCCCACAACAATAAAACCGCGTTTTTCACATCCGAAAAAATTTTCAGCAACCGCGCTTTCATTTCCTTTTTCATCGCCTCATCGATATCGAAGGACACCCCGCCAGGAATGATCATGTTCCTGCCGAATCTGTTTCCGCAAACAAACGCCGTTAAATTCAAAAAATCACCGCGCAACCGTCCGCAATACGACATGGTCGGCAAATATCCAATATCTCCGGCCATCGCCCCCAGGTCTCCGGTATGATTAGCCAGTCTCTCCAGTTCAAGCATAATAAATCTTAATACTGATGCTCTTAACGATACCTCACAATTAGCCAATCCTTCAACAGCCTGCGCATAAGCCATGGCATGCCCGATAGTCGTGTCCCCGCTCAATTTTTCCATATAATGAATGGTTCGCTTGTCCGGTCCACCGATCAAAGCCTTTTCAACCCCGCGATGCTGATATCCCAGCGATATTTCAAGATGAAAAACCCGTTCTCCGTGACACTGAAAACGAAAATGTCCCGGCTCGATAATTCCCGCATGCACCGGCCCTACGGCAACTTCATGGACTTCCTCCCCATGAATCTGCATAAAACCCGTTACCGAAGGCAGGACTGCTTCTTTTCCCGCCGCATCCTGAAACCGGATTGGCTTAAGCCAGGGATGGCCTTCCGGGCGGATCCCCCACGTCTCAAAAATCTCCCGTTCAAACCAGTTCGCTTGGGGGATTTGACCCGTCAGGGATTCATAAGATCCGTTGACCGGCGCAGAAAATACAGACAGATATCCCTCTTGATCATGGGCAAGCGCCATCAAGAGTCTGCGTGCGCCAGCTTCCTGATAAACAAAAAACGAAACAATCCGGGCGCCATTTTTCGTTCCCTGGACAGCGCGATCCCTGAACTCGGACAATGTCAGCAGAGGAATCTCGCAGGACTCCCTGGCTTTTGCATTATAAATATTCACTGAATTCCCGGACATTTAAAATCCTCCCAATTCTTCGACAGCCTTGTCCAGAATTACGGTAAACCAATTCGGAAAATAAATCCCCATAGCGACAACGAGAATAAAGAATAGGGCCGGAATATAAAATCTCAACCCGGCAGCCGGCTTTTCCATTCCTTCTTCAACCGATTTATACCCCTGGGTCATCGAGATAAATATACGCGCCATCCCAAGAAAAACTAACGCAAGCGCGAACAGGAAAAGAACAGATGTCCAATACTTTCCTGAAAACAACATTTCTTTCAACACCATAAATTTCCCCAAAAAAATTCCTGACGGCGGAGTTCCTGTGATTAACAAGAATCCCGTCATCCAAAGGACTCCCAAGCGCCGGGTCTCGCCGATCATAAGACCCCTGATCGCCGGTATTTGTTTCGTATGAGAATACGATAAAATATTTCCAGCAGTAAAAAACAAGGCGGCTTTGGTTAACGAATGCCCGACAAGATTGATAAGAGAACCGGTTGCCGCATTTCCACCCAAACCTATGCCCAAAATGATGATTCCCATATGCTCTACGCTTGAATAAGCCAGCATACGTTTATAATCCGTTTGCCCCAAAATAAACACAGCCGCAAAAAATACGGATAAAAGACCAAAAAATATAAAAATATCCTGACAATAGGATGCCAGGCCCGCAGCGGCGCAAATTTGATAAGTTCTCAAGATCCCAAGAAACGCGCAATTAAGCAGCGCCCCTGAAAGAAGAGCCGACACGACGGATGGCGCTTCACTGTGGGCATCAGGCAGCCATGTATGCATCGGCGCCAATCCCATCTTTGTGCCATATCCGACAAACAAAAGCAGAAATGCCGCTTTTAACCATTGAAGATCAAGTTCATTGCGCCTGGCGCTCTCGAGCAACTGCATTAACAACATCTCGCCGCGATTATTATTTGAAACAGCAAGAAAAAAGACCCCCAATAACGCAATCGCGATTCCAACGGAACAAATCAAAAGATATTTCCAGGTTGCCTCCAGAGAACGTCTGGTACGATGAAAATAAATCAATGGAGCGCTGGCCAGAGTCGTCGCTTCAATACCAACCCATAAAAGAGCCAATTGCTGACTCGCGATCACGATGGTCATCATGGAAAGAAACAACAGAAAACAGCCGGTAAAAACAGCCTCCTGCGAAAATCTTTCATGCCGTTTCTGTTCATCCGCAAGATGCCGTTTCTCATCGGCTAAATACTGAATCCCGTAAAGCACGGAACCGAAAAACAGCGTACTGGTAATCATCAGAAAAACAACACTAACGCTGTCAAACTGAAACCATCCGCTTAAAAATACTCCTCCTCCCTTTATTAATACGAAACCGGAAAGCGCCAAATGCATACCCGCGCATACAAGCATCATCCCCCGTCTCATCTCATCATGACGTATGTAAAAGGAAATGACTCCAAATAAGAAAGGCATGGTGATTAACAAAGCGATCATAAAAAATTCCTATTGTGGTTCAACCCAATCTTTAAGTTCCGATAATTGATCCGTGTCGATATGATCAAACTCCCGACTGATATGGAATATCGCAATTCCCATGACAAATACTGCCACAAAAATATCGAGCAGGATCGCCAATTCGACCATTAACGGCTGTTCGCTTAAAAAAACAGAACCGAACAGATACACTCCATTTTCCAAAATCAAATAACCGATTACTTGCGTCAGTGCTTTCATGCGGCTTATAATTATCAGCACGCCTGTTAAAAATGTTGCCAGTGCCACCGCAGGCGCGAGGCTCGAAACAAGAGATTCCGGATAAATAAGCTTTGCATTTAACCAATTGGACATCATAAACAAGACCACACCGAGCAATAATGAAAGCGGATAGCCGCCAACCGGCTCGACTTCTTTTCGGATGTTTGCTGCCTGCAGGGCACGGAATAACAGCCAGGGAAAAACAAAACCTTTTAATACTACGCCAAGCGAGGACGTCATAATAACGCTTGTCGTGACCGAATGTGAAATTAAAAAAGGCAGTAATCCCACAGCAACCCCCTGAAGGGCTGCGATTTTTATACAAACCCCGATACGGCTCGATGACAACATCATCAAATTCATTAAAAGGACGGCGACGATAATAAAATCGATACAGGGATTCATCTATGACCTCAATAACAAAATTAAACCGACGCTGACCAGGGCCAGCGCGATGATCAGAAAGTGCGGAACCTTCAGCAAACGTAACCGCGCAAGCGTTGACTCGATCACTCCCACGATGACCGCGAAAAAAATCATCGCTGCAACAAACATCATCATATCGACCGGCCAGGCAAAAGAATGACCTGCAAAGAATATTCCGGCAAGCAGCGAACCAAGGATCCAGAATTTCAAAGCGCAGCCATAAAGAATGTAGGCCAGGTCCACTCCCCCGTGATCCAGGACCATGACCTCATGGATCATCGTCAGTTCAAGGTGAGTATTCGGATCGTCAACCGGGATGCGTGAATTTTCAGCAAGGAAAATAATGAAAAGGGCTGCCAAAACCAGACATAACGAAGGCGCGTAAACATGCCAGGAGCCGAAAAGCGGCCCGGTAAATATTCCCGTTAACGACATTTGTCCGGTGAGACGCGCAAGAACCGCTAACGACAGAAATAATGCGGGCTCTGCGAAGACAGCGAACTGGACTTCCCTGCTTGCGCCCATTCCTTCAAAACTAGAACCGGTATCCAGGGCTGCAAGAACGGTAAAAAAACGGGCCAAACCCAGAAGATAGATAAAAACAATTAAATCGCCGTCGAAAGAAACCAGAGCCGGATGGCCGGCAAACGGGACCAGAATAGACGCGGCCATGATGGCACTTAAACTGATAATCGGCCCGGCGATAAATATCCACGTTGTTGTTGTGCTGTAAACCGCTCCTTTTCGAAATAATTTAAAAAGATCGAAATACAGCTGCAATAGTGGGGCGCCTTTTCTTCCCGCGAAAAACGCCTTTGTCCGGTTAATAACGCCGAACAAAAAAGGCGAAACCGTTAAGATCAAAATAAACTGTATAGTTCTGGTCAACATTTTAAAACTTCCATATAAACAGCGCGATCAATGTTATCAGGATATACATTACATAAATCTGGAGCTTTCCATGCTGGATCAGTTTCATCCGCTCTGCGGCGAAATGGATCATCCTGATAGATGGACGGAAAAATGTTTCGTTGAACAAATCGCCTGTCCTTGTTTTGAATGAAGCGCCATCCGGAAAATATTCGTTGATTTTAGGTGCAACATTATACGTCCTCAATATTCCTTTAAAAAAATCCACAATGGGCTGCGCAAAGGATGAACCCGTATACTGCATACGAGGATGAGGCATGGCATATCCACAGTCCCAGGTTGGAGCCCTCATAATCCGGCGTGTGTGAAGAAGCCGTCTTCTCAGGACGGTCAATACAGCGACGATTAACAAGAAAACAGAAGAAACCATCACTATCGACATGAAAGGATGAATTGTCGTAAATAAAGAAATAGAAACATCATCAATCGAAGCTCTTGTCAGATCAACAACCGTTTTTGGCAGCAGGGCCACAATGAGCGGCGCACCCAATCCCGCCATTATGCAGGCCCCGGAAAGAATGACCATAGGGATGCGCATTAATAAACCGGGATCAGACACTTTCATATAACAGACACCGCGAGGTTCTCCGAGAAAAATAATTCCAAATGCTTTCGCAAAACAGGCTGCGGCCAGAGCGCCGATAAGGGCTAATGAAGCAATGACAACCAATGAAATAAAAACGGCAGTCGTTCCAAAAATATTTTTAAACGCCGCGTAATAAATCAAAAATTCACTGACAAAACCGTTTAACGGCGGAAGTCCGCAGATCGCGGCTGATCCCAGAAGAAAACAAACTCCCGTTACAGGCATCCGTTTAAATAATCCTCCAAGGACATCGATTTCCCTGGTACCGGTTTCATGCAAGACTGTTCCGGCCCCCAGAAAAAGAAGTCCTTTAAAAAACGAGTGGTTAATCACATGCAGCAGGGCTCCGGCAAAACCAAGCGATGCCAGGGCAGGATTATGAAAACTGCTCCCAAGTACCCCCAAACCCATGCCAATAGAAATGATACCGATATTCTCAATACTGCTGTAAGCCAGAAGGCGCTTGATGTCTTTTTCAGCCAAAGCGAACAAGACTCCCAGGATTCCGGAAATCATTCCAATGACAATCAGCAAATATCCCCACCACGCTAACGGCCCGCCCAAAAATGTCAACACCCTCAAAATGCCATATATCCCCGTCTTAATCATAACGCCCGACATAAATGCAGATACATGACTGGGCGCGGCCGGATGAGCTTCGGGAAGCCAAATGTGCATGGGCATTAAACCGGCTTTTGTTCCAAAACCGATTAGGGCGCAAATAAACGTGATAGATGTCATCAAGCCCAAACCGGTCATGTCCCAATCGCCAAAATAAAACGAACCTCCCCCCGATTTTCCCAGCAAAATAAACATAACCAGAAGAAAAAGTGTCCCAATATGTGTTGCGACCAGATAAAGCATTCCGGCGCGACAGGCCTCCCTCTTTTCTCCTTCGAATAACACCAGAAAAAATGAAGTGACGGACATGACTTCCCACCCGGCCAGAAAGAGAATGGCATTCCGCGCGACAAGAACAAGAATAATGCTGGCGACGAGAAAATTAAAGAAGAACCAGGCGCTCCCTATATTTTTCTTTCCATAATAATGTTTCAAATATTCAAAACCATATAATGCAGACAGGGCAGAAATAATAAAGAGAGGAAATAAAAATAATAAACTCAAGGAATCAACGGCGATGGAAAACGAGCCGAATGGAACAGGCCACGGGACATGCGACGATGAAAGTCCCTTTTGAAATGCAATAATGAGACCAATAAGGCCAAAAAAGGACGCAAGGACAGAGCCAAGCATCCCGGTGATATTGGCTATCTTGTTACTGCGATTGAAGCAAAACGAGCATATCCCGCTGACTGTTAAAATGACAACGGGACAAAGCAGATGATTCATACTAACGTCCCAAAACCTGTTCGGCTTTTTCTATAAAGCTTAAAATGGATTCCCTGGACGCCTGGCTTATCAAAGCGTTTTTAACATCTTCATTCTTTAAAACATGAGCAATCCTGGAAAGCATATTAAGATGGCTCCTTACCGTCGGGCTGATTAACGTAAAAAGACAGCTCACCGGCATTTTGTCGATCGCGCCGTAATCGACCGGCTTTTCAAGAAAGCAGACGGAAACGATCGGATGCATGATATGCGTGACGACCGGATAACGCGCATGCGGGATCGCTATCCCTTCGCCGAACCCGGTCGAACCCAGCTCTTCCCGCACCAGCATCGCTTCCAAAAGGCTTTCTTTTTTAATGTCCTGGGGTAAATTAAGAAGTTCTACGACTGCGCCTAATAAAGCTTTCTTGTCTTTCCCTTCAATCCGATAATAAATGCCGCCTTTCCTGATGGCATCTGTCAGGGTCAGGTTCAAAGCATTTGTTTCCTTGCTGTCATTCAAGATCACTTGAGAGACATTCATTCTGTTCGCTGTGGCCCAATCCAGAATATCAACCCGGTTAAACCGGTATTGATCATGAACCCGGTAAAAGGGAACTGAATTCTCTTTAATCCAGCGATAAACAGTTCTTTCAGTCACCTTTAAAAGGTTGGCCAGTTCTTTTACACTTAACTGCATCCTTTTCTCCTGCGGATTTTTGAAAAGACAAATTAAGAATGTCAATATGAAATCTTATGACATTGCGGCACTATTGTCTACAAATTTCATATAATTTTTAAATCTTCCCTCCGTTTAAATTTATAAGAAAATCCAAAAATTTTAAAATTCAAGTCGCGCAAAAATCTGAGCTTGTGCTATAGTAGGGCAACCATTCAGGGCTGCATTTTTAGAAATGAAGCCTACCTTAACTCCTCGAGGCGAGCCTCGAGGTATCCTGAAAAAGGCTTCATTCCGCGCAGCAAGCTGCGGGGTATGAACCCTTGCAAGCGAAATCAAACAAGGAGGAGCGCAAATGGACTATTATCCGGAAACGCAAACCATTGACGTCAACGCGCAAGTTGTTGAGCCGTTGAGAAACCTGATGTCGGGTATCATCGGCTTTATTCCGACGCTGATCATAGCCATTGGCATCCTGTTAATCGGCTGGATTGTTTCAAAGATTGTCGCCTCCATCATAAAAAATTTCCTGATATCGATCCGTTTTGACAAAATTGCCCAGACAACCGGACTGACCGAGGTAATCAATGAAAGCAAAATCGGAATGACACCCTCGGACTGGACGGCAAAAGTTTTCTATTATTTCGGTCTCTTTCTGACCTGGATTATCGCATTTGATTCACTGAAGTTAAAAATACCCTCTCTGATGTTTCAGGAGATCGGCGGATTTCTCTCGACATTATTCATGGCGCTGGTCATACTTTTAATCGGACTGTTTCTAAGTACGATCATTTCGAAATTCGTCAAGGCGACATCAACATCGTTAGGAATCGCTAATGCCGGCGTTCAGGCAGGAATCATTCAATGGGCCATCATTTTATTCACGTTTATCGCCGGGCTAAGCCGTTTGGGGCTGCCGGAAGAATTTCTCCTTATCATCCTTTCAGCCATCGGCATCGCCCTGTGCGTCACGCTGACAATAGCCTTCGGCGTGGGAAGCATTCCGGTTGTCCCGCGCATCATCGAAAAAATCATCCGCAAGTAAAATCCATCAATCAAATATGCCCTGACGGGCGCACAATGCAAAAGGCCGTCTTTTTCAGACGGCCTTTGTAAAGTATAACTTGGTACCAGAAATAAAAATAAGCCTATTCTTACACAGTTTCCTCTTTTAATATCTGTTTTTTAAAAATATAGCCAATTAAAAAAGCTAAAACTACTACTCCATAATAAAAAAAGACAATTTTTAACGAAAAGTCGTCGAGTTTAAAGTAGGCAAACGGCAAATCCGCCAAAAAAGCGACACAAGCCACCGTCAGATGAAGGACCATGGAAATACAGGCCGCAATGGGCGCGGCCGCAAACGGAATAATGACTCCTGCAGTCAGAAGTCCCATTCCCAGGTAAATAGCCAGCGATGTCAGCGGGACAATAACCAGATTTGCCAGAATCGTCACCGGTGTGATAATTCGAAAATAATACCCGATCAGCACTACAACGCCAAAGTATGCAGCCAGGGAAAGAGCAACGGACTGGACAAGGAACCGAATAAATTTTACCTTTATCGCCGCGATTGGCCCCAGCCGGGCCATGTCTTTTTCCCCTGATTTCAAACTCGGAATGCAGCGGTAAAAGGCATTTATCATGGGTTGATAAAATAGAATAATCGACAAGACGCTCAGGAATGATAACTGAAAACCAACTTCAAACAAGACCAACGGATTTAAAAGCAGGATCACGAATGCCGCCAGCGACAGCAAATTGATTGCATCCGTCTGCCGTTCAATAATAAAACTCAACAAAAATACCACAGCCATAATGGTCGCCCGCGCGACAGGCGGCTGCCCGCCGGCCAGGAAGGCGTAAAAAATCAGTAATAAAATATTTAAAAAATACTGGATGCTCCTGGCAATGGGAAACATTTTTAGAACAAAAAATATGCCGCAGGAGACAATCGCGATATTGAAACCGGATATCGCGATCACATGGGCTACCCCAGAAAGTTTATAAAGTTCGTAAACCGTTTTCGGGATGTCCCCGCGTTCGCCGAGCAAAAGCGCCTGCATCATCCCGGCATCTTCATGCGAAAGGTATCTTTCAAGCTGATCAGACAGATAATGTTTCATTCTGAATGATAACGCCGCCAGGGGGTGACCGTTGTCCCGCTCCCCCACTTCCACAAAGCCGTTCTTTTTGACGCTCAGCATGAACGCGATCCCTTTTCGGTACAGAAACTCCCGGTAAGAAAAATTATTTTCATTAATAAAATTGAAAGGCCGGTATAACTTTCCTTCCAGCGTCACCTCATCCCCATAACGGATATCACAGTCTCGAAAAAGATTCACGAGAACCTTCCCCTCCCTTTCCCGCCAAACTGATTTTGTCTTAATGGCTCTCACACCCAGGGTAAAAACTATTTTTTCACCTCTCCAAAAGACTCGTTTTTCAACATCCGAAATAACTTTTCCTTCAAGCAAAACCGGGCCGTCATAAAAATCACCGGAATGTTTCAGGAGATGGCAAGCTGAAAATGTCTGGAAATTTTTGGCGTGCACCGCCCCTGAACCGAAAACCGCCAGCAGGAGAAAGAAAGCAGCCAGGTCTGCCTTGTATGCTTTGGCATAGATAAAAAAGGAAGTTATAGCGATAAAAATAAACGTAATCGAACAATAAACGTAAAGCGGGATGGGAGAATATTGGCTGATGACAATGCCAAGGATAAAGATTAAGCAAATCCATAAAAACGGACGGCGCGAATTCCGGTGAAAAATTTGTTCCGCAAATTGCTCCATTAATTCCCCATATCTAAAGAAAGGAAGATAAATCAATCGGGGGAATTAATATCAGGCGAATTGGGGGAAAGCCGATCTCAAGCTGCTAAATAAGTTTCTCGATAAAAACAAATCCCAGGATCAGCAACGCGGTAAAAACAAGCGTGATCCATTCAAAATGCTTTTCAATAAATTTCTTCGCGGCCTCGCCAAAAAAGTAAAGAATGGCAGCAACCAGAAAAAACCTCATCGAACGGCCAATCACGGACGCAATCAGAAAGCCCCAGATATTAACATGGCTTACACCGCTGGTGATCGTAAAGACCTTATACGGGATCGGAGTGAAGGCCGCTGAAAAGACAATCCAGAACGAGTACAACTGATACTTGTGGCAGACAGTCTGAAACAGTTCGGGAGAAATAATGTGTGTGAGAAAAAAATTCCCCACCGCATTCCAGAAAAAGAATCCCAGCGCATAACCCAGCAAACCTCCCAAAACCGAACCGATTGAACAGATCAATGCGTAAAAAAAGGCCCGGGCAGGTTTACTCAGGGCAAGGGCGATCAACAGAATATCCGGAGGCAGCGGAAAACAGCTCGATTCGGCGACAGCGATTAAAAAAAGCGCGGGAACTCCATAAGGAGTATCGGCCCAGTGGATCATCCAGAGATATAGCTGCCGGGTCCATATCGATGGATAACGGAACCACGGAATCTTTTTGACATCAATTTGAGCGTGTCCATTTTCAGAAATCATCACTTCTCTTCCTTTGGAGTGAATTGATAAACGGAAATTAATTTGTTCCTTTACCGGTTTTTGAGTTTTGAAACAGAAGCGATTGGACCGATAAAGATAATGACATCGTCCGGCTGAAACTCATAATCCGGCGGGGGCATGATCCTGATCGCGCCGGTCAACGGATTCTTGACGGCCAGGATATCAATCTCATATCTGTTACGTAACTGCAATTCCTTAATATTGTTCTTGATAAAATTTTGCGGAACCGGTATTTCGATAATTTCGAAATCGTCGGAAAGTCTGATGGCATCCAGTATATCGGTTGAACCGAGGCTGCGCGCGACCCGCCTGGCCGTCTCCTCTTCCGGATAAATGACCTCATCAGCGCCGATCGATTTCAAAATTTCTCCATGGTCCTTAGTCCTTGCCTTCGCAATGATTTTGGGGACCCCGATTTCTTTCAATTGATAGGTGATTAAAACGCTGCTGTCGATCCGCTGGCTTAAACAGACAATGGCACAGTCAATGTTTTGGGCAAATTTTTCAAGGATGTCCTTATTGGCGGCATTAGCCACTACAACATGTTCCGCCATATCTTTGACCGAGTCCGCCCGCTCCTGATCTTCTTCGATCACGATCAGATCAACATTGCTTTTCGACAATTCATTAACCAGGGCTGTCCCAAAATGTCCGAGCCCGATAATTAGAATCGTTTGCATAGTTTCACTCCCTCTTCATAAAATTTCATTAATACCATCTTAGCTTACAACAACATCCTCTTCAGGGAACTCATACATAATCTTGCGGCGTTGCTGAATAATTAAAGCGACCCCGAACGTCAACGGACCGATCCTGCCGACAAACATCAGGATGATGACCATTATTTTACTCCAGTAGGACAAAAATGGCGTCAATCCCGTCGAAAGCCCAACGGTGCCAAAAGCGGAAGCCGCCTCAAACACGGTATCGAGAAAACGTTCCCTGGCAACCATGGTTGAGCTATCGAGGTTCTCGGTAATTTGAAGGACAAAGATGGCAATCGTCAACAGCGAGATCGCGTAAACAAAAATAGCCAATGCACGCTCAACGATATGGTCCGGAATCTTTCGTTTAAAAACATTGGTCGATGAAAACCCCCTGATTTTACTTCTGATATGGTTTAATAGCGTAACAAAAACATGAATCTTGATTCCACCACCGGTTGATCCGGGACATGCCCCGATAAACATCAACAGCGACACCAGCAATACGGCGGCATTTGATAAACCCCCAAGATCAACGGTAGTGAACCCGGCAGTCCGGGAAGTCACCGACAGAAAAAAAGCGTTAAGGATTTTATATTCTTCAGGCATCCCGCGCAAAAGATTATTGCCTTCCAACAACCAGATGACCAGTCCGCCGGTTAACAATAAGGCTGCGGTCGCAGAAAGAGCGATACGCGTATGGAGGCTTAAAGGCAGCCTGCGGTGATCTTTTCGTCGATGGAGAATCACCGTGAAAAGTTCATAAATAACGATAAAACCCAATCCTCCAAGAATAATCAATCCCATTAAAATAAATAATATAAACGGATGATTCTGAAAACCTATCATACTGTCGCTGTATAAACTGAAACCGGCATTACAAAAGGCAGTAATCGAATGGAAAACCGCACTATATAACGCAAACGGGAACGGATGAAACTGTTTAAGATTTATGAACAGCAGGACAGCTCCGATCCCTTCGATGATCAGCGTCATGGTTAAAATAAAAAACAATGAGAATTTAACATTCTGCAGGTTAATATCCTGGGTTAACGGGGGAATGGAAAACCTGGAGATCAGTGAGATTCTTTTGCCCATCATGACCAGAAAAATCAACGAGAATGTCATGATTCCCAGCCCGCCTGCCTGGACGAGGGTCAAAATCACCAACTGCCCGAACAGCGTCAGATCGCGGCCGACATCAATAACGGTCAATCCCGTTACACAGACGGCGGAGGTTGACATAAAGAAAGCGTCAATCCATGAGAGCGGCTGGTGGATTGTCGCCCAGGGCAGTTTTAAAAGAATGGCGCCGACTAAGATCGCCAGGAGGAAGCTGAAAGAAATCATAGCTTCCGGATTATGATTCAAAATGGTTCTGTTTTTTTTCATAAAATTTAAGCGGGGGTCCTAATCAAGGCCTGTATCTTTTTTGAAAATCCGGACAAAACAGAAAGCAGCAACCGACAAAATCCCGATCCATGACAACGCCATAAATATCCAGCCGCTTGCGTTCATATGAGTCCCTCCAGCCGTTTTCTGCGCCAGGCGATTTTAACCATAAGGGCAATTGTCGTAAAAATCAAAAACAAGCCGGCCCTGGTCGCTAAAATGTAAATACGGTTTTGCTCCGGAATATTCGTCATCAGGATAACCGGCAGCCATTCCTGAAAAAACCACATCACTAAAATGATCAATAAAAAGAGCGGCGTCACATATTTGATGATGAATTTATAAATCCCGGGAATAGTCATATCCGATCCCAGATGAATTTCATCCCAAGCCGCCTCCATACCAAAAACCCAACTGAATAAAATTGTTTCAATAACGGCGAAAATAACCAGAAAGAATGTCCCGCCCCAGAAATCAAGCTCATCAACCACGCCCTTTCCTAAAAAAAGCACAGCGGGCTGACATAAAATAAAGGCGGCAACGGCGAAAATCATCACCGTTTTCTTTTTCGATAAATTAAACTCATCCTCCATAAAAGCGATAACCGGCTGGGCCAGGGAAACCGAGGAAGTAATCCCGGCGATAAACAGAAAAAAGAACCAGAGAAAACTCAGGATCTCCGCCAGGGGCAATCGCTGAAGGATCAGCGGCATGGTTACGTATCCGAGGTTAAATATTCCTGAATCAACAACCGCCCGGATCTCTACGGGACCGAAAAAGACAAAGGCCGCCGGTACGATAATACTTCCGCCGATAATAACCTCCGCGATCTCGTTCATGCTGGCCGCAGTCAGGCCGGAAAGAGCGATGTCATCAGTTTTTTTCAGATAACTTGCGTAAGTCAAAATAACGCCGATCCCCACGCTTAAGGTGAATAACACCTGTCCTGCCGCCTCCAGCCAGACCTTGGCTGACTTAAGCGAATTAAAATCCGGATTCCAGAGAAATCCAAAGCCGTTTGAAACGTCCCAGCCCGGCCTTCCCGGGTTCACCGTTCCCAGTGTCACAACCCTCACCATCAGAATAAGCCCGCATAAAAACAATAGCGGCATAGCCACCTTGCTTAGCCGCTCAATCCCCCCTTTAATGCCGTGATATATAACAATAATATTTAAACAAAAAGTAATTAAAAAAAACGTGTATGCCGGAGCAAGGCTGGAAAAAAACTCATTCTTGGTCAAACCCTGGAAGGCTTGCAGGAATTCCTGCATTTGCGTTTGATCGGCCACCTGGCTCAAATGTCCTGTTAAAGAGAAAAAACTGTAGGCCAGGGCCCAGGACTCAATGTAAAGATAGTACATGAAAATGACCATCGGCCCAAAGATACCGATAACGCCGAAATATTTGATGAAACGGTTCTTTTTTGTCACACTGTGAAAGATGCCCGGCGCCGTGCCATGGCCGAAACCGCCGCCAAAACGTCCCAGCGTCCATTCAATCCACATCAATGGAATACCTATCAGAAAGAACGAAACAAAATACGGAATCATGAAGGCTCCGCCTCCATTGGCGACCGCTTTAGCCGGAAAACGAAGGAAGTTTCCCAAGCCAACTGCTGAACCGGCGACCGCCAGAATAATCCCTAATTTTGACGACCAGGAATCTCTCGATGGTTTTTTTTCATCAGGCATAATACCGCCTCTGTTTGAATAAATCAGACTAAAACATTATTTAACATGAATCCAAAGACGTCAATAAATTATATATTATTGTGGAGACAAAAAAATTTCCCGGTTTCTAGACTTCTACTGGAAGGATTTTTCTTAACAAAAAACCAATCAGAAAACTGATAACTGCCACTCCCAGGCTCAGGCCAACCATTTCCAGGAAATGCTTTTTAAAAGGCCTGTCTTTGGCAACGGAAATATAGTAATTAAAACAAAAGATAATCACAACCGCAGCCATCAGAGCAGCGCCGAGACACGCAAAATAATTGGTGCCGATTAAATATGGGGTGATCAAAATAAAAACAGTAGCCAAATATGCCACACCAGTATAAACCGATGCTTTTAGCGGATTTTTGTTAGTTTCTTCGGATTTTGTTGAAAGGTATTCCGATGAGGCCATGGAGAGTGCCGCGGAAATACCTGTCACCAGCCCGACCAGGGCAATCAGCTTTGTGTTGCGCAAGGCCAGCGTAAACCCGGCCAGGGCGCCGGTTAATTCCACCAGGGCATCATTCAGCCCCAGAACCATGGAGCCGGTGTACTGGAGCATTTCCTCATCCAAAAGATTAAGCAACGCGTTTTCATGAGCATCCTCATCCGTAAGTATCTTTTCAACTTCGACAATGGGGTTCGTTACGCGCCCGTATTGTTTCTGGGCATTGCCCTCCCCCCGCTCCATCAATTTAAGGCCAAATGACAAACCAAAAATCCGGCTGATTAAATAATACCAAACGATCCTGGCGTGGTCCGGCCGAACATCTTCATTCGTATACTTTTTAAAAATAAAGTAATGATCGCGTTCATCGGCTGCAATCTTCTTGAGCAGGGCACGATTCTTTTCGCCCTTAATAATCCGTGAAAGCTTTAAATAAATATGATGCTCGGTAATTTCATTTTTTTGAAATTGCAGCAACATGGATTTTGTTTGCGGGTCGATGGTCATGTCTTGCTCCCTGTCCGGTTTTAACCGTTTATATAAGATTATGGACTAATGGAAAAATGACCACGTCAGTATAGCCTATCTTCAAAAAACAGACAAGAAATTACTAAACATACGAATTGACTCATAAAAAATGTTACCCGTGGAATCCAAACTGCGGATTCGTTGACTCATAATTCATGTTACCCTTTCACTCTACGAAAGGGGTAACACTATGAGTCCAAAAAGCTTGCGCGAATA
>JBFMEN010000068.1:0-23654 GCA_040753435.1 Candidatus Omnitrophota bacterium | reverse complement strand
TTATCGACGAGAGATTCATCAAGCTCACATGTAAGTCAGTGCAAGGGAAGAAATAAGGACAGATGGATTTTAAAAAACAAACGACCGGCAAAAACAACGATAATGCTTATAAAAATTGCGGGGGAGGTTTTAACCCTCCCCCGCAAAAACATCCTTCAACAAACATTGCTTAGAAAGCAACCTTTGCGTTCAACAGTAATTGAGATGCTGCGTCATCCGTTTCTGTATCTTCGAAACGCTGTCCCGGAAGGAACCATCCGGCACGTGCGCCGAATTGAACATCTTCCGTATAATCATAAGTAAGAACGAGTCCGACCTCATGACCAAGCTCCGTCTCGTCGGTGTCTTGACTTGGGGTTGCAGCCGTTCCGTCCGGCTGGATAAGAGTAAACGCACTGCTAAGATTCTTATCCATCCAGAGATAATCATAGTAAAGATTAGCCGTGAAATCTTCGGCAGGAACAATGCTCAGGTTCGCGCCCAAGACATGGGAATTGGATGCATTAAATAAGGCATTTGCAATCTTGCCCGTGCCCTGATTTTCATACATAGGATCCCAATTATCATAATCTCCTGTTGAAGAATCTGAATCACCGCTATAGTAAGAATAAGCTACACCGAGAACAGGCTGATAAGCCTTGGCAATTGGAAGCATGTAATTGGAAATTAACTGACCGGCGAAAGCTTCGCGATCAAATTCTTCCCCTGCTGGACTATACGTGCCCAACTGCATGGCTGCTTCGGCTTGGACAATCCACGAATCCGTGATGTTCGTACTAACGCGAGCACCCGGCATGTAGATTTTGTTATCGGTACTGTCCTCATCTTGTGCCCAGAAATAACCTTCAACCATGGTATTCTTGTCGTTGTTGAACTGATATCCGACATTGACCCCATAGAGATCGGTATCATCTGAATCAACTGCGCCAGTGACCGTGTTCTGGTCGATGGCTGCATACAACACGTCGATTGTCAAAGGATCATAATCAAAATTTAACCTTAATGCATCCTTTGCTGTTTGCTTGGTGAGATCTTCAGCAACATTGTTTAATCCTGAATCAGTAGGAGCCGTGTTGTTTGAACCTCGGGAATCAACGACAAAAGAATTACCAAAAGCAAATTCCTGACGTCCCAAAGTGACTGTTAACGGTGAATAAAGCATTTCTTTCATCGTTACATAAGCCAAATTAAGGTCAATGTCAGAAGATGCTGAGTCATTTTCCCCCCAGACTCGTTCGTTGATCATGGCGATCGTGGCTGAAACCTTATCGGTCAAATCCGAATCGACACGCAAACGGGTTTGAGTGAACAACACGCTCTGCTCATAATTCGTTAAATCAAAATTATTGCGAATTAAATAAGTACTTTCGATGTCTCCGCTGACTTTAACACTTTGGACAGATGCCATTGCAGGCACAGCCAAAAGCGTCACAGCGAAAATGGCAAATAACAATTTTTTCATATTTGAGTTCTCCTCCTCAAAGTCAATCACTTAATTTATGAAAACTAAGTCTATCGTATGGCCTAGATAATTAACACGTAGACCAGAACTTGATGATCCCTGACTGCAGAAAGCGCCTCACCCCCTTTCTTGTCCGCTTAAGATCATCACTGGGTTAAAGGTGAAACTGTTTTATTCTCACACAGTTATGCAAACCTGTCAAAAAAATTTTTACATTTTTTCCTGTTTGACAAATTTTAGGCGGGGTACTGCTTATGAAAAATTTTACTTTAAGTGAAAATGCGCCTGGGGGGAATCGAACCTCCGACGCCGGCCTTAGGAGAGCCGCGCTCTATCCACTGAGCTACAGGCGCAAAATAAAACGAGATTAGCAGATCACAGCTTTATAATATACAACGCGTTACCACTGCCCGCCAGAGGTGGGTCCGCCAAAGCTTGTTGGCGGAAGCTACAGGCACGCTTGAAATAAATCCCAAATGTTATAATTGATTGCAACAGGATACCTTTTTAAAATTGTATTATCGAATAAACCGGCAGGTCTTTTAATTTATCCCTGCCGTTCAGGAATTTCAATTCTACCACAAAGGCTGCTCCAACAATGCCGACAGAAAAACCATTGACCAATTCAACAACCGCCTTAACAGTCCCCCCCGTAGCCAGAAGGTCATCAACGATCAATACCTTTTTTCCTGGTTCCAAAGCATCTTCATGGATTTCCAATGTGTCTTTCCCATATTCCAGATCATAGGAAACCTGTTTGGTTTTATAAGGCAGTTTTCCCTTCTTTCTTATGGGAACCAAACCGGCGCTTAATTTCTGTGCCAGCAAGGCACCGAAAATAAAACCCCTTGATTCGACGGCAACGACGTAATCAATCTTCTCACTCTTATATTTTTCAGCCATCATCGCGATGGTCTTTTCCAGAGCATGATGATTTTTTAATAAAGGAGTGATGTCTTTAAACAGAATTCCTGGTTTCGGGAAATCGGGAACATCACGTATGAACCGCTTAAGATCGGGCTGCTCCATAGGTTTTCCTCTCAGATTATTTTATTTTGGAAACAGAATTTCGGGAAACATAAACAGCAGGAAGCATTAATTTAAACGGAAAGGGTTCTTTTCCTTCGTTGAGCTTCTTTAAATGTTCAACACCCAAACGACCCATATCGCCAATAGGCTGAGCGAATGTGGATAAGGAAATAGAAGCGGTGAAAGCCAACGGATTATCGTCAAAACCGATTAACGACAATTCTTCAGGGATTTTAATCTTTTTGCCGAGTGCAACATCCATGACCTCAAGCGCCATAACATCAGACGCCGCGAAAATCGCTGTAGGCGGATTTTTCAAGTCTAACAGCTTCTCTGCGGCTTTTCTCGCCGGGGTTCTTAAAAAGTCACCAAACGCAATATAATTTTTAGGCACATCAATCCCCATGGTCTTTAAAGCATCACAGAATCCCATCAATCTTGTTTGGCCCGCCTGGGTTCGCTGCTCTCCGGCGATGGTTGCGATACGCGTATGTTTATTCTTTACAAAGATTTCAGCAGCCTCGGCGCCTGCTTTATAATTGTCAATTGAAATACAATTTATCGGTTGTTTTAAATAATTATTTAAAATAATGACGGGAATGCCTTTTCGGATGACACGTTTTACCACATTCAGATCATTATCAATATCGGCAAAAATAACCCCGTCAATAGGCTGATAGTTCAAAAGACTGCTGCTTAACCAGGTTTGATGATCGTTTCGGTCTGTGAGATGGACAAGAATATCGATCCCCAAACGGCTTGCGGCAGCGGTTACACCTTTAATCACTTCACCGGAGTAAAAAGAATTAAAGATGTCCTCAAAACGCGGTACCACGAGAACGAAAGTCTTTTTTCTTTTTGTGATTTTAAAATCTGCCATCGATGTTTTTTTCATCCTCAATCATCTTTTTAATTTTCTTAATTGCGGCTCCCTCTATCTGACGCACCCGTTCCCTGGACACGCTCATTTCCTTTGCGATCTCTGCGAGCGTTCTTGCCGTTCCATCTTCTAACCCGTAGCGCAACAAAAGGATTTTCTGTTCCCGTTCCGTCAAATTTTCAAGAAGATTTCGCGCCCGTTCTTTATTAAAAAACTCTTCGAGCTGTTCCTGTGGATTGACCATGGTTTCATCAGCGATTATATCTTTAACCTGGCCATCTCCCTCCTCACTTAACGGGGCATCCAAGCTGGACATCTTGGCAATAAAACGCTCGTATTCACGGACCTTATCGATAGGAAGCTGAAGCTTTTTGGCAATTTCAGCTACTCGCGGCTTACGATTTAAACGGTGTGTCAGAGTTTCTGACGCTTTCTTGTACTTCAAAATCTCTTCATTTTTATAAACAGGGACCCTGATCATCTTCCCTTGATCAATGATGGAACGGGAGATCGCCTGTTTGATCCACCAAGCAGCATATGTTGAGAAGCGGAATCCTTTTCTATGATCAAACTTTTCCACACTCCGCATCAGTCCGATATTTCCCTCTTCAATGAGATCACTCAGCGGAACACCCAAATTGATATAGCGTTTTGCAATACTGATAACAAGGCGGAGGTTTGACTGGATCATTTTTTTACGGGCTTCGGCATCGCCTTTTTTTACACGTCGGGCAAGGGCGACCTCTTCTTCAGGAGTCAAGAGCGGAATACTACGAACATCTTTAAAATAAGACTTGATTGGATCCATAGTACGTTTTTACACTCGTTTGAAGTTTTTATACAGCTACTAATATATTAAAACTTCGTTTCCTTGGCAAGCAATAAAGGGCAAAAAGAATGACGCCCGGTTTTTACCGGGCGTCATTCAACATGCTTATTTCTTCTTTTTAGCTTTTTTAACAGGAGATTTTTTTGCTCCTTTTTTCTCCTTCTCAATAACTGCTTGCGCAGCCGCCAAACGGGCAAGCGGAACGCGATAAGGCGAACAGCTTACATAGTTGAGTCCGGCTGAAACGAAGAATTTTATAGAATCAGGATCTCCTCCATGCTCTCCGCAAACGCCGCATTTAAGTTCTTTTCGAACAGAGCGACCGCGTTCCACACCCACTTTCACCAATTGACCAACACCTGTCTGATCAATAGATGCGAATGGATCTGTTCGATAGATTTTCTTATTGATATATTCAGGAAGGAAAGAACCAATATCATCACGGCTGAAACCGAGTGTCATCTGGGTAAGATCATTGGTTCCAAATGAGAAAAACTCGGCCCTCTCCGCTACCTGATCGGCGACCAAGGCTGCACGCGGGATTTCGATCATAGTTCCCACCATATACTGGATCCTGGACTTTTTCTCTTTAATAATGGCGTCGGCTGTTTCCCTGATCAGCACTTCCAGAAGATCAAATTCCTCTTTCGTTCCAATCAACGGAATCATGATCTCCGGAAATACTTTAACTTTATTCTGCGCCATATTACAAGCGGCTTCAATGATAGCCCTGACCTGCATCTTACAGATTTCAGGATAAGTGATTGATAAGCGGCATCCGCGATGGCCGAGCATCGGGTTCATTTCATGAAGTTGGCCAACTTTGGCCTTGACCTGATCTACGCTTGTTCCCAAACGTCTGGCCATTTCTTCCTGTCCTGCCTGATCCTGCGGTAAAAACTCATGCAGTGGCGGATCAAGGAGGCGAATAGTGACAGGGAGGCCATTCATTGCCTTAAAGATACCCTCAAAATCCTGCCGTTGATACGGAAGAAGTTTGGCAAGAGCATTTTCACGCCCCTGTTGATCTCCGGCCAATATCATTTCCCGGATTGCCCAGATTCGCTCGCCTTCAAAGAACATATGTTCTGTTCTGCAGAGACCTATTCCCTCAGCGCCCAGAGCCCGTGCATTGGCCGCATCTTGAGGAGAATCGGCATTGGTACGAACTTTTATTTCACGAACATTGTCTGCCCATTTCATAATCGACATAAACATCTTGTAGATCGGATGTTTTTTGGCGACCTCACTGTTATTAATAAAACCATCAATTACGGGGGAATCAGTTGTTTTTAAAGATCCTTTAAGGACCTCACCTGTGGCTCCGTCGATCGAAATAAAATCTCCCTCATTAATAACTTCATTGCCAACCTTGATCTGCTTGCTTTTATAATCGATATGTAGCGTTCCGCAACCGACAACACAGCATTTTCCCCAACCGCGGGCAACAACAGCCGCATGAGAGGTCATACCGCCCGTTGAAGTCAAAATAGCTTGAGCTGCCCACATACCGGCAACGTCTTCAGGAGAGGTTTCCTTTCGGGCAAGAATGACTTTCTTGCCGGATTTGGCCCATTTTTCAGCTTCATCCGCAGTGAAAACAACTTGTCCGTTAGCTGCGCCTGGACCTGCCGGAAGTCCCTTGGCCAATACACGACCTTCCTTGATGGCCTTGGTCTTATCTTCCAAATCAAAAATCGGGAACAGTAACTGATTCAAGTGATCACCTTGAATGCGCATCAATGCTTCTTTTTCAGTGATCAAACCTTCCTTGACCATGTCAACAGCAATCTTGACCGCCGCAAGCCCGGTTCTCTTTCCGGTCCTGGTTTGAAGCATAAAAAGTTTACCTTCCTGAATCGTAAACTCGACATCCTGCATTTCACGGTAGTGCTGCTCCAGCTTGTGACGGATATCATCCAGCTGTTTGTAAATTTTAGGCATGTCGCGCTTTAAATCAGAAATTGGTTCCGGGGTTCGAATCCCTGCGACAACGTCCTCTCCCTGCGCATTCACAAGATATTCGCCGAAGAAATGATTGGTACCGTCGGCAGGACTGCGGGTAAAAGCAACGCCGGTCCCAGAGGTTTCGCCCATATTCCCATAGGCCATGGCCTGAACATTAACGGCCGTCCCCTTTAAACCATAAAGCTTGTTAATCGTACGATACGTAACGGCCCTTTGAATCATCCAAGATCCGATAACAGCGTCAATAGCATAGCCCAGTTGTTCCCTGGCATTTGTCGGAAATCCCTTGCCGACATGCTTCTGATAAACTTCCTTATAAGCCGCCACAACTTCTTTAAGCTCTGCCGTCGTCAACTCAGTGTCCTGTTTTCGGCCATATTTTTTCTTAATCACGTTTAAGGCTTCTTCATAATGTTCATGATCTACGCCCATAACGACATCGCCGAACATATTGATGAAACGGCGGTAAGAATCCCAGGCCATTCGTTCATTGTTCGTCTTTCTCGCCAGACCCTCAACAGCTTCATCATTGATCCCCAGGTTCAAAATAGTGTTCATCATCCCCGGCATAGAAACTGCCGCACCGGAACGAACGGAAACCAACAGAGGATTATCCTTATCGCCAAACTTGGCCCCCATTTTCTTCTCGAGCTTCTTGATGTGCTCGTCGATTTCCTTATCAAGAGAATCAGGTTTTTTCTTACCGTGCTTATAAAAATATTCACAAACATCGGTTGTGATCGTGAATCCCGGAGGTACAGGGATGCCGATATTCGACATCTCGGCCAAGTTTGCCCCTTTACCGCCAAGGAGCTCTTTCATTGTTGCCTTTCCGTCGGCTTTTCCACCGCCGAATGCATAAACATACTTTACTTTTTGAACCATGTTCCTCGCCTTTCTTTTTGGAAACAGTTTTAAATATAAAGTTTTTCCAGCAAATAATTCTTTAAACGATCCGTCGGAATACGCTCCTGATCCATGGAATCCCTGAAACGGACAGTGACTTGCTTGTCCTCCAGGGACTGCGGATCAACTGTCACACAAAACAGCGTCCCGACCTCGTCCTGTCTGCGATAAAGTTTTCCAATAGAAGCCGTGTCGTCATAAACACAAACCATGTGCTTCTGTAAATCCTGTTTGATCGCCTTGGCCAATGAGACGATATCATTGTTCTTCTTTAATAGAGGCAAAACGGCAACTTTAATCGGCGCCAGTTTTTTATCAAAACGAAGAACGGTTCTCAATGCCCCATTGACCTCTTCCTCATCATAAGCATCTACCAAGAAAGCTAACGTGGCCCGATCAACTCCTCCGGAAGGTTCAATGACATAAGGGAAGAACTCCTCCCGGGTTACATTATCTTTGTACTTCAAATCTTTTCCGGAAAACCCGGAATGCTGTTTCAAATCGTAATCTGTTCTATTAGCTATCCCCTCAAGCTCTGACCATCCAAACGGAAAATAATATTCAATATCAGTACAAGCCGCAGAATAATGAGCCAGTTCCTCTTGGCCATGGGGTCGCAGACGTAAATTTTCCTTTTTAAGTCCATTGTCCAAATACCACTGAAAACGGGCTTCAATCCATTTACAATAACAATCTTCAGCCTGTTCCGGCCGTGAAAAATATTCCAGCTCCATCTGTTCAAATTCCCGAGTACGGAAAGTAAAATTTCCAGGGGTAATTTCATTACGGAAAGACTTGCCAATCTGGGCGATTCCGAAGGGGAGTCTTTTGCGAGTAGTATCACAGACATTCAGAAAATTGACAAAAATACCTTGAGCGGTTTCCGGGCGAAGATAAACAAGGCTGCTTGAATCCTCCATCGCGCCCAAATGCGTCTTTAACATTAAATTAAAAGCCCTGCTTTCCGTAAATTCTTTCGACCCGCAAGCCGGGCAAGTTTCGCCGATATGATCGGCCCGAAACCGGCGTTTGCACTCTTTGCAATCGACCAGTTGATCGGTAAAATTTTGCGTATGTCCTGACGCTTCCCATGTTTTTGGATGCATCAGGATGCTCGCGTCAAGGCCTGTGACATCGTCACGGTCATGAACGACGCTTTTCCACCAGGAATTCTTGACATTGCGTTTGAGTTCGGCGCCTAACGGCCCGTAATCCCACGCACCCGAGAGGCCTCCGTAGATTTCGGAAGACTGAAAAATAAAGCCTCGCCTTTTGCACAACGAGACAATTGTATCCATGTTTACACTTCGAGACATAGCGAAAAAACTTAACTTAAAGAATTTAGAATATTAAAGATTAATTTTATATGAAGAATGAAAACGAGGATTTATTCTAACAAAACTCCATAAAAACGCAAGGATTTTATACGTGGTAAAATGATAATTTCCAGGACAAACGGCCTCAACAATCGGAAAATTCGCCTGTTTGATTGACTGTTTTTATGAACATCTCCAACTCCTTTTCCTGCATTCCGTAGCTTTCAGCATCACCCGGAAACTCATGACACCGCACTGCGGTCAAGTAATCTTCGATAGTTTTTCCAACATCACGCCGGTAATCCGCAAATTTCCTAACGAATTTCGGAGGCTTGCCTTCCAAAAGGCCCAACATATCGTGAAGCACCAGAACCTGACCATCACAAAAAGCTCCCGCGCCGATTCCAATCGTCGGGATTGTCAACTTTTCCGTGATGATCCTGGCAAGGGTTCCGGGAACGCATTCAAGTACAATTGAAAAACATTCCGCCTGTTGAAGAGCCAATGCCTGGTCATAAAGACGTTTTGCAGTTTCCGCGGTTCGCCCCTGGACCTTAAATCCGCCTAGTTCGTCTGCTGTCTGGGGCGTTAATCCGATATGTCCCATCACCGCAAGACCGGCAGAACGCAAAACTTTCACCACATCCAAACAATTTTTAAACCATTCCACTTTAACCGCATCACAACCGGCTTCAATCAATCGCCGCGCATCCTTCAGGACATCGGCGCCCTCAATCTGGTATGAACTAAATGGCAGATCACCGACAACCATAGCCTTTTTAACGGCCCGGTTCACGGCTTTGGCATGGTGTACCATTTCCTCAATCCCTACCTCCGTCGTGGATTTGAGCCCAAGAACTGCGTTCGCCAGGGAATCTCCGACAAGAATGATGTCCGTTCCCGCCCCATCAAGAATTTGGGCAAAAGGATAATCGTACGCGGTCAATACAGCAATCGGCCGGCGTTGGTTTTTCAATAATTGAATATCCGATATGGTTATTCGCATCGCTAATCTGAATTTCCCTTCTTGTCCTTATGATCAGCTTTCCTTCAAGAATCCGGAAATATGCTCTGCAGCCCGCTTTCCTGAAACCATGGCATCAAGAATATGTTCCCCCCCGACAACCATGTCTCCTGCCGCAAAAATCCTTGGGATCGATGTTTCTCCGGTTCTCTCGTCGATCCAAACCGTTCCGTCTTTATTAAATTTAAGATCTGGTAAAACTCTTTTAATTAAAGAGCTGACCATATTCTTATCAGCAATCACCACCGAATCAGCCTGAAGCTCAACCTCTCCATCCGGAACCGGAGTCAAAACCCACTCTCCATTTTTCTCAGCGAAATCCATGCGTTTACACCGAACTCCTTTAATCATGCCCGAATCATCCACCTCAATCCCTACAGGTTTAGTCATCGGCTGAAGCTCCACCCCTTCCTCTTTACCGTATTTTAATTCATTTCGGTGCACATCCAAATCTTCTATGGTGCCAGGGAAAACAATTTCAACCCTTTTCCCCAGTCGACGACAAGCCCGGGCGCAATCCAGTGCTGCGGACTGGGTGCCGATAATCAATACTTTCTGCCCGAGTTTTTCATTAAATTTTTTCTTGAAAACATCAGGAAAAAACTTCAGTGCCATTAATAATTCCTGGGCGTAAAAGACACCTGCCGCATCCAACCCTGGCAAGCCAGAAAATTTAGGCCGGGATCTACCCGCAGCAATTAAAATCACCGAGAATCCTTCCGTAAAGAGCTGCTCAAAGCTCGGGGTCAATCCGATTGTCACGTTTGTCTTTAATTCAACACCCAGATCCCGGATCTGGTCGATCTCAGCATCAAGAATTGATTCTGGGAGCCGGAAATCGGGAATGCCGTAACGAAGTACTCCCCCTAATAATGGGAGCGATTCAAAAACAGTAACACAAAAAAGGTCTTTTCCTAACATCGCTGCAGCTGCTAAACCGGCAGGACCTGAACCGACAATGGCCACGCGTTTTTTTGCACACGTCAATCTTTCACGTCCAAACATCTTCGGTCTTCCGTAATCTGCAACAAAACGTTCTAGCGCCCTGACCTCGATCGGGACTTTTTTATTTCCTATCACGAAATCCTCTTCACAAGGAGCCTGGCAAAGCCGGCCGCAAATTGCCGGAAGGCTGTTTTGCTCTCGAATCTTTTTATAGGCCTGGCCGACATCCCCTTCTCTTAAAAAACGGATAAACTCAAGAATGTTAATCCCTAAAGGGCACTTCGGCTGACAACTGGGAAGATTGCTTTGAGGAAACTTTCTTGCCTCATCTACAGCCACCTTTTTTGAAAACCCCAATTCAACCTCATAAAAATTTTTCAGTCGTTTCGTCAATGATTGGGTCGGAACAAACTTAACTTTCATTTCCTTTAATCCTCTTCCATAAAACGCTTGAAAATCCATGGGGCTCCTGCCATTGGCTCAGCCCCTTCCTGGTGATGACATGATCTTTCCATACGATGTTTTAAATAATCGAAATCCATCTGATGCCCGTCGAATTCCGGTCCTTCTTCACAACTCAAAACGACTTGTTGTTTAACTTTAACCCGGCAAGAACCGCAAATACCCCGGCCGCAAACCATCATAGTTTGAACCTGGATCAAATTTGGAATATTGCGTTCCTTTGTCATCACGGCGATTTCACGCATCATCTCCGTATCCCCGATGCTGTAAACCAAATTAACATTTTCTTCATCAAAGAGCTTCTTCAACATTCCGAACGCATTTCCCCGTCGCTGATAAGATCCATCCTCTGTTGACAACAAAAGCTTGTGGCAAGCGATCCGCATCTGGGGCTCAAGGATGAGCTCTGTTTTTGTTTTCGCAGAAATGATTCCTATTACTTTATTTTCCGCACGACTATAAGCCTTGCATATAGGAAGAATCTGGGCGGCATAGACATCGGTAGCCACGCAAACGACGACACCAAATTGTTTGGGAGAATTAATCCTTCCAAACGGACCAGAAATGGAAAAAATCTCTTCATGAATCGGAAGGGCTCCGAGACATCTGGTTGCCGGACCCTTTTCTTTGAAAATAACACTGATAATGTTGCGGCGGGGATCGGCATCGGCGATGGCCAGAGGGATCCATTCACTCCCTTTCTCAGGGCACACCATCAAAAACTGACCCAAATGAAAGTTGGCGGCGATTTGAGGAGCCTCAATATCAATGCGTTTGATATTTTTTCCTAAAATCAACTTATTAACAATCTTGGGCATGTTTTATCCTAACTGTTTTTTAAAATAGCCTATTTGACCTTCAGAAAAAATTCACTCCTGATCCGATCCTCCATCATTTTTGTCCAGGATCCGGCCCACTCCATTTCAGTAAAAGCCTCGAGCAGGGGGTTGACTAGATTGCCAAGGATTACTTTCCGTTCTTCAGGAGTCAGCAGATCTTTTTTGCTGTACTCTTCGATCATGTGGTCAAGTTCGGTCTCTTTATCCTCCAGGGCGCGCAACTCCTGCCGCATCGCCATGACTTTTTCTTCTCCCTTATTAATTTTCAGTTCAAGTTCTCCCTTCAACTCTGTCTTGCCTGATAATTCACTGCGCCTGGCTTCAAGTCCATCGATCTCGGAACGGAGTTTCCCATACTGCTCCTCGCGTTTAAGCATGTTATCCTCAATTTCTTCCAGCCTCTTCTGGCCATCAGTAGTAAGACGCCGGGCCTCCCGGGCTTCTGACAATTGGCGCTTCTCTTCTTGCAATGCCTTGATTGAGTTGGTGAAGGTTATCTCCAGTTTTCGTTGTCGTTCCAATTCCGCATCTGTTTTCCGAACAGTCTCAGGTGAGACGGTCAATGATTCCATCGACTGACGATCGCTATCCATTTGTTTTTCAAATTCAACAACTTCTGCTTTCTTCGTATCGATTTCTTTCAAAATATCCTCCAGCCTCTTTTTAGCCCCCTCTTTAAAAGCCTTTCTCCGGGCATATTGCACGTCAGCCCATCCATTCGCCCATTGAAACAATTGCATAACTTCAGTAACCAGTCGATCGATTTCAACGAAGAAAATATTGTTCATAGGAACGGTAAATCCGTATTCATCACGACTAAATACTTGGCTGTTTCTTAATAACGACTGGCTCGTTTCAGCATCAAGCGCCTGTCTCAACAATGCCGGATTCGTTGCTGCAAAAAAATGATTCTTAAAAAAACAGTATGCCGGCTTCAACTGCGATGGTATCAAAGGTATACCGGCAATATATTCGATATTGATTCCCTGATATTCTTCCTGCTCAATTCTCAGCAAACCCTGGTTACTGATAAAGCCCTTGATTTTCTCCCTTAATCCCTCTTCATTTTTGGTATTTAAGAAAAAAACTGCTTGCGGCAAGGGGGCAAGGTCAGTTATTTCGAATCCTGTCAGATAAGCGCCGAATTGATTGCTCAACATTGAAACCACTTCATCAAGGTTAAGACCAAAAACTGTCGTCGGAGAACTTTCCCCATCTTCAGATGAAGGCAAGGAAAATTCTTTCTTAAGAACCTTCCAGTAGGATTCAAGACTCAATAAGGAATTCCAATAATAAATGATTGCTTCTCGAGGAACAAAGGATAAACTTGCATTATCTGCGGGGCTGAACTGATATATCTGCTTCAAATCTTCTGACATCTTATCCAGTTTAAAGATTGTATCAATCCGCCCATGAACAACCTGATCAACTTGATTGGAAAAGATAAATGTCTCGAACCCTTGAACACCCTTCATCATCGTTTCCATCTGTTCCAAAATTTTCTGATTGATTTTATCGTTCTTTTCCGTCAAGGCCAATACGGCATCCTTTATCTTAGTCATAAAAAGGCCGTATTGGAAATATCCTTGAACTGTGGCCTGAGGAAGAAAAGACTTTTTTCCTTCAAGAAAGGCCGGATCATGATCAATCGATATGGTCTTCCCTTTAACGACCTCGATGGCCCTTTTGACCGCAGTATCCCCTGCTCCAAGAGCCAATATCTCACCGAAACGTACATAAGCAATACTTGGCAGTGCCCCTTTCAAATGAAGGACATGTACTGTCTCTCCCAAATATTCCTTGGTTGTCTCAGTAACCTCATCGCTGAATTTCGACACCGCCGCCGTAAGGACTTCAATAAACTTCGCCTCCGGTTTGATACGGGTTACCAAAAGTATCTGTGATAGAAATTTAATAAATTTTCTACTATCCGTCTCCTCACTGGAATTATCCATATAAAAAGCGACGGCAAACTCACGTGAGAACAAACTCGAAAAAATCTCCTGATTCATCCTTGAAAATATCTGTCGCGTTATTTGATCATACAGATCAATCTCTTCCTGGCTGGCTTTCAGTTCAATCAAAACCTTTTTAAACTCGACAGCCCTGATCTTCTTGACAAGTTCTGTTTGCGAAAAATCTGTCAGGACTCGCCCCGGTTCGAACACATGAACATAAAACATGGCCTCTGAAGGCACTATCTGTTCAACAGTCAATGCCTTTCTGGTTTGCGTTAAATAGAAAAACAGGCCCGACACAACAAGGAGTCCGACAATTATTCCCACAAATAAAATCTTTTTCATGAAAAACCTTTCCGTTAATATAGAAAACTTCAAAAAGCTTCCATCAATAATCTAATCCAGATTAAAGATCAACTCGGCGTTTTTATTTAATATCTCTGCCAGTTCCTGCTCGCTGCGCTTTTTTAAGAGAGCATAATGTTTTAACGTGACGAAAACATCCTTTGGTTCAGCTTTCAACCCGCCTTCACAATGTTTATAAAAAACCGGGGAATCGGTTTCTACTAAAGTCTGTTCAACCGGAGCAAATTCAAGAGAATTCCTTGCCTCCTCGCTGTAGACAACACTGGGAGAAGCTGAAATAAAATATCCTTTATCAAGGATGTCCTTTAAGACATCCATGGGGCCTGAATACCAATGAAAGACGGCCCGTTGAATACAAACGCTTTTCGCCATCTCAAAAGCCTCGCGCCATGCACCACGAGTATGAATTAATACAGGCAATGCATTATCACGGGCTATTTCCAGCAACCGCCGGTAAACCTGGAGCTGCTCTTCTTTCTTCCTGGAATCTTTACGCGTCTCTTTATACCAGAAATCAAGCCCTATTTCACCGATAGCCTTTGCTTCGCCAAGGTGCTTCTCAATAAACAAGAGCTCTTCGTCAATAAGGTCACTTTCAATTTTTCCGGGATGAAGCCCCAGGGCCAAAATAATTTCCGGACGTTTCGTATTTCTTGCCAGATCCAGGTTTTTCTGATTGGCCGCCTTGTTTTCACCAACAGCGACGATAGCACGAACACCTGCGGACTCAGCCCGCTTTAGCGCCCCGCGAACATCATCAATGCCGTCTAAATGCGCGTGAGTATCAATTAAATTCATCATAATGTCACAATCGTCACATATTAAAGGTCACAGTAACCTTTAAATACTTTCCAGAACAAACGTCACCGGCCCCTCATTCACCAATTCAACTTTCATCATCGCACCAAAAAGGCCGGTCTCAACCTCAAAACCTTCCTTACGTATTAATTCCACCAAGCGCTCATAGATTGCCTGCCCTTTTTCAGGAGGAGCCGCCTTATCAAACGAGGGCCGGCGCCCTTTGCGGCAATCCCCATATAACGTAAATTGTGAAATAATGAGAAATTGCGCGCAAGCTTCTCGAGGCCCAACATTCATTTTGTTTTCTTTGTCTGAAAAAAGACGTATTTCTGAAACCTTGCGGGCCAAATAAGCAGCATCTTCTTCAGTATCAGTCCTGGCGACACCAACAAAAATCACCGCACCTGTTCCAATCCGCCCTACAATCTTTCCTTCAACCGAAACTGAAGCCCGACTCACGCGTTGAATGACAACTTTCATGATTCATTTTGAAGAATTACGGATATCATCCTTCATCCTTTATCCTTAACGCATAACTCTGTTCAATTGTTTTAACTAAAAAATATAATGTCTCATTGACAGGAGTATTCAAGCCCAGTTTCCTTCCTTCATGAACAATCATGCCGTTGATTTCATCAATTTCAGTATGTCTTTCCCTTAAGACATCCTGTAACATCGAAGACCTATTATGTCTGCTGTCATGACAGGCATTTAAAACAGCTGCAAGAGGATCTTTGTGCAAAAGCTTAATCCCTTTTGACTCTGTAACCTGCAAGGCCTCCTGGACAGCCATCTTTAAAATCTTTTCTGTGCCTTCATACTCAAGCAGTTTCCCATTCTCCAGTCGGGTAATGGCCGTCAAAGCGTTAATTCCGGTATTAATCACAAGTTTAGACCAAAGCAGACCGATAATATTATTCGATATTTCTACCTTAAGCCCTGAGGCCTGGAACAATTTTTGAATCGTCAGCAAAACTCCTGCGGATTCATATGAAAGGCTGCCAATAATTGTTTGCCCGTCAAAAAAATGGTGGATTTTTCCTTCGCCCTTTAAAGTCACAGCATGATGGGTAATCCCCGCAAATGTTTTGCTTTTGCCCACTACCTGCTCAATAAACTCAGTGTTACCCACTCCATTCTGAATACTCATAACTGCAGTATGTTCGCCAATGATGGGTTTGGCATGCATCAATGCTTCACCAGTATGATAAGATTTCGTGCATAAAATAACCAGGTCAGCTGTTCCGATATCATCCGTATTGGCGGTTACAGGTACTTTCGCATTCCATTTGGTGACACCTTCGCAAAAAATCCCGCCTTCGCTTACAATACGCTCAGCCCTTGCCGGATCGTGATCAAGAAGCCAAACTTCCGCCGTACGTGACAGATTTCCCGCAAACAAACATCCCAACGCCCCTGGTCCGACAACAACAATCCTTTGCATAACCCCTCCTGAATGTGTTTTAAATTATGAAAAAAACATTTAAATATTACTTATTTTAATATTTTTATTTAGTTATGATTATAAAAGCAAGAAAGGCTCAGGTCAACTCCCTATATAATTAAATAAAATGATAATAGGTATATTTAAAGGGACTTGATATTAAAAACTTTTATAAATATTGTGCCGACTTGATTTTTTTTCCTAAATGAAATACAAGGAAATTGTTAAGAATATACTTTAATTCATCGCGTGAATTCCTGGTCAAATGAATACGCAGGCAGTTTTTCCAGGGACTCTTTTCAACATAAAGAATTGTAGAAATCGTTCCGGGGGATATGGGATGGAGAGTTTGATGAAGCCTTTCTCCACAAAGAATGCAAATCAGTCCGCCCTCTTTCAAGCCAAACCATGCCTTGCCATGGACCTTCTTGTTACAAGCAATACATGTATCAAGATGAGGCCTAAACCCAGAAAAAGAAAGCGCTTTAATCTGAAATAAGCGGATCAACCTCTCAACATCCTCGATTCCCTGTAAATCCTCAAAAAAACAGGTCATCAGCTCATAAATATTCTTGTTCTCAGCCTCAATCGGCATCATCAGATTAACCAATTCCAGAACATAACTCGCAGCCATTGTCTTTTTAAAATCCTGTCGAATCGGATAAAAAAAAGAGCGCATATCGCAATGACTGATTAAATGGATATCGGAATTGCGGTATTGATAATAAACTATGTCATTAACGGAAAAATTCTCTACGCTGGAACCGAATTTTTTTGGATCTTTACGAATGCCTTTCAGGATACCAGTGACCTTGCCCTGATCACGGGTAAAAAAAACAGCTATCCTGCTCGTCTCTCGAAAATCATAGGTCTTTAATACAATTGCCGGGGTGGAAATAATAGCCATGATTTAATTTTTAAAAAAACGGTTCTGGGAACCGGAAAAGTTAAATGACCGGGGCATGGGCTCGGGCTGTCCGCGCTCAGGGCCTGTTCCTTCTGAGGAAGTCCATAACCTCCTGCTCCTTTCGTCGCATTCGTTTTCGTTCCTGTGAAGAATGATCGTTGTGTCCTAACAAATGAAGGATGCCATGGATTATATACAATAAAATTTCCTCTATATTTGAAGAACCATATTCTTTTGCATTTCTAACAGCGGAAGCCGTTGAGATATAAATCTCTCCCTCGATCAAATGGATTTTGACCCGTTTAACCCGCGATAATTGTTTTTCGGAAAGATCGAAAGAAATAACGTCCGTAGGAAAATCATGATTTAAAAACTTGCGATTGATGGACTGAATCTTTTTGTCTGTGACAAAAACAACAGAAAGGTCCGCCTCATAAACTTTAAGATATTGAAGCACAGCCTGAACGAATTTTTTTATCAGGATAGAGTTGAGGTCAATCCGTCTTTGCTGATTATGGATATGAATCGTGTATAACATGGCACAATCTGTCTCAATTGAAGGAACGAAACAACCTCTGGAACCCTGATCAAGGCAAATCTTATTCCCCTCTGCCCTTTTTACTGGGATACTTGACACGACTGTGATGGGTGGCGCTAAGGACTTTCGTGAAGGTTGAAGCGATTTGATCGATTTCCTTCAATGTTAAATTGCATTCATCAAGCTGACCGTCAATAAATTTATTGTTGATAATCTTCCTGACCAATTCCTCAATCTTTTTTGGAGCAGGATCTTCTAGAGAACGCGCAGCCGCTTCTACCGAATCGGCTAATAAAACAATCGCCGTTTCCTTCGTTTGCGGTTTCGGTCCCGGATAACGGTAATTCATTTCATCCACTTTAGAAGAGCTGTCAGCATCTTCCAGCGCCTTCTGATAGAAGTAGAAAGTCAAACTGGTCCCATGATGTTGTGGAATAAAATTAATTATTTTTTGATTCAACCTGTATTTTTTGGCTAACTCGATTCCGTTTTTAACATGATTAATGATAACCAGCTTGCTCACCGAAGCCTCGAGATCGTCGTGTTTATTATCGCTCACTCCCTGATTCTCGGTAAAATATTCCGCCTTATCCATCTTTCCGATATCATGATAATAAGCCCCGACGCGGGTTAGCAGGGAATCCGCCTGAATAGCATCGGCAGCCGCTTCTGAAAGATTTCCAACCACCAAACTATGATGATAGGTTCCGGGGGCTTCCAGGATCATTTGCTTTAACAACGGCTGATTGAAATCCGACAACTCCAATAAAGTAAAGTTTGTGACGACATCAAACAGCTTTTCAAAAACTTTCAGAGAAATCATGGTGATCCCGGCCGAGACAAAACCATTGATCACAAAAGGCTGAATATAATATTGCAGGAATGATACCGGCGAAAAAAAGGCCATTTCCGGTTTCAAAATAACCGCACACAAGATTTGAATAAATGCGACTGATAAACCCGCGTTAATAATTGTCCCTATCCGTCTGGCATTCTGAATAGTGTAGGCCCCAAGCAGACTTCCCAAAAAAAAGGTGACTAACATTCCGTTATCGCCGCCGACAATAAGCGTGACAACCCAACTCGAGATCAATGACATTATGAACATAAGTTCGAGATCATTGAATAAAATCATGGTAAGCAGACCGATCGATGCGGCCGGGATATAGTATGGACTCCACTCGCCCCAAATGACAACAGAGTGCGCCATTGCGACGACAAAAACGATCAGCAGACCTAAATTTAAAAATAAACGGGGGCTGGCTTTCCTGATAAAAAAAAGATGGAGACTGAAAAAAAGCAGCAATAAAGGAAGAATGCAGGGGTATTCTTTAAGTAAACAGAAACCTGAAATGACTACAAATACAAGAACTCCCGCGAAGAAATGGCCAACGGAAATATTCTCTTTGAACATCTTTTTCATATACCCGCCTTATTTTTCACCCAACTGGCTGTAAGCCTCGATAATCTTCTGGACCAATTCATGACGGACAACGTCATCCCCCGTTAATAAAACGAACTTGATGTCTTCTATCTTCCCCAGGATATTCTGGGCTTCTGCCAATCCGTTTTTCGTTCCCCGAGGCAAATCACTTTGCGTCAGATCTCCGGTGATCACGACCTTTGAATCAAACCCGAGGCGGGTCAGAAACATTTTCATTTGAAAAGATGTTGAGTTTTGCGCCTCGTCCAAAATAACAAACGCCTCATTCAACGTCCGTCCGCGCATAAAAGCCAGAGGCGCGATTTCAATAATGCCTTGCTCCGTATACTGCTCCACCTTATCCGGATCCATCATTTCATACAATGCGTCATACATGGGGCGGAGATAGGGGGAAACCTTTGCCATCATATCCCCCGGTAAAAAACCAAGGCTCTCGCCCGCTTCAATGGCCGGCCGGGTAAGAATAATCCTTCTCACCAGGCCTTTTTTCAAAGCATTCACGGCCATGGCAATTGCCAAATATGTCTTTCCGGTCCCTGCCGGTCCAATCCCGAAAACAATATCATATTTACGAATCGCTTCGACGTAATCAATCTGCCCTTTGGTTTTTGGCGAAATAACTCCTCCCCGAATAGGGACCTGAATAAGCCTCTTCGCCAGTTGCTTAAAATCGACGTCCTCATGCTGTTTTTTCAATTGAACGGCATAAATAACATCGCGTTTCTTGATTTCCCGTCCATCAGCAACAATCGTTAACAAATACTCAATAATATCCTCAACCCGCTCGGTATCCGCCTGCTCCCCGATGACCTTCAGCCCCTGCCCGGTTCGAATGACGGAAACCTTCATCTCGGATTCAATCAACTTCAGGTTTTGATCGTACTTGCCGAATAAAACCTGCTCATCTTGCAAACTCTTAAGAAAAATTTCTTTTTCCATAAATTCCCGACCTTTAAATATTTTCGACACCGGCCTTACCCGGTGTAAGGCAGTCCCCCACAGTCAAAATCTTAATTATTGATTCATGGGATCAGAATTCTCATCCCCGGTTTAATGCGGTTCGGGTCCTTAAGAATGTCTCTATTGGTGTCGTAAATCGTCGTCCACTTGGCATAAGAACCATAGAATTTCTTAGAAATTTTCTGCAGGGTGTCGCCCTCCTGAACTACATATGCCTGGGCATCGGACTCACCCTCTTCGACAGGCTCGACCTCGCTAATATCCGGAATCCTGATCCTTTCGAAATCATCCCGACGCTTTTCAACAGGAGGAATGCTTTCAGAAATCGGGGGAACATAAGGCTCAAGCGTGACTTGTGGAGCATTCACTGCTTCTTTGACATTCTTTGTCACTTCCAGAACATAAACTTTACGGGTTTTTTTGATGTCGTTGCGGTCTTCAGGAACGGGAGTCCCCATAATATAACCGTAATTGCCCCCTTCCATCGACTGATCTTCACGCGCGCGGTCTTCTACATAAAAACGCGTTTCCAGGCCTTTTGATGCCATAACGTCTGGTGATTCGTTTTGGACGGCTGTCCTGGTTGAAGAACATCCGGTTACCAAAACGACACTCATCATCACCACGATCATTTTTCCAAAAATTTTAAACATTCTTATCTTCTCCTTTGTTTTGTAATGATGCGTCCTGAGCTGTCATTACAATACCCAATTCCATTAACTGTGCCTCATCGACCGGAGACGGAGCATCTGTCATCAGGCAAGTTCCCTTTTGCGTTTTCGGAAAAGCAATGGTATCTCTAATCGAATCAAAGCCCATCAAAATGCTCACCAAACGGCCTATTCCAAAAGCGATCCCCGCGTGGGGAGGCGCTCCGTATTCAAATGCTTTTAACAAAAAACCAAACCTTTTCTGTGCCTCTTCATCATCAATGCCAATGATTTCAAAAATCTTCTTCTGAACTTCCGTATCATGAATACGAACCGATCCGCTTGCGATTTCACTGCCGTTTATCACAAGATCATAGGAACATGAACGAAGCTTATCATAGGCGCCTTTTTCAAACAACTCCCGATCTTCCGGATGAAACGCGGTGAAGGGATGGTGCTCGCTATCCCAGCGTTTTTCCTCTTCATTATATTTAAATAAAGGAAAATCTACAACCCAAAGAAATGCAAGTTCTTCTTTATTCGTTTTATCCTTCCTGACATCAGGCTTGTCCGATTGATACTTCGCCATGGCCTCGGCATGCGTCATCCTTGGAAAAGGAATTTGTATATCAATTCCTTTTACTTCTTTCATGACCGCTTTAAACAACCTTTCGGTTACGTCAAAAATATCTTCCTTTGTCACAAAAGACATCTCCATGTCAAGCTGGGTAAACTCCGGCTGGCGATCAGCCCTGAGGTCCTCATCACGGAAGCACCTTACAATCTGGTAATACTTATCCATACCCGACACCATCAATATTTGCTTAAATAATTGCGGAGATTGCGGTAACGCATAAAATGTCCCCTGGGAGAGACGGGATGGAACAAGAAAGTCCCTCGCTCCTTCCGGCGTGGACTTGGTCAGCATCGGAGTCTCGATATTCAGGAAACCCTCTTTATTCAAAAAATCATGGATGGCTGCGCACAATTTATGATAAAAAATAAGCCCGTTGGAGACCTTTTTTCGTCTCAAATCAAGATACCGATATGTCAACCGGAGTTCTTCGCTAACCTCCTGCTCATCATTAATTTCAAAAACCGGAGTCTTGCTCACATTCAAAATAACAAGCTCCTGCGCACAAACTTCAATTTCCCCGGTCGAAATATCCTTGTTGATATTTTTTTCTGTTCGAACCACTGTCTCGCCGGTCACCTTGATAACATACTCAGGTCCGAGCTTCTGCGCCGTTTCATGCGCCTTTGGAGAAACCCCGGGGACAAAAACAACCTGGGTCATCCCGTAACGGTCTCTAATATCTATAAAGATCAGTTTTCCATGGTCCCTTCGACGATGAACCCATCCACACAAAGTGACAATTTTCTTTTGATCTTCTTTACGCAATTCGCCGCATGTATGACTTCTTAACATCTAAGCTCCTATGTTAAAAATCAATTGATTCTACTCAATTGATGTTTGTTACGCGTTTTTATGCTACTGACTTATAATTGCTGAAATCTTCAAATATCCAATCATTTTTCACCGTGTTGTAAATAATCCCCAACGATTTACCAGCCGTCGCAATAACAGCTTGCCAGAAACATCCTTAATTCAACTTTTATGCTTTTCTTTCATTTATAAAATCTTGAATTTTATCCAAAGAAATCTGTTCCTGACTACCATTGGACATGTTTTTAACGGTAGCCATGCCGTTAATAAATTCTTCCTCCCCGATCATCATAACAAAATCAGCCCCGCTTTTATTGGCCTGGCGCATCTGGCTTTTCAAACCAGCATCAGAGAAATTCATATCGGCTGCAATTTTATTCTCACGAAGCAATTGAAGAAGCTGAAAAGCTCTTGGAAAAAATCTTTCCCCCAGCGCAATCACATAAACCTGTATCTTCGATTTTGGAATTTCCTCCGGAGGCCTTGCCAAAATAATACGCTCCATCCCCAAGGCAAACCCGACAGCCCCCACTTCCGGTCCTCCCAACTCCTGAACCAAATGATTATACCGGCCTCCGGCGCCGAGGGCGTCCTGGCTGCCTAACCGGTTACAAGATAATTCAAAGACTGTGTGCGTATAATAATCAAGACCGCGGACCAAATCAGGCTGCTGGTGATAAACAATACCAAGACTGTCGAGAGCGGCTTTAACAGATTCGTAATAACGTCGGCTAGTTTCAGACAAATAACTGTAGTTCAATTCTAAATCTTTAACAATCTCTTTGCACGACTTATTTTTGCAGTCAAGAACTCTGAAAACATTGCGTTCATAGCGATTTTGACAATCAGGACATAAATCACTTACGCGCGAACCGATTTGTTTTCTAAGATATTGAGAAAAATTATTTTTATCTTCAATCGTTCCAAGGGTATTGAGCTTAAGGATAAAATCATTAACTCCTAACTTTTGAAGAAGAAGCACACTCAAACTGATAATTTCCGCATCTAAATAAGGGGAGGTAGAATCAGGACCGATTGCCTCAACACCTATCTGGTGAAACTGGCGCAACCGACCCTTTTGAGGACGTTCTCCTCTGAACATCGGCGCAATATAAAAGAACTTGGATAATCGCTCTCTTTTGTCCAAATTGTTTTCAATATATGATCTGACAATGGCAGCAGTTCCTTCAGGCCTTAATGATAAAGAACTGTCCGTAGCAGCATCTACGCCCTGGGCAGCCAAATTAAGCATTTGCTTCTGGACAATATCTGATGTCTGCCCCATCGAGCGGGCGAAAAGCTCGGTTTCCTCAAACATGGGCGTCCTGATTTCCTGATAACCATAAGAGAAAAATTGACGACGGGCCTCATTCTCCATAAATTGCCATAAAATAGCTTCTTCAGGAAGAATATCAGTTGTCCCTCTGGGTGCTGAAATTATTTTTTTCATAATGCCGATTTTTTTAACTTTAACTGGAG
>JBFMEN010000067.1:0-76133 GCA_040753435.1 Candidatus Omnitrophota bacterium | reverse complement strand
AAAAAACATGGAAACAAAAATCGCCAACGCCATGCGTTTTGCCTATCTCTCCGGTAACATCAATTCTGAGGCAACGAATCCTAAATTCCCTCTTCACGAGTAACATCTAATTATGAGTCAACTGGTTACAGGAAGGTCGTTCAGGAGGGTGGGTAAAATTGGTATAAAAATATTTTAAGAAACTTTGCGGAAACGCTGCAACACATTTATTATCAGTCATTTATAGAATTTATCAGCTTCATCAGTATTTCACCATAGAGAAACGTACGGTCAGCCCCATGTTTGCAGGAAAATCTTTGATTTTTGAGCGTGTGCAGTCATTAGATTTATAATTGTTGGAGAAAAGAAGTTAAGCAAAATTTTACAAAGAGAATGCCAAAAATATAACCAAAAAGCACTCCGACAGCAACAGGCCTTTTCTGTTTTAAATAAATTACGGCCATAATTACAATAAATAAAATGGCCGGCATGCCAGCAAGGACATTGTTTGTTTTTCGAAGAACATTCAAGCCATACACCATTAATGGTAATCCAACTGAGCAGCTTACAAATCCAATGAAAAAGCCTTTGACCGCTTCCCATAAGATGAATGAAGATGTGGGCATTTTTTCTTCTTGAGGTATTATTGATCGAAGCAAACGAACGAACGGCAACCCTAGAAGGATACACAGCAAAAGCCCAAGAACCCACACAATGATGACATAAGCGGTGCTGTTATAAAGCATTTCTCCCTCCCTTGGATCTTAAATAAGACTGATTAAACTTTTCAGGATCTTCTCCATAGTACGCCTGTAGCGCGTCCATCTGTCAACCGAAGGTGCAAAAAGACTGACTTTTTTTAAATTTCTGGATTTCATTGGGAATGATTATGACAAGATTTTAGGAATGAATCAAGTAAAAGTCGGATAGTGAGTGGCGCTTGGAAAGGATAGTCCGTTAATTTAATGAGGAGATCTTTTGATCAGTTTCAATTTTTTAATTCCGGCCCAGTAGGGACGCAACATCAGCAATTGGTGTGATGCTGATAATAACGGGTGAAACGCCTTCGACGTAATTCGCCGGCATGTCATTCAGCATGGAATTATCCAATACGAAATCCACTTTTTGACCTTGTTCTTTCAGATTCAGGCTGCGGGAATTAAAGTCAATACCGCCAGGTCTCATCGCATCGCTCTGCAAATTGGGCAGCCCATTGTTTTGCGTATCGGCGGATATCCCTAACAGTTGAAAACCCTCTGGATTTTTGTCGCCGCGAACCGCATTAGCCGGGGAAGATTTTTCCGACAAAGCGCGCAACCCTAAAGCGATAACAGTACCGGCCGGGTCATCCCGGTCTTGTTGTAATCCAGCATTTTCAAGTAAAAACATTTCCAATTCCGGTTGATTCTGAAGTAGCTGCGTTAAACTCAAATTACCGAGTTTTTTTAATGCCTTTACGATTATGTGAATTCTTCTTTCGACATTAATGTATTCTCCGATGGGGCCTCTTATCTCAACTTCATGAGTTTTTCCCCGTACCTTTAATTTTACGGATATTAAAAGGGGAACACCCAAGACACTGTCCAGGTCTTCTTTCAATAAATCCACATCCCGTTCCGGGGCAATCCGGATATCCCGGATTTCGATTTCATCAAGGGTTATCGAGGAAGCCGCAACAATATTGGCATCCTTTGATACTATTGGAAAATCAGGGGAAGTCGTTTCTTGTTCAACATTGCCAAGAACCTTTCCGGTATAAGCGATCAGGCGGACTTCAGACTCGACATCGATAAGCTCGGTTTTTCCCTCTGCGGATCTCACAACTTCAGAAGCATCGTTCAGATCAGTATCCACAACAACTTTTTTCTCGCCAATTATTCCTCCGGAAAAATATTTTTTGGGGATAATTTCCTGCGTCACCCCGTCGTAATCTTCTTTGATATAATTATAAACACCCTTCTTGAATGCCTCTACATACTGATCGTAAATTTTTTCTTTCACCTTTTTATCTTCCAAATCAATGCCTTGAATTTTGTTTTTGTCCATGTAGACTTGGCCCAGAACGCTTTCTCTCAGGTGCGTTTTGTACCATGTTGCCAAAATCATCGAATAGTAAATCTGCCGCAGATTGGCGAAGTTCTTGCCTTCATTTACTTCTTTTTCGATTTCAGGAATAATAATTTCTCTTATAGCTTCTTTGGCTTCCTGGCTGATGGATTCAACGTTATCTTTTGCCATTTTGCCTAAGCCGTGCTTTGTGCTGCCCTGATTATTTTCCAAAGCCAGATAATCTTCTTCCAGCATGACTTTCAGATGACTTTCGCTGACAAAGGCGTTTGTTCCGTTGACATAAACAACAGCCTTTTCCGGAACGATCCACACTTTGTTGAACGTGTTGGTCGGGATTCCCGTTGTGCCGAACCGGGCCTGCGTTTTGGCATACACCCTTTTCCAAAATTGATCGCCAAGCGTTTCCTCCGGATACATCAAAGAAGCGGTGAATTGTTTCAAGATATAATCCTGCACCAGCATATCCCGGCCCATTTCGGTCTGACTTAGCCCATCGGCAATGATCCTGTCTTTTTCGTAGGGAGACAGATTGACCCACATTTCATCATCAGGAACGGTTAAGGTGGCGAAAAAATAATTGATCAACTTTTGAGATTCTTTTCTGAAGGTTTCGCCTTCCAAGTCATCATCGCCTGTGGTAATGAGAAAATTAAATTCTAAAGGATTATCTGGATGGATCGTCATGCCGGCCATGATCGGCGGATGATAGGCTATGCTTGGCGTAATCATCGCTTCGACAGCGGGCAGATTAAGTGTACTTTGGGCGCAGGCCGGGACCGCAAAGGTCACGGCCAAAATCGCGCTTAAACAGGCGGAAAATACACGGCAGATTGTTGAGCGTTTTTTCATAATAATAATTGCAAATATAACATATTCAAGCGAATTTTGCCTAAAAAAGGATAAAAAATTCGCAAGAAAAAGCTTTTCTAAAAAAGGTGAAATAGTGGGGAAAATCGGTGGTTTTAGGGATTTTGGGCTAGGCCGGACGTGAATAAATGTTACTCAAAAACTCCCCCAATGTCCTCAAATACTGCGTCCCTGCCTGCGGCAGGCAGGCATCAGCCATAGGTTTCAATAAATATCTTTTTCAACATCTCTTTTATTCGAAAGCAATTGTGGTATTTTAGGGTTAGAATTCCGACAAACCTATGACAACGGGAGAAAACGAAGCTAAGATTTCTTTATTTTCTCAATCAATGCATTAATGTCGAACGGTTTTTTAAAGACACCTTCGATCAATCCGGAAACTTTTTCTTGTTCCAATATCTGCTCAATGAAGGGCCGTCCGCTGATCATAAAGATTCTCGTCTCAGGGTTCTTATGTTTTATGGCCTTAAGGACGTCGACACCAGTCATATTTTTCAATTTATAATCAAGTATGGCGGCATCGAAAACAGAGGCTGCAAGTTTTGCATTATATTCACCGGAAACTTCCACGATAAATCCTTCATCCATGAGGATATCGGCCATTCCCTCTGCCAGTTCTTTATCATCTTCAATTATTAGAATCCGCCTGGTGCTCATTTTCCATCCTTTTTCCTGGGTAAAACAAGCGTCACGGCCGCTCCTTTACCAAGCTGGCTTTCGATCGATATCGTTCCGTTATGCATCTGCACGATCTGCCGGACAACCGCAAGTCCCAACCCGGTACCCGTGGCCTTGGTGGTAAAAAACGGATCGAATACCTTTTCTAAGATATTCTTTTCTATCCCGGATCCATTGTCCTTAAACTTCAGGGTGACGGTATTCGGGCCTGCTTCGCTTATGACGGCAATTTGACCGTTAATAGGCTGCACTGCGTCATAACAATTATTCAAAATATTGTCAACAACTTCCTTTATCTGCAAAGGATCCGCATCAATAAAGACATCTTTTATCGATTGGAGATTTTCTTTAATGTCGACCTCTGCTTTACTACGACTATGCAAAATATCAATACATTCCTTAAGAACGGCATAAAGGTTTACCCGTTCAAAATGGGGCGGCTTGATGCGTGAATAGAACAACAAATTATTAATAATCCGGTCGCTTTCCTTGATCTTTGTAGAGACAGTATTCAGATATTTATCGAACCGCGCATTTGTGTCTTTTCTTTTGATGTTCTCTATCGCAATACTGATGGCAGCCAGCGGATTTCTCAGCTCATGGGCAATGGTCGCCGCCAATACCCCGATATCTGTAAGACGTTTCCCCTTTTCCAGCTCCACGGTGGCATTGGCTAAATCCCGGCCTTGCTGCTCGACCAACTTCTCGATGTATTTTTTGTTACGCGCCAAATTTTCTTCCACCGACTTGCGCTCGGTTATATCATGGAGAATATATGAAATCCCCATAATAGTGCCTTTGGAATCTTTAATTGGCGACACGGTCAGCGATACAGGTATCATTTGACCATCTTTAAGCAGGCACACCGTATCATAGTTTTTTATGATTTTTTGTTCTAGAATTTGCTCTCTGACTGTATTTTGCCCCTGCCCAAACTCAGACGGGATGCAAAAAGTAATGGGGCGGCCTATGGCCTCTTGCGGGGTGTAACCGGTTAGCTTTTGCGCGGTCTTGTTCCAGCTTGTTATTATTCCCGAGGTATCCGTGCTGATGATCATGTCACTGCTAAATTCAACAATAGCGGTAACATATGTCCTCATTTTTTCCGCTTCTTTACGTTCGGTGATATCGAACATCGCGATCACGGCGCCGTCTATTTTATTTTCCACGGTTCGATAAGGTCTGATCGTAACCATATACCATCGTTTGTCATTATCTATGACCTCAATTTCTTTTGGTACCATGCTTTCGATGACATCCAATATCAAGGACTCTAAATTCGGCAGGTCAATATTGAGCTTCATATCGCCTATAGGGCGGTCCATATCGCTCGGGATAAGATTCATTACTTTCCGGGCCATTGGCGTAAAGCGCTTGATATGAAGGTCGTGGCCGACTATGATGATGGGGATGCTGGCCGATGCGAAAAAGTTATTCAAATCGCTGTTAAGAGTTAATAATTCCGAGTTGCGGTTCTGTAATTCATCGTTTAAGGTAAGCAGTTCTTCATTGGTTGACTGCAGTTCTTCCTTGGACGTCTCTAATTCCTCATTCATGCTCTGAAGCTCTTCGTTGCTTGACTGGATCTCCTCATTGGCTGCCCGCAATTCTTCATTCAGGGCTTCCTTCTCTTTAATGATGTCGCCTGTGGATTTGTTCTTCTTTCTCTTTTGAAGAGTTTTCACTAAAGGTGCCTTATCGGTAAGTCTCTGATTTTGGGGCTGCTCTTTGGCGTGACGGTTTGAAGGGGCCGCAAAGGTCATTTTGCCGGGCATGGCAGTCCTGCCCAAAACATTCTTTGTAAAAACTTTGTGTTTACCATCAAAAGCTTTGAATGCCCCGTGGGCAGATGTGACGGATTCAGATGTCCCAAGAACCAAAAATCCATTAGGCTTAAGCGCATAATTGAACATATACAAGACTTTTCCCTGTAAACTTGTATCCATGTAGATAAGGACATTGCGGCAACTTATTAAGTCCATATTCGATAGTGGAGGATCGGCGGTTATATCTTGTTTCGCGAAAACGCAGAGCTCTCTGATGAACTTGGCAATTTTGTAACCTTTTTCCATTTTAACAAAAAAACGCCTGAGCCGTTCTGCTGAAACGCTTGATGAAATATCTTCTCGATAAAAACCGGAGCGCGAACTCGTCACTAACGTTTCGTTTATATCCGTACCAAAAATTTGTACAGGCACCCTGATCTTTCTCTCGTCCATAAATTCATAGAGGGCCATGGCAACCGAGTACACCTCTTCCCCGGTTGAACAGGCGGGTATCCACACCCTTACCGGATCCTTGGCGGAACGTTTGGTTACCAGAACGGGGAATACTTTTTTCTTGAGAGCGTTGAATGTTGCCTCATCACGGAAAAAAGATGTTACCGGTATCAGGATGTCCTTTACAAGAGCCCCGCTTTCAGAAGGGTTATTCTTAAGATAAAGGTAATATTCCGAATACGTTTTGAGGCCGTGATACGCCATGCGTCTGGAGATACGGCGGCAAACCGTCGCGCGCTTATAATGGGTAAAATCCGCGCCTTGAACGTTACGGATAATTATTAGTATCTGATTTAACGCCTCTTCTTCGTTTAACGCAGTCTTAGGCAGTTTTCTACGGGAAAAGGAGCCGCTGGCTATTTCCATCAGTTTCTTGGCGATTCCACCCGGTTCCAGGATGCAATCAACAGACCCATTTTTTATAATGCTGTCGGGCATGCCGTAATATTTTGCCGTCTTGGCATCCTGCACGAATACAAGGCCTCCTTGATCCCGTATGGCCCTTGCGCCACGCGTTCCGTCTGAACCGGTACCGGAAAGAACGACACCGATCGCGTCTTTGTTTTGGTCTTTTGCCAACGCGGTCATAAAAAAATCAACCGGCAGAAATTTTTGCCCTTCATAATCAGAACGGGCGCTTACCTTCAACCTTTTGCCGGAAATAGCCATGATACTATTGGGGGGCATTACGTAGACTTTTGATGGTTCGACTGATTGGTTATTGCGCGCTTCATATACCTTCAGGGAAGTTTCTCTGGAAAGGATTTCGGACAAAAAGCTTTTGTGCTTCGGTTCCAGGTGCTGGATGACCACAAGCGCCAAATTCACTTTCTTAGGAAAAATTTTCAGGAGAGCGATGAGCGGTTCTAAACCGCCTGCCGACGCTCCTATAGCGACAATGTGAAATGATTTTTTAGTTGGCAATTTAGCCCCCTCTCCTTAGTCTCAGGAATTATACATATATGTGACAAATTTTATAGACATTTTTCGCTTAAACATCGCTGATCATAGCGTTGCAGGAGCTTCAAAATCATCCCTCGCCACAGTAACCATCGTTCAGCAAAGCTGCGAAGAAATATTCAAGGTTTATAATTGATTAATTTTCTCAAGCAACGCTTCAAAATTAATGGGTTTGTCGATTATACCGCTTACCATATCGAATACGTTTTCTTCTTTAAGTATTTGTTCAATTGATGGCCGACCTGAAATGATAAAAATCCGTTTTTTAATATGATCGGCTTTAAGTTGCTTTAGTATTTCAGTGCCGGTAAGGACAGGCATTTTATGATCTAACAGAATAATGTCAAAATTACCGCTGCGTATAAGCTTCTCTCCGAGCGGTGCGTCATTAGAGCATTCGACATAAAATCCTTCAAGGGTTAAGGCATCGGACATGTTCTCGGCGAGATCCAGATCATCCTCAATAATCAGAATTCGTTTGGCAGTCATTTAATCTTTTTTTCCTTCTCTCTCTCTCTCTCTCTCTCTCTCTCTCTCTCTCTCTTTGGCAGACGCACGTTAACAATCGTGCCTTGACCAGGTTCACTCTTTATATCTATTTCACCGCCATGCATATTTAGTATTTGTTTGCAAATGGATAATCCAAGACCAGTGCCCTTTGCTTTAGTTGTAAAAAACGGGTCAAACGCCTTATCCAGAATATCCTTGGCCATTCCTGAGCCGTTATCTTCAATAGCCACCCGGATATAATTAACTTGATTCTCAGCTGTAATCTTAATTCGGCCATTCTCTGGTGAAACGGCGTCATACGCGTTATTCAATAAATTATTAAACACTTCCCTGAGTTGAATGTGATCCGCCTTGATAATACTATCCTTTATTAAATGCAGACGTTTTGTCACGATCACTCCGGGTTTATGATGTCTTTCCGTAGCATGAGCGCATTCTTCAAGAACATTGTAAAGATTGGTATCCTCGAAGTGAGGCGGCTTGAGCCGGGAATAGAAAAGCAGATTATTGATGATCTGATCGCTTTCGCTGACTTTCTTCTCGATACTCCCTAAGTATTTATCAAAATCGGGATTATTCGCTTTTTTCTTAATATTATGAGCAGCCAGGTTTATCGCGGCCAGGGGATTGCGCAGTTCATGGGCGACGGTTGCGGCCAGTACCCCGATATCCGCAAGACGCCTCGCGCGTTCCAATTCCTCTTGCGCGGCCAACAGATCGCCCGCCTGTTCTTCGACCAATCTTTTCAACATCGCTTCATCCCGCTTTAGAATTTCTTCGGCTTCCCGTATCTTCGTTGAATCGAAGTAATAGCAGATAACGCCGTATTGTCCGTCGGGAAGCGTCATCCGGTGAAGCTCCCATTCATAAGATTCAACTGTTTCAATGTCGTTGCGAGAGTGTGTAAAACGCGGTGAGTAGTATGGCTTGCCGGTATCGAAAGTATGGCGGAAGCGAGCGATGATTTCCTCGGCAACATCAGCGGACCACAGAGTGTGCATAGCTTCGTTTAAAGGATGTCCTATTACCGGCTGAACATTGCGGAACGAGCCGTTTTGTGAACTGCTGTTCATGTGCGCGATCCGGAATTGCGCATCCACAACATAGATGCCAAACGGTGCTCTCTCGATTAATTCTGTAAACGTCATTTGGCTCTGCCGTAAGGCCTCCTCGATCTGCTTCTGCTCTGTGAGATGAACAGCGGCTACCCCGACTCCGATAATTTTTCCATCTTCATCCTTAACCGGCTCATAGTAACAATCCAGATACACACGCTGGCCGTTACTGGTCAACCATTGCTTCTTGCGGACTTCTTCTCCGGTCTTAAGCACCTTGCGTTTGGCTTCAAGTATCTCTGGCAAGTCTTCAGGGGCAAAAAGGTCGGCATCAGTTTTTCCGATAATATCCTCGGGCCGGCGGGTCCGTGTATTATACGCCCATTTATAAACAAGATTGGTATCCTGCATCGCCACGAGAACCGGAGAGTTCTTTAGCGCCAGCCTGAACCGCTCCTCGCTCTCCCGCTGCGCTTCCTCCGCTCGCTTGCGATCGGTGATGTCATAAGAGACAGTGAGCACGGCGGTGATCGAGCCGATGGCATCGCGTAACGGTGTGCCGCGGGACACAAACACGCGCCCGTGCGCTTCATGTTCTTGCACAAACGGTTCCCCGGCTAACGCCCTTCGGTAAAAAGGCTCGTACGCTGCCGCCAATGACGGGTCGAGCGCCTCAAAGATAGTCTTGCCGACCAAACTACCAGGTGCCATTCCTACCTCACGCAGTGCCTCGCCGTCAGCAAACTGGTAACGCAGTTCGCTGTCGACTATAAACACTGCCCCACCCGGCAACTGGGCAATCAACGACCGCAACCGCTCTTCGCTCTCGCGCAGCGCCTTCTCCGCCTGCTTTTGTTCGGTAATGTCCTGAATTGCAACCGCGCTGCCAATGATTCGTCCGTCCGCGCCGTGAATAGGCACCGCGCTATTATGGATAAAACCACGTTTACCGTCGAATCGCTGGATTTCCAACACCTGGCCGAAAACCGCTTTGCCTTTCTGCACCGCCTGGGCGCTGGCCCATTCCTCCGGCTTGACTGGCTTGCCGGTATCCGCCCACCATGCCTGGTACTGCACATAATCTTTTATGCTGTCTGTTGCCGGACGTTTCCCCCATATCCGCTCGTCCATACCGTTGGTCATGATAACACCACCACGTACATCGGTAATAATCACGCCGACCGGCAGCGATTGCAGAATTGCCTCCAGGTGACGTTTCTCGGTTTCTGTTTGCAACTTGGCCGCCCGCAGCGCCTCCTCCGCCTGTTTGCGCTCAGTAATATCCCTGACCGAGGTCACGCCGAGAATAATTTTGCCATTCGCATCCCGAACCGGACGGCCGCTATTACTTCCGATGAACCGCTTGTTGATCGAGGGAATGTATTGTTCCAGTTCCCAGTTTGAAAATGTTTCACCTCGCAACACGCGAGAGGGAGGCCATTCCTCCTGAGGAAGCTCACGGCCATCCATCGTCCACACTTTAACATCCGCATAGGCACTCAGATTTTTAAGCATCTGTTCTTTCATTTCGTAGCCATAAAGCTTCGCAGTTGCATCGTTGATCATCACTAAACTGCCATCCGTATTCCAGAGCCCTACCGCCTCATCCAGGTTTTCGATGACGGCCAACATTTGCTTCCGTTCCCTTTCAAGCGCCTCCTCCGCTTTCTTACGCTCGGTGATCTCGATGCTGATGACACCCACGCCCCACTTTTCGTTTCCCAAGGGGACGCGGAACATCGAAGTGGTCCAGTACGCCATTTCGCCCTTTCTTCCCGGCACCGGGGCTTGATATTGCGCGTTCAATACCGGTTCTCCCGTTTCAATGATGTGCTGCATCACCTTACCAGTCTGCTCCATGAATTCACGGGAAAGGTCTGGCACGCATTTACCCTTGATGGTCTCGCGGTTCAGACCGTAATAGGTAGGCGTAAGCTTATCGGTATTGATATAGCAGAAGTTATCGTCAACAAGATTCAGCACAGCCGGTGAATTCGCAAAGAAGGCGTCCATTTGAGCTTCTCTCGTTTGCAGCGTCTCTTCGGCCTTCTTGCGCTCGGTGATGTCGCGAACGATGCCCCACATCCCAATCGGTTGGCCGGACGAGTCGCGGGACAGGATCGTGCGCAGTTCGACGGGAAAAACTTTCCCATCCTTGCGGCGATACTCCTTTTCGTAAACGTCGGAGTAGCCGCGCTTGATGATTTGTTCACGCACAATCCGCGCTTCAAACTTGTGCCAGCGCTCGGGAGTAATGATCTGGTAGGTCAGTTGGCGCACCTCCTCCTGTGAGTAGCCTAGCATCTGGCAATAAAGATCATTGCAGTTGATGATCCGGCCTTCCATATCAACATGCACAAAAGCATCCCGTATGCTTTCGTGTAACATCCGGTACCGCGCCTCGCTCTCTCTCAGCGCTTCTTCGGCCTTCTTCCTCTCGGTGATATCGCTGGAGATGCCCAGTATGGACACTACTTGTTTGCCGTCACCGCCGAACTCAGGGGCGAGGCGCAGCAGGTAGGTTTTCGTGCCATTAGGCGTCTCTATGCTAAATTCTACCTCCCTGGGCTCGGCGGTCTCGAGAACCTGAGTCATCGCTCTTTCCCATAGATCAACCAGGTGATCGGGCATGCCCATTTCCCGATTGGTCTTGCCGATGAACTGCTCGACAGGTACACCTGTAGCCTCCTCAGCCTTGGGGCTGAGCCACATCACGCGGAACTGGCGGTCGAACCGCTGAAGGATGCCGGGGCTGTTCTCGGCTAGCGACCTGAACCGCTCCTCGCTTTCCCGCAGCGCCTCCTCGGCGCGCACGCGGTCAGTGGCATTGATTCCAATCCCTCCCAGAAATTTTTTGTTGTTAGAGTCAATGAAATGAAATTTATAGACCAGCCAGCAATATCGTGTGCCTTTTTTGTCCGTTGAATCTTCGAGGTACTGTTGCATCTGCCCGGATTTCATAACTTCCGCGTCGTTTGCGCGAAACAAATCCGCGCTTTCCTTGGGCCAGAAATCAAAATCCGTCTTCCCGTACCAGTCTTTCGAAAGAGCGAATTGATTTTCATAAGCTTTATTAAGGTAAACATACCTGCCCGATTCATCCTTCAAAAAGACCAGAGAAGGATTGTTGTCCATGAGTACCTTAAATCTTTCAACATTATATTCGGCCTGCTTTCGGGCGGTAATATCCTGAAAGATGGTGGCAAATTTTCCTTTCTCAGGTGAGAAAACAGAAATATGAAAACTTTTTCTCATCGGATCAAACGTGGTCTCAAATTCGCTTGGATTACCTGTTGATACAACTTTACTGTAAATATCGATGTAGGGCGGATCGCTGGTCCCATATAATTGCGATGCGAGAGCGCCGACAGCCTTCTTTGAAGAAATGCCGGTGATGCGTTCAAATGCCCGATTTACTTCGACGATCCTGTAATCCACAGCTTGGGCAGACTCATCATAAATCATTTCATGAATGACAAAACCTTCGCTCATATTTTCAAAAAGACTACGATACTTTGATTCGCTCTTTTTAAGCGCCCGTGTTGACTCTTCCCTCAACTTTGCGAGTTTAAGATGCGCTTCCACCCGCGCCAACAGTTCACGGCCGCTAAAGGGCTTAACCAGATAATCATCCGCTCCGGCTTTCATTCCCTCAACCTTGGCCTCCTCGCCTGCCCTTGCCGAAAGCAGGATAATGGGAATATCCATCGTTAAGGGATTATTCCGTAATTCTTTAAGCAACTGGAAACCGTCCATGCGCGGCATCATAATATCGGAAAGCACCAGATCCGGCGGCGACTTAAGCGCTTCCCTCAGCGCCGACTCGCCGTCGGCTGCGAAGATCATACGGTAATGCGGCTGAAGAAGCCGGCGCACGTAATCGCGCATGTCTGCGTTGTCCTCGGCAAGCAGAACAATGGCTTCCTTCTCCCGGGGCACATCAAATGTACCGGCAGTCGACTCATCGGAAAATTTTCTGTCCGGTTTTTCCTGGGGCTCGGGCAGCCAGCGCAGAGCTTCTTCAACATAGGAGCCTGCCAGAGCAGACCGGGAAGAAGATGACTGCTTCGCCTGAACGTGATCGGCAGGCAGGTGCTCCTTTCCCTCAGGAATAATGACGATAAACGTGCTGCCCTTGCCGGGTGCGCTTTCGGCGCGAATGGTCCCGCCGTGGAGTCTGACCAGCTCTTTGACCAGAGCCAAACCGATACCGGTGCCTTCATAACTCCGCCCTTGGGTTGCCTTTATCCTATGAAACCTTTCAAACAGCCGCGGCATCTCTTCTTCAGGAATACCGGCTCCTGTGTCCCAGACCCGCAGTTCAAAACTCCCTTTTTTGCGGCTGAGGCTGACTTCGATCTCTCCTGTAAGCGTGAACTTAAAAGCGTTCGAAATGAGATTTAGGACAATCTTTTCCCACATAAGCGGATCAACATATGCCGCTTGAGGAACAGGCGGGCACTTGACGATAAAGCTCAACCCGGCCTTTTCGACGGCGGAACGGAAGTTGCTGGCCAGATCAGCCGTGACCATACCGAGATCCACCGGCTCATACACTGCCTGCGCCCGACCGGCTTCGATACGCGAGAAATCGAGAAGGGAATTGACCAGCTTGAGCAGACGCATGGCGTTTCGATGAACAACCTGCAAATTATCCCGCTCCGCCTCAGGAAGTATTTCCTTTCCCAAAATATCTTCTACCGGCCCGAGCATAAGTGTTAACGGAGTGCGAAATTCATGGCTGACATTGCTGAAGAAAGCAGTCTTGGCCTTGTCAAGTTCCAGCAAGGCTTCGGCGCGTTTACGCTCTTCCTGGTAAGCCCTGGCATTACGGATAGCGGTAGAAACTTGTCCAGCGGCGAGTTCAAAAAAGGTTCTGTAATTTTCGGACAGTTTTCGATGGGGACTTAAGCCGGCGATCAATACACCGAAGGCGTGCTGTTGATCAGGCGCGGTGAGTGGAAGCAGAATAGCGTCTTGGGGAGATTCGGCCCACGTGCCACAGGGCATTTTCCCAAACTTTTCTTCCAGTCCGGAAACTATTTTCGTTTCTGCTTGCTGAACAACTGATTTGAGCGGCCAGTTTGTCCTTTGAGTAATGTCAATAACGGGTGGGTTGGCTTGTCCGTTAATTTCAAATCCGCAAGACGCGGCGAGTTTGGCCTGTTTACCTCCCGGTTCAATCAAATAAAAAAGAGCGAAAGGTACATCAAATTTATTCTCGAGCAGAGTGGATGCGGCAGTCTGACACGCCTGTTCAGGCGTTCTGGCTTCGGCGGCGCGCGCGGCCAATTCCCGCAGTGTGCGCAACTGCCTTTCGCCATAAACCTGCTCGGTCGTCTCTGCGACCGTCGCCAGCACTCCCCCGACTCCCGTTGGTTCTACGGTTTCATCGGGCACAGGACTATAAGCGACTTTGAAATGGGTCTCTTCCAGAAATCCGCTGCGGTTCATTAAGAGGAAAAGGTCTTCACTGGTGGTTGCGGGTTGGCCGGAAAAAGGAGCTTCGATCATGGGCCCGATAATATGCCATATTTCCGACCAGCATTCGCTGGCCGGCTGGCCCATGGATTTAGGATGCTTGTTGCCGGGGATGGGACGGTAAACGTCATTATAAAACTGAACGAACTTCGGTCCCCACCAGAGGATCAAGGGAAAACGATTGCGCAACAGCAGTCCCACTGTCGAGCGTAAAGCCGGCGACCAGCCCGATACAGGCCCAACGGGAGTTTTAGCCCAGTCGATGGAGCGCATCAGCGCGCCCATCTCTCCGCCACCGGCAAGAAGATCAAATTCCTTTGGCGGGCTTGCTAGCTTTCTTTGACTTAGTGCCAATTTCTTTTTCATAAAGGAGGTAAAACAAAAACGCCTTCGCTTCAAATTTGCGAAGGAATTAACGGCTTTTCAGTCTTTGGGAAATATATTTATCAATATCTATTTTGCGGATCCGGTATCCTCCCCGGTCTCCTTCTTTGTAAGCCGGTATTCTTCTTTTTCGAATAAGCATTCGTAGATATTCTTCGCTTATTTTCAGGTATTTCGCGGTTTCTCTGGTAGTTAGGATATCATCCATGTTGGTAACTTTTACAATAGTTAAGAAAGGGTTGGTATGATCAGGACGTTTTTACTACCAACTATTGTATCTAGCTACCTATTATTTCATACTATCTGTTTCGCCTTTTTATTCGCTTATTTCCACTTTGACAGGCATTTACAGGTAGATTTTTTTATATTACTTTTCATTTCTCCGCGACGATGAGCATTTCAAAGTCTTCAGTTGTCAGCTTGTCGTTTCTTGAGTATGCCCCGAGCTTCGCGCCAAAAATATCAATCTTTTTAAACCCGATCGTCTTTAAAAGCCACGTGATCTCGCTGGGCACGTAATAACGCTCGTTACACTTAAGCTCCCTTTTATTGCCGGAATCGTCCTCAAAAACTGCGGTGTTATGATCACGGAAAGTCATCAGATCAAAGGAGCACTCCTTGCACTGGGACTGGCCGTCTTTTTGCGCCGCCGACTTATAGAATTCACTGACTGAATGAAACAGCGGGAACAATCCGTTTAATGTGGTGAAGATGAGCTTCCCCTGACCGTTCAAAGCCCTGGCCGCACTCTTGAGGATCGCGAAATTCATTTCATCCGTTTCCATAAGAGAAAACCCGCCTTCGCACAGCATAATTGCCAGATCAAATTCACCATCAAACGGAAGATTGCGGGCATCTTGTGTTTGGAAGTCTATGGTCACCCCTGCCTCTTGTGCCTTTTCCTTTGCCCTTTTGATCTGATTCCCGGAAAGATCAACGCCGGTCACGTTATATCCCCTCTTGGTCAGTTCAATCGCATGACGGCCGGTACCACAACCGATGTCTATGATCTTTATAGACTTGTCTCGTCCGGCCTCCTGCTCGATAAAATCGCATTCACCCGCAGTCCCCTGGACAAAGCATTCTTTATCGTATTTGCATGCGTAGTTCTCAAATAATGATTCATACCATTGTTTCATTTTAACCCTTTCTTAATCCCCGATCATATCGAAGTATCTTCGTGTTTCCCGGGGATTGTTCCAAAATTTGAAGTCGTCCTGAATTAAGTGTTGATACCGTTAATATTAACCACCCAATTAAGGGAGGAACCCTCATGAATTATGTCGGCGGAGCAACAGACTGATCAAGAACTTCCCAGAACTTTTTCCGTTTCTCAGAAGATGGCTCAGATTGCGTTGGGAATTCCAAAAACGGAACCTTTAAGTTCTCCTTTGTAAACTCCTCTTCCAGAATCTCGGCCATGATTCCTTTTAATACCGGCTCGTCAGGATCATGATTATCTACAGGGTTCGGCGATTCTGTCTGGTATCTGTTTATCTTGTGCTTACCCCAATGTATTCCGCATGTCGGGCTGTTCTCAAGGCCAATAAAACAAACAAGGCGGTAGTTGTTTTTTATGAATTCTTTGACCATGAGCATAGGTATTTTAAGAAGGTCTTTGCAATGGTTTCTGAAAAAAACGCTGTCATATTGCTGTCTTCCCTGCGGGTTGCGCCGCAGCCCCATGGCCGTAGTCTCGGGGCATGAATATTGTATTATACCTACCTTCTTCTCCATAAGGTAATTTGTGAGCTCTTGCGATAACGGGAAATTTTGCCCTAAAATATGCACCCTGCAATACGGATTGATAAGGCACTGGGCTATGAGAATGATTTTTCTGTCTTTTTTACTCATGTTCTTTACCTCCATTATAATTTTCTCGAGTCATATGCCCAATGGAGTATCGCCTGCCGTTGCTTTGGTCTGCAGGCAATGTTTCCCTCTTTACAGTTTTTCTTAATTTGAGCTATATGTCTTTTTATTGCCTTCCATCTTTTTATCTGGCGTTCATCCTCTTCCGTCAGGCGCCTGCCCATATAATAACGGCAGTACCACTGAAACCATCCGCGGGGATCTCCAGGATATATCCATCCTTTTTTTCTCCAAAGAGAAAGAGGCTGACTTGCATTTATACCGAAATAATTCAGCTTTGGGTCATGTTTTTCGGGACATAGTTTTGCTTTTTTGTACCAAGATTCTGGAAACTCGTTTCCGCAGTCGGTCATGTATTTCCCGCCAAAAACTCCCAGTTCAAGCATCTCTTTTGGAGTAAGTTCCGGTTTAAATTCCGGATGGAAATTTTTACCGGCGGGCTCCGTCAGATAATAGCAGAAATTTTTTTGCATTTTATCATTAACAATTATCTTTTTTTTCATATAATTTGAGGCTGGCTATGCCGTTATCATGGCCTTGTTTTAATATGTTTGCGAAGCATCTTTAACTGCGTGTTTCCCGGGGATTGTTCCAAAGTTTGAAGTCGTCCTTAAGTATTGTGTCCCTGGAATTTGTTCCGGGAATTACCTGTCAATAACCGGCAGGGTTGTTACCGGGGTGATGTTGATTATGACAGGAGTAAAACCGTTAATATCGATATGGTCGATATCCTGAAACTCAACGGGTAAAGGGACATTATTTTCATCGCGTCTGATCCGCATATTGATATGCCGCGGATCAAGGTCAATACCGCCGATGTCCCCGGTGTTATTGCCGGCAAACATGGCCGAATCCCTTACTTCCCCGTCGCCATTGAAATAATTGCCGGAAGAATCGGCAATTCGGATATCCAGTTTAAAATTCAGTTCAGGGTTTAAATCTTCCCGGGCCAGCTCATAAATGACTTTGTGACTGCGAACGCCCCTTTCCCAACTGACGTCTTCCCTCATATCATTCCCGATTATCGTTTTCCAGTGATCCGGATTACCGTTGTAATCGTCATGCGCCCTTTTAATGGCGGCAAAAAATCTTTCGGCGTTAATGGCTAATCTCTTCGCGTCCTCCTCCCAATTCGGAGTACGGGCGCTGTCAGAATCTGTTAATCAGCGTCTGTCCGGATATCCCGAATATCAAACATCGTGACATGAGAATTAACGCGGATATCCCCGGGGGCTATTTTTTGTTTTAATACTATTCCGCCGAATGCGGTGCAGCGGCTTAACGCGACATAAATTTGCCCATGGCAGAACGCACCGTTTCCGATATCGATGATGACACGGTTAAACGTTTTTCCCTGGCTTTTATGGATTGTTATGGCCCAGGCCAGTTTAATAGGGAATTGTTTGAATGATCCTACGATCCTGGAATCGATCCCGTCTTTTTTTTCATTATAATAAAATTCAAAAATCTCCCATTTAAACGGCTCAACTTCGACTTGAACGCCATCGGCCAGTTTAACCAGCACCGCGACCGAGTTGAACCCGGCGCTGAAAATATCTTCAATCCGGCCGACGCTGCCATTGACCCAGCGTCCTTCAGGATCATTGTTGAGCAGCATGACGTGCGCGCCGATCTTTAGATCAAGAGACTCATGGGTCGGAAGGTTCTTCACGCTGAAATCCCCGGCCCTCCTGCCTTCATAGGTGAACAAGTCTTCTTTGAGGGCGTCAAGGCGCTCCCGGTTAATCTGATCGGCCAGTTTGTTTGTTGTCGTTAAATGCATATAAAATTGATCTTCAGGCGGAATAAAGCCCGGCTGGTAACGCGTGTTCAAAGTGTCGATATCTTCCCGGCGTGTCTGACCAGTACGGATGGCGTCGAGCAGTTTGAGGAAGGCCTGTTCGTTTTGCCGGTAGTTTTTCCGGAATTCGATCGTTTCAACTCCTGTTTTCTGCACGGCCTGTGAATCAAAAAAATAGGGACTCCGATAAAGTGTCTGAAAGATGTGCCGCTCATTCGGCGGAACAACAGGTTCCAGCTGATATAAGTCGCCGATATAAACCATTTGGACGCCGCCGAAAGATTTTTCACGGTCCGGGCCGTGAAGACGCAGGAATGCGTCGATGCAGTCCATCAGATCCGACCGGACCATGGAGATTTCATCGATTATGACAAGCTCAAGTCTTTTATAGAGTTTGGCTTTTGATGGGTCAAATTTAACGGAAGGGACTGTATCCACAGTAATGTCCGGCTTGAAATTGAAAAAGGAGTGAATTGTCTGGCCTTGAATATTGACAGCCGCGACGCCAGTGGGCGCGAGGACAACGGCCTTTTTCTTGGTCGTCGTTCTGAAAAAATCCAGAAAAGTGGATTTACCGGTACCGGGTTTCCCCGTAATAAACAAACCGTTCTTTCCGCTGTTGATCGCTTCGATCGCGCGAAGAAAGTCATCATTAATTTCGATATTATTTTTGTCGTTAAGTGAAACAGTTTGGTCCATGCTCACCGCTCTCCCGGTCATCCCTCCGGGCATTTCAGAACAATTCGAATTCCATTTGTGATTTTTGAAAAAATGTATGCTGGCCGTTCCGGTCGATAATAGCGACCTCGGTCAGTGTTGTCGAAAGGTCGCGGTCGAATTTCCGTCCCAACCGGGCGAGCGCCCCGGACTGCTGTTCGTTTTGGCAATCATACAGCGGCTGGCGGCTCAGATCATAAAATATCAGCCGTTTGACGCCCGAAAACGCCTGGTTCGTCTGATTCGCCTTGATCAACCGTTCCAGAGGGATATCCAGTTCCTCTGCTTTGTAATCAAGGATTTGCATGCGCGGCCTGAAACTGATCTTTCCGTAATCTTCGATTTCATGTTTCGTTAAAATCCCCAGAATGGAACAATACTGGACGAATTGCGGTTTTCCGGCAGCCATGCCGAGGGCCAGTTCGGTCATGCCCTTAAGGAATTCATCCCGCTGGAATTTTTCCATCTTTTCGTCCATGTGCATCGACAAGAGTTCAAACCGGTAAATTCCGTGCAATTTAACTTCAACAGCCGCGAGTAAATCCGCCATTAATTCCTGGTAGGCCTGCCAGATTTCAGCCTCCTGTTTCTGAATCATGCTGATCATCAGGATTTTTCCCTTCCGGCTTTTTTCGTTTGTCGTAAAAGAGATAATCCCGTCCCCGGAAATTCCGTCATAGGCGAGATCGTCGATATCCATGAAATATTTAAACACAGGAGAAGATTTTCGGAGAAATTTCGGAATAACAATCAGTTCACTCATACGGCGTCATCCTCCCGTCGTTCAAGGTATGCAGCGCTATTCATTTGAAAACAAATCAGAATATGATAAATTCGGTTCCTGAAGGAAATTTAATGATACGCGGACATCCATGGGCCGATTATTGAAATCCATAAAATAAAGGATATATTCCCTGTCAGGCAAGAAATTCTGTCCAGGTATTTTATGAAAAAGCGAGATATCCCCGGTCTCCGTTTTATTTTGTTCTCCTTCTGCGAATCCGGCCAATGGACCTTCAACTTGAACGAGTTGGTATGCTGTTGGGCCTTCTCTATCGGAGATAATTGAAAAATAAAAATTTCTAAAATTACGGGGCGCCCGGAATTTAACAGCCCAATACTGTTGAATACCGTCATTTAAAAGAGGGGTATCAAAATGTAGCGTTTCATACCGAACATTGCTGATATCCGTATTAACCTCAATGTAATCAATTTGACCAATATTCTCCAACAGTAATTGACGGATTTTATCTTTATTGGCAAAAACTTGCGTTTGTTGAATCAAAAATGTTGAACAAAGAGCGACTATCAAAACAACCATTTTCTTTTTCATTTTCAAAATTCCTTTCTATCGGCGTTTCAAAAAAATGCAGTTTTAAGTCCATTCATTTTCGTGTAATTAAATATACTTCCCCGTAAACGGTTACCAGCCAAATGCCGTGTTCATTGGAAGCAAGATAATATTTCTGGCCGATATATGCGACATTTTCCGCAAAAATACCTTTGGAAACTGGTTCTTCTCCGGGGCGGTGCAATAAAATATTATTTTTGTCCCAGCTCAATGTCATAACCCTGTCCCCATCCAAAGCAAGAGGCCATAACCGGGTCTGTGGATAACCGTATAGAGGTTCTCCTTCGTAGCCTTCAGGCGGCAAGGGCTGTTTTTCTCCGGTCCATGAGGAGACAGTGTAACCCATGAGCCATTCCTTTTTGTTAGCTTCCGGATCATATCGTGTCAAACCCGATTGATACATCCCATAAACAAGTTTTCCTCCATCCCATTGCATAAAATCCACCGATAACCGCTCTTTTACAGATTGTGTTAATTCGTTTGTTTTCAAATCGTAACGCCAGATCCCGTTCAATTTCGGATTCCACCCAACGCCCAGCCACAGGCACTCCCGTGAATGGTCAACTAATAGACTCGTGATCTGATAAGCATCCCCAAGACTCAGACCATTTTTTTTCTCCTCATCCCGGCTTGAAGCGAAAACCTGATAGGTTCCGGTCTTCAGATCATAGAGCGCAAGCCCGCTTACCCCGGTCAGTTCGGTTTGTCCGTCCCCTGTTGGCCCAATCCCCATGTAAAGTTTATCGCGGTCATAAACTAAAGACAAAATATTGTTGGCCGGCAGTCCCTCCTTTGTGGTTAAAAATTCGACGTTGCAATTTTCCGGTCGCGATAACTTTGCAGTGTCTGGGGCTAAGCTGCTGAGTTCTTTCGCGGCTTGAATTTGAGATGAATTATTTTGAAATGCTCTTGCTTCGGTGCGTGGAAAAATAATGAGCCCTTTTTGTGTCCCCGCATAAACCGCGTCTGGACCGATAGCCATGGATGTAATGAAAGTTTCTCCGTGATCTATTTTTACTACGGGAGAGAGTCCGAGGCTAAAGCGCATCCCATCCAGCAAATTATATTCCCCGGCTTCAATAGCAAGACCCTCTGGGCCCTGTTTTTCATACAGGACAAACATCCGGTCACCCTCGATCGTGACTTGCGGAGAAGCAAATAACCTGCCTGATGGACGAAAAGTGTCCGCATCTCTCGGCAATAAAGCCATGATTCTCATTTGGCGAGATTCATATTCTTCCCATAATGTCCCGATCGATTTGTTTTTTTCTTCATTGGCATCAATATCCTGAAAAGTAAATGTCTCGTGACCCTCGGCATCAAGCTTCTGTATTATCACCCGGGCAAGTTTGACCCCGGCGCTGTTTTCCCTAACGACTTCACTGGTATTTGAAATCGAATTTGTGATTGTTCCACTCTCAGGAAAGGGGACCTTCTTTAAACGTGCTTTATCTATCGGACCTTCCAGTCGCGGAGCTTCGATTTCAGGACGCAAACGGACATTAAACGGAAGAGATGTATATTTGAAGTAAGGCTTGAGATTCTGGTCAATTTGATCCTTTTCCTTAAGAGTCACTAATATCAGATCCAGCTCGGACCTGAATTTTCTGGCTTCATTGGAATGACTGAGATAGTTTCCTTGCTCCAGAATATCAACGGCCCGCTTGATCAATTCTGAGGCTTCTTTGTTTTGATTCATCATAAGCAGCCCGTTAATGTAAGGCCAAAATATATCGTGAAAAGCTACAAGCTGAGGCATGTCATTATTTTCCAGGATTGGGTACAAAATCTTTGGCGCTAAAATAAGTAAATTTTCCGCATCGAAAATTGCCATCCTGTAAAAAACAGGCGTAAAATAATTCGGGAGCAGTGTTGTATCTCTAAGTTTTCTGTACGGGTGATTATAGGGCAAATCCTTGATCATTATCTTTACGATCTCTTTAACGTGTTGGGTTGATTGATCCAACCGCATTAATAACCGGTGGGCCATCATGCGGATGAGCGGATCCGTATCTCCGGCTAATTTTTCAAACAGACTCTTCTCTTCAGGAATGATGTGATATTTCGTATTGATACCTAAGATCTCAAGGAGCGCCTTAATACGGGCATCCTGATCCCCTGAAGGAATTTCATGAAAGGCGCAGACCACGGCTTCAATAAGGGGAATAGTCAATGCTTCGTTGTAACCATAAAAATTGTTCAACGCCTCTTTTTTCATTCGCCAGGTATCCCAATATGCGACTTGGACATCAGAAGAAGAATCATAATGACGAAGATAATATTTTTGAACCTGATCGATAACCTTATTTTGACCGCTCACCAAAATTTCAAATAATCTCGTCTTCTCCGGGTCATCTGAAATTCTATCTCGCAGCGATAATTTTGTTAAAGATGAATCCAGTTTTAAAGATGCAGGAAAAATGTTGTCGGGATCGGGGATGAGCGCTGATGTTTCCCTCCCCGTCTCAAAATTTTCTATGTGCTCCCGGGTATATTCCTCGAGAAGATTAACGGCCCGGATAAGCGCTGAAAGACATTGGGATTGCTTTTGGGACGGGAGGAAAGCATCATTATTTCGTTGCGTTGGGGAAAACCCTGCGGGATGCGCCGGAGGATTAGAGGGCGACGGGTAGACTTTGGCTGATTCTGTGCTATTGTTCGTCCCAGTCTTTCGAAGGAAGGAAACATTGCTGGTGCGGGATTGTTTGGCCGGATCACCCACAGATGTTTCACGATCCCGGCGGCGGGGATCCGTCTCCTTTTTTTGAACAAGATTTGCGATCTTCCAGCCCCATGCCTGCCAGGCCCTTGCTGCTAAATAGCGGGTATTTTGATTTTTTAATAGCGCATAAGCAACTTCTGCATAACGAACCGCTTTTTCTTCATCACCGCTTGCCAAATACAAGGGGACTCGCCGGGCATAGAGGTCAGCTTCTTCTTTAGATGATGATTGTCTATCTTGGACGGGAATATCTAATTGCTCAAGAATAGCAGCGGCTAACAATTGGCGTGCCTCATCCAGATTTTTAACCGGGATTTTCTGCGTTATCTCAAAATAACTCTTTTGCTGAACTTCGTCCAGGTTTCGGAACCGCAGCAGAATCTCAATCTCCTCTTTTCCCGGAAGATAACGCAGGCTTCCCGCGATGGTATACGATGAATTGACCAGTTTTAACTCTTTATTGGTCAAGATACGCTCACGTTCTAAATATTGCAGATGGTCCCGGTCCACTACCATAATATTTTCGTTTTTTGCAAGATCCAGCTCCAGGAACATTCTTAAAGCTTCCGCCTGTCCATCCAAATCGGCATCAAACTCCATTGAATCCATCCCCACTACGCTCACGTAATGCCTTTGTTCTATGGGGACACGCAACTTGATCAGAGAATTTTTTAAAACCGAAATGATTGGGCTTAAATCCTGGACCAAAGTGTGCTCTCCTTCAATGATTGTATCGAGTACCGTTCCGGTCTTGGCCTCGACAAACCGGATGCGGTCTATGGCCGGGTTTGTGTCAGGGACCAGAGACAGAAATAGAAAGACGTCAGCAGAAATCAACTGCCCTAATTGCAGAGCCCGCTGTTCTTCCCCCATTTGTGTGGATAGCTCAAGTTCGGCAAGGATTTTGTTAATTTGCTCGCGTTCAACTAAAACGAGGCCGGGTTCTCCGGAAATCTGGCTTTCCAAACTGGAAAGGATCAATTCTTGATAGATGGAGGGCTCGCCTGTGGAGATAACCGCCACAGTGGTTTCTGCGACCGATTGCGCCCGTACGGGAGATACGAACCCGGACAAATTCAAAAGCATGACCAATAAAATACTGCATGATGAGACGGGTCTACGAATAGCTTTCATTGCGCCGTCTCTGATTTTTTTATCAATTGGGGCGCGATACGCCCGGCCAGCGCTGCCGCAGCTTCCTGCAAGGCTTTTTTGCCTGCGATTTGCTCGCTTAAGTCGATAGCTACTGTGTCATAACGGTCGGATGCAATGACAATGTCGGTATCAAGATCAACAGCCTTTAACTCAAGCCGGGCCTTGACACTTACCAGATTGCCGTTGCGCATGCCGAATTCGCTAAATCCTTCTCCCCGGAGAATGAGGTCAGCATCTTTACGAGTCCCTTCATCCGAATCAATAACCTCAAAGCCGGTATCGCGTAATATTTTAACGATTTCCGTCTGAGCTGCAGGGTCAACGCTCTGGGGACCGATGTGCTCTTCAACGATATGAACAAACACAACAGGCCGTTTCGCGTTTCCCAAAGCTTTATTGATCTCAGCGACATGGTCCTCAACCGACTGGACAGGTGCAACCAGCGTATTGGCCTGCCGGGAAATTTGATCGCTGAGCTTGCTGCCAAGAGCTTCTAGATTGACGGCAAACTCATCCGGCCGACCATTCACCGATTCCCCCAACACCCTGCCGGTTTCGGTTCCGATGATCTTAGCAACAATATAAAGCTTTTTTTCCACGACGAATACTGAACCAGTTATCAGGATTTTTGCTCCGATGAGTTGCCCGATCTTTACTGCTTCTGTAGATGTGATAACGCCGGAAAGGTTCAGCTCTTGTTCCGCAAGAATCTTGTCTAATTTCGCCCGTTCGACCAGGAAGAGTTCCGGCTGTGACGCAAGCCTGGCAAAAAGGATATCAGCTGCTTTTTCACCGTAGCCTTTGACATCCTGACCTCTTTCTTCAAAAGCGAAAATCGCCGTAGGAAAATACCGGGGCTCCTGGGTTTGGGTATATCCTGGTCGCGCCATTAAAAATCCTAGAATAAGCAAATTACTTAAAACAAACCGGACTGATCTCATCTTCATCTTTTCCTCCCGTGGTTTCCTCGTTTTTTATAGTTATTTTTAAATTCCAATGAAATGTTTCCGTCAATTTGATGAGTAAACACTGTTTATTTTTCTGTCATATATTCGATTAACCTGGCTAAAAAGTATCGAGCAGCAGGCCCGTCGGAATTTTTTCCCACAACATCCAGTCCGCAGACCACAAACCTTGTTTTATTAGCAAAATCTATTTCAAGCCAGGGCCACTGCTTTTGACCTTCGCTCCACCTTCCGATAACGTCAGGAGAAATTGTATTTATTTCGACACCAGAGGCAACGGTATTTCCATACGGCGGCCAGAACGTATCCAGTCGCTTGTCAAGGCGATGAATGATAGCGTTACCGGCCACAAGGACTTGATTAAAGCCGCCGGCGGTATTGGCTGGTATACGGATATCGCCGCCGAGGGGTGCGAGCATAAGAACAGAGGTATTTTTTAAAAGCAGCTTTTCAATCGTTTCCATTAGTCCTTGTGAATGTTCTAAATCTATATCTGCGCCGATTATGAACAAACGAGTCTCTTGTTGCTCTATCGCCTCGAAATTAAAAACGCTGTCGTAAGGAATGCCCAATTCATCAAACAGGGCCGAGGTCTTATTTTGCGGATCATAAAGCGCAATTTTAAGTTCGCTTAAACTTTGACGGTTTGAGGCAAAAGGATCCGGCGAAAAAATGAAACACTGATGATTATACGCGGCCAGGGTTTGATGACCGGGCCCTTCTATAACAAATTTAAGATCAACAGGAAGGATCACCCCCTCATTGACTTTGGGGACAGGAACTGAGATCTCTACGTCCGTTGAAGCCTGCCTTTCATGAAAACGGCCTTGCCCTCGCTCAAGCACTGCACCGTTCCTGTATTCCAAAGACCAGAAAAAATTCGCTGAATCGGGGATATCCCCACTGATGTGGAACCGCAGGATTTGATCCCTCTCGGCAAAGAAATTTGAAAGTGGCTCTGCAAGTTCAATGTGGAGGGTTTGGCTGGCCGGCTGACAATAAACGGCAGGCCCTAATAAAATGAATTCCAATAGAATTAGAAGAAAGGCTTTTTTCATATCTCAATTGCAATCTTCTGATGAGGTGTACTTGATGAATCTCTTGTCACTGTCAATCGCAGTTAATTCTATACTTTATTTATCGTTTTTTCAAAGGGTTCGTCTTTTATTCCAAGGAGCATGTTGAGATTGGTTACGGGTGAGATGTCAATAATCACCGGTGCCAGTCCGTCAAAGGAGGTATTGGAAAATTGCGCCGGGTTGAAATGGATATCGATACTAACATCGGTTGCGGCCCCCCGCGTTTCGATCGGGGTAAATTTCGGATTCAGGTCGATCCCGCCTTTAGTCCCGCTTTCTGTTCCACCGCTCCTGGCTGTATTCTTACTGCTAACAATATCAAACGCATAATGACCCATGTAATAATAGACTGAAACATAATGACCGGTGTATCCGGATTCATTCAATAGATGACCATATGGAGACATTTCGATAGATTCCGATGGGATCGCCAGCTCAAAGATTCTATTCCGTTTCGTTGCCTCTGAAATTTCCGGATCGTTCAGGACATACGTTTCTAAGATATTTACCAGCCGCGGTTCCGTGATCGAAATAAATTTGATTTCTTCTGGTGATAAAAGATTGATGAAATAATCGAATAAATGCTTAAAAACACCTTGCCCCTTTAGATAAGACATATTGACATCAGAAATTATCAGTTGTTTCTCATCGGGAGCCCACTCAAATTCCATAAATGGCGTTTCCTGGCCTTCAGGAATATTATCATTTAATTCCGCGATTAAAAACAGTCCGGGGACATCCAGATCTGACTTCCACTGGAGATTGAATGAATAACGCTTTTTATCGTTATCCTGGATTTCAATCTTTTTGACAAACGGGGCCGGCAAATCCATTCCCATTGACGAAGCGTCAGGCTTCCCGGCTCCCATCATCGCCTGGTCGCTCTGGCCAGGGCCGGACGACTGGCGGTCGCCGGGTTCATCCAGTGCCGACAAAATATCCCTCCACGGAAGACTATGAAAATTGTTTCCCTCTACAGAGTTAACTTTCTTTAGCAACGCCTCATCAAGTCCGGGTGCGCCTTCCAGCAAGACAGGGAGAAAGATTTCCTTCATATAGTTGTGATCAAAGGCAGATCCCGCCGCCTCTTTCCAGACGTCGAGCAACATAGAAAAAGGCCGGGCAACCCAGGAATGATAGAATGCTAAATAATCCTTTGCTCCGTCTCCTGTATCATTTGCCTGGATAGAGCCTCCGTCCGTGTCAATAACCTCAAAAAATATTCCGTAATTATCCGGAACATTTGATGTCCCGCTTCTCGCGATCCGTTGAGAATAAAATGCCCGCATATTCTTCGCCAAATGATAAGCCGAAAATTTTAAGTACATATCCATGGCTTGCGCCGCGGTATTGCTTTTGAAAATATCCTGCAATAACGGCCTTAATAGCCTTTCGATTTCTGTATGGTAGCTGCCCGGGCTCCACTGATCGTCATAAGATGAATAAGCCGATGCCCTCAAAGTATTGTAATCCAGCCTGACACTAAACCAGGCTTCCTGATCCTGCAATTCCGCGAAACCCGCTGAATCAAACATTTTATGTGCAGCGACTGTATCGGCCTGAAATATCGCGCCGCCTAAGCGATGCTGATCTTCAAAGGCCGGAACGGTTGAAATCTTCTCAGTGGCGGCTCCAAGACCACCCTCAGTTAAACCCCTGATATCGAAACCAACTCCCGGCATGTACACATTTTTCCCCCGTAAACTTTTAAAAATCTCCTGGGGAAGATCCGGATTCACTTCTAAATTATAAGCGCCCAAACCCTTAAACTGTAAATCACTGGCCAGTTTTAACCGGACCTTTCCGCTCTCGGCTAATTCAATCAATGCCTCTGTTAAATTATCTTTACTGATTTGCCTGCCGGCGACGCGGGAAACATCTTCCACTGTCTTTAAAATAATAATTCCCTCTCCCTGATTTATGTAAGGAACTACCCAGGGACCGGGCAGCGAGCTGACCCTGCCGCCGCTTGCAAAGGCCCTGGTTTTGGCAGTGTTCCCGTCTTTATCCAGTATCTTTCTTAACCCAAGTTCGGCAAGCTCTTCGTCATTGAGCCGCCGGCCATCTTTTCGATAAATCTCTCCTCCCATAATCGGGATCACATTATCGACCCAGAGATTACTAACGGGCTGTCTGTCCCCGATAAATTCAAACAACCCGACTTCAACAACCGGTAAAGGACCAGCCTTATACGCCGAAAGCAAGCTGGGATTTTCAAGGGCATCGATATTAAAAGTCGTGTAATCAAATTCTCCTGATAATGGATTGGTATATAATGCCGACGCCTTCTTGCTTGCCAGCTGTTCTGTCTTTGCCCCAAGAGCGTCAACTGAAGACCTGTCGAAAACAGAAAATCCGTTCTCTTTTAAAAAACGCAGGGCTTCGTTATGATGCGCATCCGAGATATCTTTCATGAATGTGTTAATTTGCTTCAGATCGTGGGACATTTGAGCCACACCCCCCAGCATCGCCCGATCCTCGCGCGCCGGGCTGGAGGCCGTGCCTGTCGCCTTTGCGGCGCCGGACAGGTTTTCGTTTTTTAACCTTCGTAAATCATCAATTAATTCATCAGTCGTTTGATACCGGACATTTCGCGCAGCCGTCGCCTTTGCGATAACTGCACTTAAATCGCCATCCGGAATTTCAGATATTTTTTTCCTTTCAAATATATGCTCACCAGTCGCCATAAAAAATATAATCGTACCTAACGCATAAATATCAGTCATCTCATCGGGCTTGGGTCTTGTCTCCTTGTTGTTTTTCGCCAGCTCAAAGTCATCAGCCCTGGTTGCTGTGACAGTGTTTTTTAAATCATAGGGATCTTTTTCCCAGGAATAATTCACATCCATAGAAACATCAAAATCCGCCATGCCAGCCATTCCATCATCCTGAATAAAAATATTGCCGGGCTTGATATCCCTGATAATGACTCCTTTTCCGTGAACAAATTTTACTAATTCAGAAATGTTAACGGCCAGATCAATAAGATGTTTCTTGTCCGGCACCCCGGCTTCCATCGAATCAAATTCGAATGCATATTGTCGCAAATCTTTATTACTAATGTATGTCATTAAAAGATATGCAACAGCGTCACTGCTCCCGTCCCCATTCTGACAGTTTATCGTATTGTGATATATTGGTTTTGGGAAACGGGGATCGCTCCCATCGCTGTTTATTTTTTGTAAGATACTCCACTGATTCTCGATATGCTCATTTTTGACAACAGCCGTGGGCTCTTTTTTCCATGCTCGTTTCAAAATATATGAGTTTTGCCCTAATCTGATTAAAAACACCCGGTTCATCCCTGTTGTCGCGATATTTTGAACAAAAACATTTCCCTTAAATTTATCCACCCCTTCTTCACGTAAATGCATCAGTAAATCATTAACAACATTCTTTAGAAAAGGCATTTCCTCGTTCAGCACCCCGTTATCATATCCCCACCAAGGATCATAAGAAGTAGCTATGACATGTTTGAAATAAATCTTACCAGAGGTCGGCGCAAACTCTTGTTTTTCCCAAATATCACCTTCTAAATCAGGCGCATCAATCTCTTTCGTTAATCCGGTGGCGGAACCTGTCCCCTTTTCGTTGCCTGGCAGGGTTTCGCTGTTTTCTTCCGAAAACCGGCTGAAGGCGGCGGTAATTTTTTCCTCCACCATTTTGATCCACCCGGATTCATCCTTTGAATCCACATTCAGATAAGGGTAATCGGCATGGGGATAAGACGGAATAACCCGTCCAGGCTGTATGTTATTGTCCCTCAGAAAATCAATAACCATGGTTAATTCATGATCTATCCGGGACTCATCCATATGATAAATCGGGAACTGCCGCAGGTGCGGGTAGGCGTCTTCCTCAAATTGAAAATCACGGAATGAAAAAAAGTCCAGGTCGATCGTCAACCATACATCTGCGACACTGGAGACAAGGTCCGAATATGTTTTAAGGATTTCCTGGATGTATTCCTGACGTTTGTGCCAAAGATTCGTTTCATCTACCGTTGTTTCTCCGTCTTTCCAGGCTGATGGCAAGTGAATGACCACGGCCAGGCCTTCTTCCTCCAGTTTTCTGGCCCAACTGGCGGTGATATCATTGGAGCTGTATTTATCATGATGGGCGTCCATATTGAAAATAAAAACTCGCTTGCCGCCGTTGAAATTTTCTTTAACCAAATCATACATGCGGCCATGAGTGGGGAGAATCGGATCAATTTGAATTTTGTTCGGTTTTTTCCCTCCGGAGGATTGCTCTGATAATATCGCTTGATCTGTGGAGGAACCGGAAACGGCGGTTACAAAATCATCTCCCGCGTCAAGACCGCCTCGACGGTACCAGCCTCCGTTTGCCCGGCGGACCACATAGTTGATTTCAGAAATACCTTGAGCAGGAACCGGCAGATGGATTTCATATATGTCTTCTTTATCAGGGCTTGCGGCAAGCGGAACATCAACAGTTCCGTCATTATTCAAAACGGCGCCGGGAAGATTCTGCCATAGGGCGTGGTCCGGACTCTTCCAGCCGTTTACGCCGAAACGCAGAACCGGAGCGTCTGTATCACCGGTTTCGATGGTCACAGCCATTCCCTGTCCCGCGGCAGCCCGCGAGGGCGCCGTCACTTCAAAATCCGGAAACAGCATATCTCGCGTTAACACAAGCGCGTTATTCAGCGTTAAAGCCAGATCACCGTTTTTATCAACAGCGCCGTGATCAAAATATTGATCCGTAAAAATCGTTGCCGGTTTTGATATTTTGACGGGATCTTTGCTGATTTCACCATACTCTACCAGATGAGAATATCCGGCGGAGGCCGGGGTCAAAATAACCTTCGTCACATATTTTTTGCGCAGCATTTCTCTAATCACCTGCGCGAAGGCCTTGTCAAGATCATAACCGGCGTATTGGGAAGAAGTATTGACATATCCGCCGTACACATAGGCTTCGCCATTTGAACCGATGATCATGACAGCGTTGGCAACATCGGTGTTATCGTCGCTGGATATTTCAATAAAAAAGGCGTTTCCTTCCAGGCCATGAACGATAGGCATTTCACGATGGATCCCTTTGGGATTAAAGCATCCAGAAACACGCAGTCCCGCGACCCCTTCTTCAAGCAAACCTTTTTTAGCCCTTGCCCGAAATGAATGTGCAGGCAAGATATCTTCACTCTTTCGCGATTCCAGATTTTTTATCTGATCCAGAATGTCAACCAGATAATCATCCTTGTCTCGTATGACTGTTCTATGCCGTGCCTCCGCTTTATCGTAAAAATTTTTCGCCTTTTCATGGCTGTCTAATTTGTCCGCGAAAGCAAGGGTGAGCAGTTCGCCGTCCAAAGATGTTACGCCAAGCGACAAGACTGTTTCGACCAATTCATACGTCGCCTTCATGATATACGCGCGCTTTGTCTCTTCTGTCAAGGCCTCGGTGATCTTGACCCGGATATCAAGCCCTTTGGTCCATAATTCAGGATTAACGCCGAGTCCGATGAGATGTTCCCGCATTTCCTTATTGGATTTCCGGTCGGCGAACCATTTGTCAATTTCCTCTTGATCATCCGGATGAAACCTGATCAACGCATCCTTCACATCCTGGACCGTAATCCCCATCACATAATCCGTGACCGCGTCTTTCGCGGTATCGATGTCCTGCGTTTGCCTGAAGTTTTTCAAAAGAACGTTAAAGGCATTTTTGACAAAGTGTCTTGCCAGATCGCCTTCCTGAAAGGATTCCGCATGCTCCAATGTTGAAATAATGGAAACGATCGTAAGAATCTGTTTGCGCACACCCGCGTCTTCCAGCAGGGCATCTTCCTCAGGTTCCAATCTTCGTCCCAGTAAATATTGCAGGAAATTCGTTCGCAAAACCTGCTGCTGGCGTTTAACTTTATCGGGCAGTTTTTTGGCGCCTCCGGAAATCAATTCATTAATCCCGGCATGCAACTCATCGTAAGCCGTTAGAAAATCAGTTCGGAACCCGTTCTCGCCTTTATCTTCGCCCACCAGTTCCCGCATGGTGACGAGTTCCGTGTAATTCTCGGCAACCTTCATGCGGGTCCTTAAATCCACAGCGGGATCAATAATAAATTTTCGGAAATCAATATGAGAGTTATGTCCCATTGTTGATAACGCGCTGATTTCTTCCAACTGATTGATATAAGGAAGAACCCTGCTCCGGAGAATTTCTTTGGAAAGAGAGAGATCGCCTCCAAAGAAAAACATGCGCCTTTTCGCCAATTGTAACAAAACGGAAAGATTGTCGCTGTGCTGCCGCCAAAAGCCCAAATTTTCAATCACATGACTAAAAGCTGTTTCTTCCGGTTTTTCGGACCCAATGTCATAAAAGGTGAAAAAAGTCTCCATAAGTATTTTCAAAAATTCAGGCGTCATGACGATCCGTTTGCGCTTGGAAACGATATCCATTCCTTCCAGATCTTTTTTGACAAGCTGCATGGTTTGACTGTCGGCGGCGATAAGATCTTTAAAAACAGGACTATTGGCGTAGCTTTCGAAGTGATCCCAGAAACTATTGAGGTTTTCTTCGCCGACCAGAAGCGCAAGAAATCCCACAAAGTCTTTGAGTTTGGATTGATCAAACTTCCCACCTTTAGAAAAGGCATCAATAATTGTACGCGTAATGTGCGTTGAATGAGTGCCCCCAAAAAACTTTTTGGTGCGAATAAAATTATTGCGTCCGATCGCGTCAACAAACCCTTTAAACCGGGAAGCTTCCGGTCCAAGAGTTTCCGCCCAGATTCCAAGAAAATAATAGGCGTCCATAGCCCGCAGGCGGTCTTCGGGAATAACGTCGAGGATTGCCTCATAAAAAGCGTTGTATTTTTCAATATCGAAATGCCCGGGATAGTGATGAAACCCGCCGAACCCGAAGCCGGATGATGCCGTGCCGGGCACAACAAAGACCCGCCGGGCAATCCCTGTCCATGTATCTACCCTGTTCGGCGGGCCCATGGTCATTAAAACATACATTGGCTCTAACAAGGCGATGCCGGGGCCAAGATAATTCAGCGCTTCCTGATCTTTATCCACAATTGCATCGAGTTTCTTCAGCACCCCATCCAGATCCATGCCTTTATCTACAGCCTGCATAAGAATCTTTTTAAAATTCCGTCTTCCGTTATAACTAACCGTTTTAAAGAAAACATGTTTAATTCTTGCTTCGCGGGAATAGCTGCCTGCAGGTCCCGCTTTAATGTAGTCAAAAACTCTTTGTCGGGCATCCTGAAGAAGACGTTTATTTTCTCTGTTATTGGAATCATGCACTTTTTCCAGCAAATCCAGCGCTATGACGGCGACATCCTGATCAAGCGAATTCGCCGAATGATGTAATCTCAACATCTGTTCTGCTGGCAGAACGTCTTTTTCAGGGGAAAAATGTGCTGCGATTTCTTTTATTTCTTCCAGATTGAAAAAAGACAGCGCGTCTTCGAAAAATGTTCCGTGACGGTTTTCAGTTGCAAGCATGGCCTGATCGGTATCATGAGGTCCGGAATGTGCGGCAGCAGAAGACATTTCGGCTGCATCTAACCGGCCAGCACTTGACATGTTCTCCAGAAAATATTTCAGACCCTTTTTTTCCATGCGCTGTGGATCAATCACGCGGTAAATCCCGGTGCCCATAATAAAACGGCTTTCCGGAGATGCCAGGTATTGAATGATGTTACGGGTTGTAATGTATGCGTTTAAAATATATTTGGCCTTGTTAACCGCACTCGACCACCATGACCAAAGCCCTTCAAGCTCCCATTGATGAACGCCCAGATCAAAATCACGAAAAGCCGCATGATGATTTGGATAAGCCATATTTCTGCTAAAGATAAGATCCGGACCTCTCATCTCTCCCAGCGCTTGCATGGCCCCGGCATCAAGCGCGTCAGCCTGAACCGTTTTGATCTTAGCTTTCAGGAAGGAATGGATCTCAAGATTCTCCACAAAATTTTTAATATAACTTCCGTTAACATCAACCGCGACAAAATTCACAGTCCAGTCTTCCATAGGCAATCCCTGCTCATCAAAAACCGCATGCATGGCCTGAAAGATTTCCCGGGTTTCTTTAAAGTTTTTTTCCGGATCATCAGAATCGTTACTTCCGATACCCATTTGCACGATATTAATCTCCTGCTTCCCCCCTTTCTTTTGCGCAATGATTCTTGAGAACTCCTGCTTAATTAAAGAGACTTGATCAATATCAGCACGGGGTGCCAGTCCGTTTTGCTCTCCAAATCCATAATTTATACCGGATGTTCGAAAAATTGAGCGCACCGCCTGTTTAATTAACGCATGTGGAAATTGTTGCTGTTCAAGATATCGGATATCGCTTGGCTCAAGCACATCCTCCGGCTTGGCAGTGTTTAAATCGAAATCCGAGTCCAGGAAAATAAGTTCCGGCCTGATTAACTGTGCAGAAGACGGCGCCGGGATATTCTCAGGAACTACTGACGAGAGCATGGCCGCGTCGGCTGAAGGCTGGCCGGAAGACTGCGGGGGTATCCATTCATTATTTTGTGCCCCCTCCGCTGTTTTTGCATGAGCAAAAGAATCAAGGGCAGGAACTTCTCCTGTTTTTCTTACCATATCAAGGAAATCAAGCACTTCGGCGAAAAAATCTTCTTTCTTAAGTTCGGTAATATCGTTAAATTCTCGATAATAACTTTCCGCCACTCCTTCTATTGTCAAATAAGGTCTCCACTCTAAAAACTCCGCGTCAGAAACCCATGCCTTGTCCTGTGCGTCATTTTTTGTGTGGCCCCACATAAACTGTTCCAGATGCATGTCCAATAAAATTACCTTGTTCTTAATAAGCACAGCAAGCGTTGCAATAAAATCACTTGTCTCTTCGGGCGTGATCGCTTTTTTCTTGTCAAATGACTCTCCCTGAATCGCCTCAACTCCTATATAAAAAAATCCGTCTTCCAAGTCATTGGCCGTGCGCCCATACCCATAAACTTTCGGACTCAGACCAAGCTCGTTACCCAACAAAAAGCTTTCGACGATCCACGGTTTATTAAATCTGTCTTCAGGCGGCAACCTGTAAACAATCTGAGCGGATTCATCTAAATAAATGTTATTTAGAGTCTGATTTTCTTCACTTAAACTGATGGGCCGCAATGGAACGCCCTTTATTTTAAGCGTTCTTTCATCCTCGTCATAAATAACCTGTTTGTTAAATTCAGGAGGATATGCTAAATACGCGATGTCGTTTGAGGCCTTCTTCAGCGCGTAAGAGACCGGCAAGGAATCTTCAGCAACCGCGGTTGCAAGCATGGCCTGATCGCTCTCTGGGTTCAGGGCAACATTCTCTCCGGTTTCCACCGATGGACTTGCGCGGCCAGCAGGTGCAGGAAGAGGATCAGAGGACGCTACTTTCTTTATAACGGTCAAAGCGCCGCCAACTGAAAGAACCAAATTGGCATAAAGAGGAAGTTTGTCATTCTTATTTTCTATCAATGCCTCGCTGGCATTAATCGTATTAAAACGAGCAAGATTTTCAGGCGAAAATAATTGTTCTGTCTGTTTTTGAAAATCTTTTTTTTCCTCCAGCCGTTCATTAATGGTAGAAAAAGAATGGTGATTAAATATAACAAGCGTAACTCCCTCGGGCAAAATTTCCAAAAAGTTGTCAAGCCATTCTTTTTTACTCCGTTCACTATTTCCAGGAAACAAAAACTCCTCTGTAAATTTCATAAAAATCACATCGCCTTTTTTCAAGCCGCTCGCCCAGTCCCTGAGTTGTTGAGGATCCCGTAAATTAAAAGCTAGAGATCGTATCTTTGCCATCCTCTTTTCCGAAGAAAAAATCTCTGCAAATGGACCTCCATGCATCTTTTCTTTAAATCTTTTTAATCCCCTCTCAAGGCCATCAGCATCAAGCTGAAAATCTACCATCAGCAATTCTTTACTAAAATAGCTTGGAAAAAAATCTATTCCGGAAGCCAAACTATAAACCCTGGTTTCGGGAGTCAAAATTTTGGCGGAACTTAACAAGTTGAGTTCTTCCCAATAGATTTGCAACTTCAGTAACTCAATGGCGAATCTTTTGTTATTTTCAAATCCATGAAACAGATCAGACATTGAGCTTTTACCGTGCAGGCCATCCTGGTAAACATCCGAGCCGTAATATGGCGACTGAGTCCGTGTCTGCTCTAAAGTTGTTAACAGTTTTTCAATCTTTGTCATTATTCCCGAAATTTCAGCCGCATTAACCGTACCCGCATTAAAATTTTCATTTCCTGATATGGGATTTTCCCCCCGCCAGAGCACATGTTTTATGGGGCGCTTGCTCAACTTTTCTTTTAAGGCGTAACCCGTAACGGGGCTCCCGGTTTCAGCGACGTTTTTCTCAAGACTCGCCCCTCCGGAAAAATAGTGTCGCGGAATAATTTCTCGGGTTGCCTGATCCACGTCTTCCCTGATAAAATTGTACACGCCTTTCCTGAAGGCCTCGATGTACTGGTCATAAATCTTGAACCTGGCGTCCTTGTCTGCGATATCCACGCCGGCAACCTTGTTCTTATCGACATATTTTTGGCCCAGGAGGCTCGCTTTGAGATTTTGTTTGTACCACGTCGCCAGGATGGAAGCGTTGTAGATTTGGCGTAAATTCGCGAAGGTCTTGCCTTCGTTGACTTCTTTTTCGATAGCGGGAATGATGACTTCGCGGATGACTTGCTGTTCCAAAGTTCCCATGTTCCCATGTTCCCAAGTAAAATCTTTTCCTTGGGCACTTGGGATCTTGGGACCTTGGGAACCAGAATCGTTTCTCATCGCGGCGTAATCCGCTTCCATCATCACCTTCAGATGCGACTCGGCCACAAACACATTGTTGCCATGCACATACACCGCCGCCTTGTCGGGAACGATCCAGACTTTATTAAAGACATTCGTCGGAACCTCTGTCTTGCCGTATTTTTCCCTGGCCTGCATGAAAACCTTGTCCCAAAACGCGGCCCCCAGCTCTTCTTCCGGATACATGAGGCTCGCGGTCAGTTGTTTCAGCATATAGTCCTGCGCCAGCAAATCACGGCCCATCTCTGTCCGGCCGAACGATTCCGGCACGATCCGGTCTTTCTCATAAGGCGAAAGATTGACCCACATCTCATCTTCAGGAACAGTCAAAGAGGCGAGAAAATATTTGACCAGTTTGGTTGATTCGGCCCTGAACGCCTCTCCCTCAAGATTATCGTCTCCGGCATCTATGATAAAATCGAACTGGAGGGGATGATCGGGATAAATGGTGATTCCCCGAACCATGGCAGGACTATAAGCGGGCGTCAGACCGACCATTGTCCCGGGTGCAGGCAGATTCAGCCCATTGGAGACTGCGCCGGGTATAAAGGCACTCTGGGCCTGGGCAGGGACAGCAAACGTCACGGCCAGAATGAGGCTTAAACAAGCGGAAAAAAGGCGATATGTCCTGGAATTTCGAAATTTCATTAAAATAGATCACTTCTGCCAAAATAATGGTCGAAAACGTTATAGCGGAGAGTAATTTAGGCGTTTATAAAAATAAATTTCTATTAAATTAACTTAAATATAACATATTTTATTAAATCTGCCAGGGAAACGCGGTAAAAATCGGGAATTTGATTATAATTCAACCGCTCAATAATTTCACATCTTCTGATATGACTTTTCTATTTATTCAAACCTAACATAAGTGACAAATTCGCGGGTTCGACGTTTATTATGTTGAAGTAGAAGCCTTCAAAGGTGGTTAAATCAATGATGGGGAAATTTTGAGGGTCAAAGGTGACCGGCGAGGAGCCACCATCACGCTCGATGTTCAGAGTGATCATGGCCGGATCAAAAAGGATACCGCCGGGCGGGTTAGCACTGGCCGTGCCCGACGCCGCCTCAAGTTGGTCTTTATTAACGTCAAGACCGGAAACTTTCTCAATGATATCAATGACCGATTGTTCATAATCAGAAAACATATTATTTACCAAAAGCCCGCGTTGCCTTTCATTCGCAGGCTCAAATGAAAAGCCTGTAATCCCGCTGTCACGTATATCAAATGAAGCGACATTAAAATGATTTTTCTCATCATTCTTTGAAACAAAACGAACTGAAGCTGAATATTTATCTCCTTCTGGTTCTTTAACTGCGACAGAAAGGAAATATGGTTTATTGCTTTTGGTAAAAAATGTTTTGTTAACATCAGCCCACTTAAACTCACTCAGCCCTTCAGCCGTTTCCTGCGCTGTTTTTTCAGAAAAATATTTACGCGAGACATAATTTTTTACTTCAGTTACGATTCGTTCAAGATTCCGCCTTGCATTACCGCGTGATAAATTTTCGTCACCGTTTATAAAAATAACGTCTTCCAACAAAGACACAAAGACCTCTGGTTCGTCCGGGTCATTCCGATCAAATATAATATGCGCATCGGGAATAGATGCCTTTCTGCCGTCAGGGGATACAACATAAACATAAATTCCCATTTCTACATTATTTTCATCCTCCACATCAAACGTTACTCCGTATGTTTCTCCAGCCTTCCCGGTAATTGATTGATTCCCCCACTTCTCATTCAAGTCAGCTTTAATTTTTGCTTCTGCCAGCATTCTATCGATATATTCTTTAATGTTGTTTATTTCCGTAATGATGAATGCGTCAAGACCAGCATCAGACAAATCTTCTCCTCCGTCACCAAAATCGATATTCGTTAAACCATGATCAGTAATCTCAACCTTCTGTGCTGCAACATCAACATCAATAACAATAATCGCGTCTGATTTCTGGACACCTCTTTCAAGCGACACAAGAAGTCTAACTTTAGGGCCCTCAAATTTACTCTCAATCTCCAGGCGGTATGGATATCTTTGATTGTCGTCAAACCAGATACCGGAATAGTTATCGATAATATTTTCAGCAATTATTTTTTGCATCTGCAGAATATCTTCATCCAGCAAAAAACTCTCAGACGCGTCTGACTTCAATAAAACAGCCTCACTGCCTGACGCACCTGACAACCCGGCATCGATCTTTTGCCCAACAGCAGGTTCGATTATTTCACGGATTTTGGCATGTAACTTTCTTTCAAAATCCTTTACGTTCTCAATGTCCTCCCCCAAAAACGGGACGTCCGAATATAACCTTATCCAACGGGAATCCCGAATTTTTCCATCCGGGGTTAAATAAAAACTAACAATCCGTTCATAGATATTATGTTTATTAGTGTTCTGCAATCCGACAAAAACAAGTATATTGTTATTATCCGATTTTATCTCTGTGAAACGCAACGTATAATTTTTTCCTTCTTCGACTCGTACTGGCGTTAACTCCAAGTCGCGAATAGCCTTAATTATTGGGCGTTGGGATAAAGCAAAGGGGGACAAGTCATCAGCTGTTGTGTCTGCAGTATCTGCGCCAAGCGCGTCGATTCTGGCGAATCCCGCGACTTCTGCCGGGACTTCTTGCTTTAAAAGTTCAAACGCTGACGCCTGCGGTTTTTCTTTCGAAACGCCTGAATTCAAATTTCCGGTAGTTCTTTTTTTAAAATATAATCTCTCTACATCCGTTTTAGTCTTTCGAAGGGTTTCTTTGATTGGTTCTTCAAGGCTGGAGTCGGACAAATCTTTGCCTCCTTGACCAAAATCAACATCCACCAAACCGTAATTGGTAATTTCAACTGTCTGCGTTGCAGCGTCAACTTCGATCACAGCAATTTCCGCAGTTGATGTTTCCCCTTCTCTTCCAAGCGATACAGAAAAGAAAGCATCCGCACCGTCGATTCTTTTTTCTATTTTTAATAGATACTTATTGCCTTCCTTATCAGAAAAAGAAAAATCATCTAATTTGTTTTCAACATATTCAGCAATTCTTTCCACATCAGAAGGAGTAACAGAAGCAGCAGCATCTGCTGATTTACTATCAGAAGCAGAATTATCTTTCTGAGAAAACTTTTTATCTGCCAAATCAAAAAGTTCATTCAATATTTTCCCAATCCTACCGCTGAAATTCTGACCATGTGGCTTTGAGAGGAGGCCTTTTTTAAAAAACAATTCCTCTACATTATTTTTAATCTCCAAAGATTTACGTTCGGTTCCACTTGGCTCAACCCGAAAGGAACCGGCATAAAATTCATAACCTGATGGGTGCATCAAATATACAGAAACATAACGAAAACCTTGGTCATTTTTTGGCCCCACATCAAATAAAATTTCATAAACCGTACCTTCGTCGGCAACAATGCTTTTTTGTTCCACTTGTTGCTCTAAAAACTTTAGAACCTCCTCGGTCAATACAGCATTTTGTTCTTTTGCCTCTAATTTCTTAAGTTCATCTAAAGCCAGATCGAAATTTTTCTTTTGCGAAGATTCAACAAGTCTCCGTAACTGCTTCTCCACGCCCTGATTCCTCAAATCAACAGAAGCCGCATTGCCGAAAACAACATTTGCAAGCGGCATTAAAACGACTTTATTTTTTTCTTCCTGACTCGGATCAGCGGAAACGATAATATGCGCCACTTTATTGCCGGAGCTGGTTCCGGTTTCATCGGCCAGATAAACGTCGACTCTGTATCCATCACCTACTGCCTGTTTTTCAATTTGCGGTCTAAGCGTGTATATTTGTCCGCTTGAAATTTTAATAGACGATTTTTCAGATAATACCTGCAGGTTTTCTGCCAGTACCCGGGCTCTACGGCCTGCCGGGCTTAAATCCTCCGACTGCCGGGTAATGTTTCCTTGCTGCGATGAAAATTCTTGTTTAGCTGTCTTAATCAAAGCATCAATATATTTCAAAACATCCGGCTGTTCCACATTGCCGGAAAAATTAATATTTTCGCCATAAGTAAAATTAAGAAGACGTTGATACCTTTGGCCAGTGGCAAAATCATGAACATCGATAATGACCTTACTTTGTCCTTCTCTGCCGCTGGCTATTTTTTTAGCTGTCAGTTTAAACGTTATTCTTCCCCCGGCCCCTTTAAATTCATTAAACCTGTTAATTTTATCAACGATTCGATCAGCCAAACTTTCTGCCAGCATGGCATGGTCAGTGCCTTCGCCTTGGTTCCTATGTTCAGCCACGATTTCAAATACGCCTTCAGTGTCGTTTGAGGCACGTTTAAGGCCGTAGGCTGAAAGAGCAAGCTCAACCATTATGCGAGTTTTGTCAGGAAGTTTTGAATAAGACATCTCAAGTTCGCTCTCCGCAATGTCTCCAACCCGTATGGCCAGCTTTTGCGCATTATAAAACGGGCTGTCCGGGTCCATGACAACAGTTCCCTCTTTTATCTGTTTTGCGAGATTATGAATTATCGGGTTGACTTTACTTATGATCGCTTCTGCCTGGATTATCGGTCGGACGGAATCGACAACGTTCTGTTTATCTTCGAGGCTGTCGAACAAATAATCGTCAAGACCCAGCAATGATAATGTGTCACCTTCTTGAGGCACTCCTTTTAAAGATGCTTTATTTCCAAGCAGCCAGGTTCGCGCGCTTTGCCGCCTTTCAGTCTCTCTTGGAGAATAAGCCATTAACCTGATTTTAAACGTAACAGGTTCCTCAAAATGAAGCTGCCGCGCGGCGGCGCTTCCGGTTTTTATGCTTACGCCTTTCTCAAATTCAACGTTGCCGTCTTCATCGACTTTAATAATAGCTGCTTTCACCCCGCCGCTGAAATATTTTCGCGGTATCACCTCTTGTTTACCGTGGTCGTACTCTTCCTTAATATAGTTGTAAACACCCTTGTTAAAGGCTTCGACGTACTGCCCGTAAATTTTTTCTTTAGCCTGTTGATCATCTGCGTTTACCCCGGCGATTTTATTTTTGCCGGCGTATACATGGGCGATGAAACTGTCCCGAAATGTCTTTTTAAACCACGATGCCAGAATCAGCGAATTATAAATCTGCCGCAGTTGGACAAAATTTTCGCCTTCATTTACTTCTTTTTCCAGCAAAGGAATAATAACTTCACGAATCGCATTTTTGGAGACCTCGCTCACCTTACCGGTTTGTGCGCCAGAGACATCGTTCGCGTTGAATTGATCCTTGTACTTGTTGTTTTCAAGCGCCAAAAAATCTTCTTCAAGCATCACCTTCAGTCGTGAATTGACAACAAACGCGCTGTTATTGTGTTCATAAATGGTGACCGCGCCGGGCACGATCCATACTTTATTGAAGGTATTAACCGGCATATCGGTTATGCCATATTTTTCTCTCAGTTCTGCATAAACTTTATCCCAAAACTTTTTACCAAGTTCATCTTCGGGATACATTAATGATGATGTTAACTGTTTTAAAAAATAATCCTGGGCCAGCAAGTCCCGGCCCATTTCTGTCTGACCGAAGGCGTTTGGAACGATGCGGTTTTCTTCATAAGGTGAGAGATTCACCCAGAGGTCTTTTTCGGGAATCGTGATCGACGTAAGGAAGTATTTAATCAACTTTTCCGACTCGCGTTTTAAAGATTCGCCTTCCATACCCGTATCACCAGGGGTAACGATAAACTCCAGATTCATCGGATCCTGCGGGTCGATGGTAACGCCTCTTAACAAAACCGGAGAGAAAGTATTTGATAATCCGACCATGGTTCCCGGAGCCGGAAGCTGCAAGAAGGCGTTGTTCGCAAATAGGTTTACCGGGAATATAAAATTAGAGACAACGGCAATTGATATGAATAAGCAGAGAACTTTTTTAAGATATTCCCCGCAGCCATGAAATTTCACTTAACTCTCCTCTTTTGAGTTCCGGAATCCGGAATTCCATAAATATAGAAATCAGAGTGAATATAACATATTTTATTAAATCTGCCAGGGAAACGCGGTAAAAAGATTGGAGAGAAAAAGACCGCCGGCGCGCTGGCTGTGGAACTCAAAACTGTTCCGCGCAGAATAAAAATTATCTGCCGGCTTGATCGACGATTTTAATTTGCGTATTGTATAAACGGAACGCCCTGGACCCCCATCTTGGATTTATTTGAGAAAAGACAACCCCGCCATAACTATTATTTTCGTCATAACCGCTCGGGCCGCCTGATGTTGATTCGTAATTATCATCCGGTTCATCCTTTGTTAATCCAAGCGGTATGAATTTATGTGCGATCAACCCTTTCTGGGCGTCTCTCTTCAAAAGTCCGCGGGAAATATCTTCAAACTCAAATACATACGCCCCGTCATGCCCTTTATTTCTCCCCTTGAGCGAACCGACAGGTGAAACGAGCAGAAACAGACGGCCTTTTTCTTTAACGATGCTTGAGGCGGAAAAAGCCAGATATCCCAGCTCCACCGCATCCGCGGAGGTCGTTAGCTCATTCACAAAATTCCACGATTTTCCGTGGTCCTGCGATGACAGCAGGATAACTTTTCTTTTGTCCCACATTCCAAGTCCGGTTTCCGTAACGCTTGCGTCCAGACTGAGGTAAATAATCCCTTCTTCACTCACAGCTCCGACTTCATAAAAAAGGCTAAAATGCCTCAAAGATGAATCGATATCACTCATAACAGGTACTTTTTTGTCATAGAATTTCTGGTAATCCCGCATAGGCAGGAGAATTTCTTCCGACCATGGGCCGTCCGGAGCGCTTGCGTATTTGAAGGCGATCCCGCCGTATGTCCAGATATGATTTTTCGGTCCGAAAGGCGCTTTATAAAAATATTTATGCCAGAAAAGTTTCCACTCCCTGCCAGTGTCTTCCGGATCATAAACCAGGCTTGGAGTTTCATGGACCCAAAATCCTTTCACTTTCCATCCCCGGTACTTGACGCTGTCCTTGACGGCTTTATTAATCGTTGCCACAAATCTCCAGGTCTTCCCCCCATCGTTTGTCACAGCCAAATTAGTTTCAATGAGGAAAAAATTCACGGAAGAATAAACCATCCAGCCTGTCCCATCCTTTTGATAAACGATCGATGGATCGAATATCCCGTTTGCCCCCTTTTCCCCGATGATCGCTATTCTTTCATAAACGGGGACATCGTCCGCGAAAGACACCGAAAGCCCCGCACATGCAATAATTGAAAAAAAGAAGATCAAAACGGCGAGATTTTTCTTCATTCGGCTTTTCTCCGGCAAGTATTAAAACTTATCGTTGTATAACCAGAATTAAGTATAAATTAACAGCGGTTTATGTAACTCAGACTGTCGCGACCAAAATAACAGGGACCCTTCACGAGTTATTAAAAAAATCATGTCAAAAGAAATTATCTGAAAATTTTTACCGTTTGATTGAAATGACCGGTAAAAAAGCGTTCTTACGGCTCACTGTTTTCTACGGACAGAAACGATAAATCTGACGTTGGGGTGATGTTGATAATGACCGGAATGAAGCCGTCAATCGTCATGTTTTCAAACATGGGCATACTGGCCGGCAGATCAACGTCCATACCCGGCCCCTGCATTTGCAGATCAAACCGGTTGGGGTTCAAATCAATTCCTCCAACCCCATCTTCCCCTTTCTTTGATACCCCCCCGTCTTCTGCCAACCCGCGGTCCAGATAGTCCTGGTAAAATTTTAAAAGACCTTTTTGTAACGTCTGACGTACCGTCTGAATTTTTTCCGCAGAATATCCAGTTTCCTCCTGGATCGCCTCATCATAAGCCCCTTCCATGATCCAGGAAGCGATCTCTTTTTCATCTTCATCCATTCCGTTGATAATACCCCCAATCGTCGCAAAGATCTGCTTTCGCGCAACCAGATCTTCAATAGATCCTTGAACCTCCCTAAACTCCAGACGATTTTCATCTCTATATTTCTGCCGGACAGGTATTACTTCTTGTTTTCTAAAAAATCCTTCAATTACTTCCGCATCCAGAATCGCCATAACCTCCTTTTTCGCAAGATTCCTTCCATCAGTCGTTTGTTTTCGTATATGTTTTGTATACTTCCCAATTCGAAAAGTCCGGGTTATCGGCTCCCGTTCTGCCTTGCTTAATTTAACAGTAAATTCATAAACGCCATCGACCACACCGCCATCGACAATAACGACTTCCCATCCTTCTTCACAGAATCCTAATACCGGCCAGTAGTAAGGAGTATATTTAACCGGGGCAAAAACAATATTCCCGAGTTTGTTGGTTGTCCCAACTCTTAGGCCTTTAACACTGGGAAGACTTTTCGCGTTCTTCTGCCAGTCAAAATTTTTGTCACTTAAGATAAAATCATTAATTGCCCTCAAACCCAGACGAGGATTGATATCCAGCGCCACCATTTTTTTGCCTAACTCTGCGCCCTGCCCCCTGATGATCTTGGTGAATGCACCCATTTGAAACACCCTTAAAACCGGTTCGCGTCCTTCTTTCGTTAGTTCGACAACAATGTTAAAAACGCCGTCTTGAACCCAAGTGGCTTTTATCATCGCCTTCCAGCCTTTTTCGCTGAATCCTAAAACAGGCCAATAATAATAATAGTTATCGCTCAGGGCAAAACGAATAACCCCGTGCAGATCAGTCGACCCCAAATAAAGACCGCTCAAATCCGGTAACGCTTTCGCGTTAGCCGTCCAGTCAAAATCCGGCGGTAACATAACGAACTTCTTCATCACCTGCGCGCCCAGACTTTCACTGATTGCCAGGACTTCTTTAATTTTTTCGCTGCCATTAGCAACATTTCGCAGCATTCTTGCAGCATCACCAATTTGAAAAGTCCTCAAGAATTTTTTATTCCCTTTCGTTAGTTCTACAATAAACTCATAAACATTATTCATAGCAGCGACATCTGTAACCCGTGCATTCCATTCTCCCTTCAATCCTAAACGCCACTGATAAAAATAGTGGGGAAAGGGGCAAAAGAATAAAATGCCATCAACAGTTGTTTTTCCAAAAAGCAACCCTTTCAATTTCGGTAGTTTCTCTGCATTCAATACCCAGTCGTATCCCTTTGGCATTGTGACCAATGTTGCCAATGACTTTAATCCGGCGCGGGCATTAATATCAAGCACCTCAAGGGTATTTTGCGGATCACGAATATGCTTCAACTTCCTTGTATAAGGTCCTATTTGAAAAACACGGTTAAGAGGCGGCCGCCCTTCCTTCGTCAGCTCAACTTTAAATTCATACACATCGCCCTTAACCCCGCCTTCAACAACAACACCTTCCCATCCATCTTCGTAAAATCCCAAAACACTCCAGGTATAGCGATACCATGTCTGGGGAGAAAAAATGAGTTTTCCTTCACTGTCAAGCTCACCCAGGCGCAATCCTGCAAGTTTCGGCAAGTTTGTTGCTCCTGTCCAGTCAAAATTTTTTCCCTTATTTATTAAATCAATGATAACCTTTAATCCTGCCCGATCGTTAATTTCCAAAACATCTTTTTTAGGAAAATGCCACGAATCCTTTCCCACCCTATTCAATTTTTTTATTTCCGGGCCAATCTGAAAAGTTTTATAAAACGGGGCGCGTCCATCTTTGGTAAATTTAACAGTAAACTCATACCATCCATGATTAACGCCGCTGTTTGCAATAACTGCGTTCCATCCCTCCTCGTAAAATCCTAAAGCCGGCCAGGGATAAAGATAATACGGATAGGGAGAAAAAGAGAGCATCGCATTCGCATTTGTCACACCCAGTTGATAACCGGTTAAGTCGGGAAGGTCGTTTGCCTGCTTGTCCCAATCGGTATCCTTATTCATCGTCACAAGCCCGGTCAACGCGCGAAGCCCCAGACGACTGTCCACATCAAGGATTTCCTTTGAGCTTCCTTTATTACTGCCAATTCCATTGGCTGTTCTGGTATATCGACCAACTTGAAATGTCCTTTGAACAGGATCACGAGCTTCTTTGGTTAACTCAACGGTAAATTCATATATTCCATTCCTCACCCCGTCATCAATAACAAGCACTCGCCACCCCGCCTCGTGAAAGCCAAGTATCGAAAACTGAAAAACATATCCCGGATAAGGGCACAATGTAATGTTTCCCCTTTTCCTTGTATTCCCCAACGGCAAGCCTTTTAATGATGGCAACAGGCCCTTGTTGCTTTCCCAATCAAAATCTGCCGGGTTTCGTAAAATTGAACACAGCCTTTTCCGTCCTTCCTTTGCCAAATGCTTAAAACTTCCAGCCTTCGTCGAAAGCATCGCGCTGTCTTTGTTAATGTGTGCGGCGGAGGAGTTGCCCCCATCCTTAGACGGATGCAAGGCGATGCGGATTGTTGTTCCTTTGCCTGCTTCACTAATAATTTGATGATCTCCACGCATCGCGGCCACGGCATTGCTTGCAAAATTCAGCCCGAACCCGGTTCCTTTAACCTCTCCAACATTCGCGCCCCTGAATCCTGCCCTGGTCACTAAAAATTTTTCTTCCGCCGGAATCCCAATACCCGAATCCGCGACTTCAATCAGAATCATCTCTTTGTTTTTTAATCTCGACCTAAAATCACTCGTGTATTTTCCTTTTCTCATGCGAAGTTCAATAAAACCTTTCTCTGTATACTTCACCGCGTTATCGATCAGGTTGTCAACCACCAGTTCCAGATAGGCCTGATCAATGTGGTCGGCCATCAATGGTTCTGCAGGAACAGAAACTTTCCATGTTAACCCGCGATCCTCGACCTTTTGACGATAAAGGTCAAGACGTTGTTGAAGAATTCGCGCCACATCGACGCGATTTTTAAATACAGTCCCACTTTCTAAAATCCTGATAAAACTGCTGCCAACGATAGTATATTCCTCAAAATCTTTTTTTAATTCCCCGGAAAAGAACATAATTATTCGATTAAACTCTTCCTGAGATGTTTCATCTTCCTCCGCTAGTAGACGCTCGTTCACCAATCGTGAACTTGCCCATAGATTTTTTCTCTGTCCGATACTGCTGTTATGCCGAATTGAGCCCATAAACATGCTGAAATCCTGATAACCGAGATCTTCCAGCTGTTGAAACACAGCCTCCAATTTTTTCATATTATCTTTAATTTCATGATGGAAACTACGGATATCCTGATCCGTAAAAGGGTCTTTGTTTTTATCCCGTTCAACAATGACAAGAACTTTTTGTCCCCAACTCTCGCTAAACTCATGTCGTGTTAAAAATCGTCCTTCAACACCCGGCAGATTAAACTCTTTCCCCTGGTTTTTATCGTCAAGAATATCGTCCATCCGCTGTCCCAGGGATAACAGCTCCGACTCGGAAAACCCAACACTTGATGTGAAGAAGGTCTGAAGTCCGAAACGAACCGCGACCTTGTCAACACCCAGCACCTCTTGAAGATGTCCGGCAAAATTTTTCACCGTTCGCGTCATGGCCTCTTCATCCAGAAAGCCAACCAGAGGCTCCAGATTATAGACATCCTGCAAGATGTCATGAAACTCATCGAATTTTTCCAGTGTTTCTTTGAGTTTATCTTTGAGAACTGTTTTGCTTTGGCGCGCCGCCACGGCTTGCTGTACTTCATCAGCCAGCTGAATCAATTCCTCATGATTGCGCTGAATGGACAACATATAATGCCTCAACAATTCCCGTGCCTGTTGAACCGTCAAACGGCGCGGCGCGTCCTGGCGTCCCAGCGGCAGAAAATCATGGATCCATTGCGGGGTGTCCACCCCAGCCGCTGTCGTCATCATCGCGCCGTCTTTGGCCGGGGAATCCGCTTTCTCCACGGAAGTGGTGAAATCCGTTCGAATGGTTTTGGGAAGAGTGATCGTAAAAACTGTTCCTTTGCCGGCTTCGCTTTCGACGGAGATCGTCCCGTCGTTATGTTCAACAAATTTCTTTACAATCGCGAGTCCCAATCCGGTTCCTTTGCTCCCTTTCGTCGTATAATAGGGATCAAAAATATGCGGCAGTTGGTCTTCCTGGATTCCCTCTCCGGTATCAGCAACCTTGATTTCAACGTCCTCGAAGTCTTTCATGCGGGCAGTGATGGTGATGTCTCCGCCTTCAGGCATGGCGTCGATGGCATTAACGATTAAATTTTGCATCACCCGTGTCATCTTCCAGCGGTATCCGTAAAGACGCGGGATATCTTCGGCGATGTCGGTTTTAACATGAATGCCCGAAGACGCGAAGACATCGACCATGTCCTGAATTACATCAGATAAGGCGTAATGTTCGATTCGGGTTGCGTTTAACCCCAGTTCCAAATACTCCCGTGTTAAATGAATGCGTTTTCTCAAGATCAAAAAGCTGTCGGGAGCGTCATTAAAAATCAATTCCAGCCGTTCGACCAGGGGCAGTGATTCTCTGATAAAATCACCAACAACTTTTTGCTTCACATCTTGAAAAGGAAGCCCCTCCCGAATGGTAAAAATCATCTTATGAAATTCTTCTCCAATACTTTCGGATAAACTGTCAGCCTCATCAAAAACTTCAGTGGCCACACCGCCTTTTGATAGCAATCGTGACAACCGGTAAAAATCACCAATATTTCTATGTAGAAAGTTGCCGAGATCATGGACAAAACTGTTCATCTCTTCTCTTTCCCGCATTCTGGATGGATAAAAAGAATCTACGGCGCCTGCTAAATACACCAGTTGAGAACGGTATTTGGCTGCATCTTTATTCTCTTCCGGGATTTGTTGCGTCAACGCCCTGCCCCATGACTCTGGGGCCTTTTTCATCAGCACTTCAAGAAATCTTAAATAATTCTCGATCGATTCGCGGATCGCGGCGTTTTCTTGTTTGCTTAGGGCGTCGATCAGTTCTTTCTGATTTAACTTAAAATCTTTCACCCGTGGATCCCGACCGAGTAATTGCTCAAGCAGCATCGTGGAAAAAGACATCAGGCGTTCGGCGTAATCGGAAGACATGTCATACATGCGGTTGCCGCCCATTTCATAAAGAAGCTCTTTCTTCAAAAATATGTTCAATAATTCACTGCCCTCTTGAGCATCCTCTTTTTTAAAGACCATATCTCCGTTTTGATAAACAATCTGCCAGGCGCGCAATATGAGATAATAGCGCGTGATTGCTTCTTTCGTTTGATCTTCACCGAGTATTTCTAAATAATTCTGTAAGCCTTTTTTAGTAGTGATCCCGCCAAGGCCTCGAAGCATCTGAGCCGGATCAGTTTGGATCGATCCCATTGTGATCGCAAAAAAAGATCCTCTGACCGTCGCCCCGGACTCGGGCAAATCTTTTCTGTTTTCCTTGTTTCGGATTCGCCGGACGACGTTTTCAAGAACCGCTTCGTTTGGTAACGTGTTGAGTTCTTGAATAACATCAAAAACAAAAGGTTCGTCGAGGCTAAATCGGATAAATTCTTCCAGGCTTTTCAAAAACCCCGTTTTCGGAAAACGGTCTTTAAAACTCTTCATCCACGTCTGTGCCATCCATTCTTCGGGCGTCTGCGGAACAACGTTCGCTGCTTGTTTAGAGACTTGCGGGTTGAGCTCAACCGTTGTCGTGATCATGGCCCCGTCTGGGATGACACGTGCGGAAGTGGAAGTCTCGCCATAGGCCTCTCCGGGGCCAAGGACAACCCCGCCCGAGAAATATTTGCGGGGGATCACGGTCTGCGTATCCGCATCGTAATCTTCTTTAATATAGTTATAAACGCCCCTCTTAAAGGCCTCGAGGTATTGCGCGTATATTTTTTGATTAATGGCCTCATCATGAAGGTTGATCCCGTTGACTTTATTCTGATCGACATAAACATTCCCCAGCAATCCCTCTTTCAGGTTACGCTTAAACCATGTCGCCAGGATCATCGCGTCATAAATCTGGCGCAGCGGCGCGAAATTTTTTCCTTCATTTACTTCTTTTTCGATTTGGGGAAGAATGACTTCTCTTATTACTTCTTTTGAAAGTTCACCGGAATCAAGTTCCCATGAGCCCACGTTCCCATGTGCCCAAGTAAAATCTTTTACTTGGGAACCTGGGCTCTTTGGCTCCTGGGCACCCTTCTGCTGCATCGCTTCGTAATCGCTATCGAGCATCACCTTCAGCCGGCTTTCGGCCACCAAGACCACGTCACCGCTTTCATACACAATCGCTTTTTCCGGAACAATCCACACCTTGTTAAATGTCTCAACCGGGATTTCGGTGACCCCGTATTCCTCCCGTGCCCTTCGGCGGACAGTATCCCAAAAGTTTTTTCCCAATTCATCTTCGGGATACATGAGTGAGGCCGTGATTTGTTTCAGGATATAATCCTGCGCCAACAAATCCCGTCCCATTTCTGTCTTACCAAACCCGGCAGGAATGATGCGGTCTTTTTCATACGGGGACAAATTCACCCACATGTCCTCTTCCGGCACTGTTAATGAGGCGAGGAAATATTTTACGAGTTTTGATGTTTCTTGCTTCAGGGCGTTGTGTTTTAAATTGGAATCACCAGTATCGATGAAAAAGTCGAATTTCAGCGGATTGTCCGGGAAAAGTTTGATTCCTTTAATGACCGCGGGATGATACGCAGGACTGGTCGTCACCATTCGACCCGGTTCAGGCAGGCCGGTAACCGCAGGCAGTGCGGCCGGAGGTATTGATTGCGCGTAAACCTTTGAACTGGCGGCCGGGCAGACACACGAAAAAACGAACGGCACAAGGATGCCCCAGGCAAGCCTTCTGGAAACAGTTTGAAGCTTTTTCTTTTTGGAATTCATATTAAAAAGGATATTGGAAGAAAAATTTTTATAAGTATATCTTATAAAGGAGGAAAAACAAGGGCGAACAATAAAAACAGACGCCGGAGCGGAAAAAACAAGATTGCCTGGTTTCCGGGAGCGCTTGCGTATTTGCAAGCGATTCCGTAATATGACCAGATCGATTTTTATGGGCGAAAGACGTGAAGATTGGTTTATTCGATTTTTATCGCAATTAATGTGATGTTATCATAGCCTCCGGCCTGTTTGGCAGTCTCAACAAGCATTTGACAAGCGGGTTCAATGCCTTTCGCCGTTATCAGGATACTTTTGATGTCTTCATCCGAAACCATATCCCAAAGACTGTCGCTGCAAAGAAGAATCAAATCCTGTTTCCTGACTTCAATCCGGGTTTTGAAGCATCCTTCACTCAGGCTCATCCCCAGGGCCTGGTAAAGCGCCCGTTGGGATTGTTGTGCCGCTCCGTAATTACCGGCTACATTTGTATGATCTTTGGTTATCAGCTCCAGTTGGCCATCCCGCAACAAATATCCTCTGGAATCTCCGACGTTGGCAATCCAGAAAAAAGGAGATTGTTCAAGGGCAAGAACGATAGTTGTGCCCATGTCACTTCCCCTGGATCCGCTCCGGACCACCTGATGAGCGTTTTCAACCGCCCCATCGATTAATTTGCCGGCATCAGATGATTTTGTCCGATCAGCGGCTCTAAAATATTTCATCAGGGCTTCAACCGCCAGACGGCTGGCGACTTCACCAAACTCAGCCCCGCCCAAACCGTCAGCCACAATATAAATACCCAAGTCGTCATCCATGGCGTAAAAATCTTCATTGTTTTCCCTGATCAGTCCCCTGTCGGTTATTCCGTATGCATGCATGATTTTATTGTTCTCCTTCAAAATGACGGCTGAACCAGTCCGAAGCGAGATTGGGGGCTTCGTCAAACTTTCCCGGTTCTTCAAAAAGATGTGTGGCTTGCGGCACGATTTGCATCTTTTTTTCGACGTTGATCATATTCCAGGCCGAGCGGTTCAATTCAATAACGGTGTCATCATATTGTTTTAAGTTTTCCCTGACGTCCCATCTCTCAGCTCGTTGATTTCTTTAAGCGTTTCAAGCACGGTTTCATCCGGGATTTGTTCAAATCGAATAAAAAAGTTGCTGACGGAGCCAAAATAACAAGGCGCCTTGAGGCAGATGACTTCATCCGCATCCCTTGAAAGTTTTTCTACCGTCTTCTGAGGCGCTACGGGGATGGCAAGAATAATTTTTTTGGGTTTTTCATTACGCACAGCCCAAATAGTTGTTTGCATTGTCGCTCCTGTTGCAATGCCATCATCCGTGATAATGACAATTTTTTCCTTTAATGAAACTTTCGGTTTGACCTTGCGAAAAATATCGCCTCGCCGCCGGATCTCGGTCATTTGACGCTCTTTTTCCTCATTAATATAAAGTGCATCGGCGCCGGTATCCGCGGCAATTTCTTCATTAATGACCATTGCTCCATCTTCGGAAACCGCCCCAATCGCAAGCTCGGGATTCAGCGGCGCCCCGATTTTCCGCGAAAGAATAATATCAATATCGGCATTTAAAGCGACAGCGATTTCCCTGGCCACAATGATCCCTCCCCGCAAGATCCCCAGCACGACCGTTTCTTCTCCCTGAAAACGTTCTAATTTTTCTGCAAGTAGAATTCCTGCTTCTTTGCGGTCAATAAATGCCGCGTCGCTATTTGAAAGAATATTCAGGGTACCCATTGCTAACCTTTTTGACTGTCTGCACACTTACTATAGATTGTCACATTTTTAAAAGCTGACAATTGATGCAGGCACCTTCTTTATAACTTTTCTCTACAAAATAATCAAAACAACGGCTCCTCGGGTTTGAGTTTTTATTCCAGGCCTGATTCAGTTCGTATTGAAATTATTTAAATTTGGGTTTGAAAAACGCAAGGATGGCCGGGCTTAAAAACAATTCCACCCATAACCCGTTGAAAATCAGGAGAGCGCTTAAAAGACCAAAGTAAAACGTTGGCATGAATTTTGAAAGCGTCAGGACGCCGAATCCGGCGATTAGGATTATCGATGTGATAAAAGTTGGGGCGCCTTTAAACGTAAAGCTTTGCATGATCGCGGCCTCAGGATCTCCTGACTGTTTATAAGCTTCCCCATAGGCATGAAAGAAATGGATGGTATCATCCACGATGATACCGATACCGATGTCGGAGATCATGGATGTTGCCGAATCAAGGCGGATACCGGCAGCTCCCATGATACCGAAATTCAGCATTATTGGAAGCATGTTCGGCAAAACGCTCAGGAATCCCAGGCTCAGACTGCGAAAATCAATAAACATCATTCCAAAGATCAAAAACATGGCAAGCCCCAGGCTCTGGATCTGTCCGGACGTTACTGCTTCATTGGCATCAACTTCCAGAACCGTTTGCCCCAGAACCTGCTTTTGGGCGTCTACCGGCATCTGGTCGATGTATTCATTGATTGATTCGATGATCTTCTTAAGTCTTACGGTACTATGTTCTTTCAGACGCACCTGAACGGAGAACCATGACCATTGAGGATTCACAAAATCGTCAAGATCGTCCGCCCCATACAGCAGTAAATATTGACTGGTCAGCCTGCTATTGTCCGGCAAACGGTAAAACGAATCGTCTTCATTATGAAATGATTTATTAATTTCTTTGAGATAGTCTGTGGGGGATGTCACTTTATCTACACCGGGAATTTCCTTGAGAAAAACATGCAATCTTTCGACCTCTTTAAGCACGGCGGGGTCTTTGAAAAAGTCATCATTTGGACTTTGAAATGAGACTGTCAGAAAATGGACACCTCCGAGATTATCTTCGATGAATTTTGTTGCTTTAAAAATCGGAGTATCCTTGCGAAAATATTCTATGACGCTGGTTTCCGTTTTGATTTGAAAGGCAAAAATAGCGCTGGAGATGAACAAAATGAACGACCCGATAACGATAAGGCGTTTGCGCCGGACGCTGAAAACGGCCAGGCGTTTAAAAAACACATCCGATGTATCCGGCCGGAATAAAATTCCTTTGTTTCCTTTTGAAGAAATCTTTGTCAGCAAATTAAATTGTTTGAGCATGGCCGGCAGAAGTGTAAACGTCAAAACAAAAGCAAATAATACTCCGATACCCGCAGTAAGACCAAACTGCCGCAAAGGCGGAACCTGGCTGACACAAAGCGCCCAGAAACCTACAGCGGTCGTGATATTGGTCAGGAAACACGGTTTAAACAAATGTCTCATCGAACCTTCTATCAGCCGGTCGCGTTCTTTTAAGGCCTCTTGTTCGGTTTTTTCCCGGGATGCGAGGCATAGTTCCCATAAAAAATGAATGCTTTCGAGCAGGGTGATACTCAACATGACCGGAGGAATCAGCGTGGTCACGTTATTAATTGAAAATCCGAAAAGGTATAAAAGCGACAGCGTCCAGATCAAGCTGATGATCGTTACTAAAAGCGGCAGCAGGATTCCCCAGAGGGCACGGAAACTCAAGAAAAGGACAAGCACCAGGACAACAAGCATGATCGGCATGAATGTCTTCAAATCGTTCTGCATATATAAAGCATAAAAAGATTCAATGGTCGTAAAACCACTGATATGAAACTTGATATCAGGTGGAAACTCTTCCCTGGCAATGGCAAAGACCGCATCAAGAGTTTGTTTTTTGTAAACGTCGCCTGAACCTTTCACGTCCTCCAGTTCGATCACAATGGCCGTAGATGTTCCATCTTCGGAAACAATATTTTTGACATATAGCGGATTAGACAAAGCGGCTTTTTTCAGGGATTCAAGCCGGTCCGGATCGTTGGGAATTATTTCGATAAATCGCCGAACAATGAAATCATCCTCCCTTCCGATGATATCATTGACATTTGTCAGGCTGGTCACCTTATCGACAAATTTAAGTTCTTCGAAACGATCAGTCAGACGGCGTATTCTTGAAAGATTGGAATAGGTGAAAATATCATCTTTAAAGGCCAGGATGATCAACTGACCGCTCCCGAACTGATCCTTCCATTCCTGGAAATCAGTGTAATGCGGGCTTCTTTTGTTAAAAAAGACGTCGACGCTGTTGTCGACATGGATTTTAGGTATACTAAGGGCGGCAGCGACGGTTAAAACCGCAGTTGAAATGATGATAAGTAGCGGATATTTTAAAACTGCTGCAATGAAAGGATCCAGAAATTTGCGCATAGATCACCGATTAAATTTAAAAACACGTTATATAGTACCTCAAATGATATTGTTTCTCAACAACGGATTTCTCCGCGTGTTTATTCAATCCGATGTCCAGCCCTGATTGCCCGGGCATTATCCTGCCTGCACTCGTCATTGTAAGTGAAACCGCGCATTTGTCATTAACTTTACGTTTATCGTTTATGAAAAGGGTACGGGACGAATGAATGAAAACAGAAAATGGCGGTTCCGGGTCATTAATTAAATCGCGGGTTCGATTACAATTTTTTGTGCTGTTGAATGTAACCATATTACGAAAGGAGAGCATGATGGACCGTGAAAAAAGCACAGGATGTATTTTTTCATTAGCGTCATGGGGAGCCATATTTGCTGGTGTTGTTATTATTCTTGTAGGTGAGCTTATGTTGTCCCTGCTTGGAATGGCATTCGGGCTTTGGATTATTGATCCTGCCCAAGGAACGCCCATGGGGGCGCTTAGCACTGGTGCGGCCATTTGGTGGGTCGTTTCAAGCATCATTGCAGTTTTTTTGGGAGGATGGTTGAGCGGTCGAATGGCGGCTGGTGCGTTAACGACAAATGCAATGCTCCACGGAGTCGTGACTTGGGGTGTTGCCACCCTTTTTAGCGTTTACTTGTTCACGGCGGGGGTAGGCGCATTGACATCAGGGGCCATGAGCCTTATTACGGGAAGTTTGCAGGCTGTGGGAACTTCCATTAGCGGGACTGTTTCTTCAATTGTCGAAGGCGGAAATCTGGGAGCGATTATTCCTCCGGAAATTCAGAAAGAAGTTGATGACTTGTTGCGGCCCGGGACTCAGGGCGCCCGGGAAGGCGCGGGACAACAGACGCCGATGGTTTCACCGGAAGAAGCACGAAGGACAATCATGGAGATTTTGCAAAAAGGCCCCCGATCAATCAATCGCCAGGATCGGGAAACATTAACGGATATGTTTGTTCAATTAAGAGGAATGACGCGACAAGAAGCCAGCTCAACGGTAAACCGAATGATTTCACGGATGGAGCAGCTTCAGCAAAGAGTCTCACAGGCAACTGAGAGGGCTCAGAAAATGGCCGGGCAAACCGCACAAGGACTTGGAACTGCGGCATTCTGGTCATTTATTATGTTGTTGCTAACACTGGTTGCCGCTGCGTTTGGCGGGGCAATCGGCGGAAAAAGCAGAACCTGAAAAGCAAATTTGTATCTCGTGGACGGAAAAAGTAAATTGCCTGAATGATGTTTTTCTGTTAAACAGTTTAACGTCATGTCTTTTTCCGTTCACGAGTTTTCCAGAACTTCTCATCTCTCCTCCTGCCGGGTCGACTTTTCCATCGAAAAATCGAAAAGAATATAAGCCAACACCTTATTTTTATGTCGCTTTGCTTCATTCACCTAAGCGCTGGGAAATCGTCAGAAAAAAGCAGAAGGCGCATGTTGTTGCGCATCAGGAAGATACTAAACTAAATTGGCTTTAGGAGAGCTGACAAGTTTCTACGACGGAAAAATGCAGCAAGACTGGAATAAGTGATTTTCAATACGATGACACCGGCGCTTATACTTATTGAGGGAATCCTATGAAAAAAATTGCAATGATTAGCGATCATGCCTCCCCGTTAGCGAAAATCGGGAGCATTAACGATGGCGGACAGAATATCTATGTGAAAAATATTGCGAAAAAAATGGGGCAGCGCGGTTATCAGGTCGATATCTTTACCCGTCGAGATAACCCGGCATTAAAATCGTCTGTATTCCTCAGCCCCCGAGTGAGGGTCATTCATGTTCCGGCAGGCCCTCCTAATTACGTCGAAAAGGAAAAGCTGCTTCCATATATGAATGAATTTACGGACTTTATGACGGATTATATTTACAAGAATGGCATTTATGATTTTATCCACGCGAATTTTTTTATGTCTGGACTGGTGGCGATGAAATTAAAAGATTATTTTCGAATTCCTTTCTTCATTACTTTCCATGCCCTTGGAAGGGTCCGGCGGCATTTCCAGAGGAGCGAAGATAAATTTTCCGACATTCGGTTTTCAATTGAAGATGATATCGTTTCGGCTGCAGACGGGATTATCGCAGAATGCCCCCAGGATAAACAAGATCTCATTGATTATTATTCCGCCGATCATTCCAAAATCGTCGTCATTCCCTGCGGCGTAGACTTCTCTGAACTTCATCCGATTGATCAGCGGAAGGCCCGAGGGTGTCTGGGGTTGCAGGATGATGAAAAGATTATTCTTCAGCTTGGTCGTCTTGTTCCCCGCAAAGGGATTGAGACCATCATCCACTCCCTCAAGATTCTTCACAAAAAATATCATACCAGCGCCCGTTTATTGATCGTTGGGGGCTCAACTAAACGCCCCGATCCGGTTGAAACCCCGGAAATTGACAGGCTGGGGAAGATTGCCAGGGACGCCGGTTTATTCGACAAAGTTATTTTTTGCGGGCGGGCAAGCAGAGAAGAAATCAAAATCTATTACAACGCGGCTGATGTCTTTGTGACAACCCCCTGGTATGAGCCTTTCGGGATTACCCCGCTTGAAGCCATGGCTTGTCAGAAACCGGTGATTGGCTCCAGGGTTGGAGGATTACAGTTTACCATTCAGCACGGTCGAACCGGGTTTCTTGTGCCTCCGCGTGATCCGTATTCATTGGCAGAATCAATCAAAGAACTGTTCGCAAACCCCAAACTCGGAAAGATTTTCGGACGCAACGGCCGGCAACGCGTTAAAAAAAATTTTACCTGGGAAACAGTTGTTGATGCCCTGGATCAAAGCATCAACAAACGGCTGAATCATTCTGTTTATGTGATGAAACCCGAACAGGGGCCGTCATTTTTGATAAACAAGAAAATATTTTCGATTGAAGAAGTTTAAACGTGGTTCCCGGAACTGTATGCGATGAATATCGACTGGCAGGAAATCTTCAGTTTGAATGTCCCCTTGCTTGAAATCATTTTGCGCGGGACCGTTATCTATCTTTTTATTTTCTTTTTTTTCCGATTCATCGCCGTTCGCGTCGGCGGCAATCTCTCATTAAGCGATATTCTGGTCATTGTCCTGATAGCCGATGCCGTTCAAAACGGCATGGCCGGAGAGCAGGAGTCAGTGACCGATGCCCTTGCACTCGTCGGGACACTGATGTTCTGGAATCTGACGATTGAAGTCATGACGTATTATTCCCCCCCGCTGCGGAAAATTCTGATGAACAGTCCCCTGCTTGTTATAAAAGACGGCGTCATGATTAGGAAAAATATGCGTCGTCAGTTTGTGTCCGATGAGGAACTGATGAGCAAACTCCGCCAGATGAATGTCCATGATTTATCAGCCGTTAAAGAGGCTTACATCGAAGAAGATGGCCAGATCAGCGTGAAGATCGATGACAGACCGGCAGGTGATCGGAAAGGCCGGACATGAAGATATATATTCCTCCGGCGTCGCCCTTTAAGAAAAGTCTTCGAAACAGCATCAAAGAAGGCGTGACAGCCGAGGTGGTTATACGGGTTCTTGATTATTATTTAATCCCTTTTGCGCTTTTTTTAGGCGCACAGGACAAATATATAGGGCTTCTGGTTGCGACGCCGAACTTGATTTCTTCTTTGGCTTTATTTTCTACGCCGTTTGTCGTTTTTAAACTCAGGAGCCGCCTTAAGACCGTTACCAGATGTATCGGCTCCCAGTGTCTGATTCTGATCCCGTTTGTTTTTTTACCCTTCATCAGTTTTCCCGCCAACGTTGTCATCTTAATCGCGCTTGTGACAATTTTTCGCAGCCTTGGGACCATTATCGGTCCGCCCTGGGGCAGTCTGGTGAGCGATTACCTTCCCGTCGATAAAAGGGGCCGTTATTTTGGGAGCAGGTCACAAATCGTCGGGCTTGCAGGAATTACAACGGGTGTCCTGGCAGGAATATTGTTATCAGTGTTAAAACAGGTATCAGAACAATTAAGCTTTATCATTATTTTTTTGCTCGCTGCTGTTTCCCGGTGCGGTTCGTACCTCCTGACGAAAAAAATGATCGATATCGATGGAAAACTGATCCGTGAATTCAGTTTTTCAAAAAGTTACCATACGTTCATCGCGCATTTCAAAAACCGGAATTTTGCCAGGTTTACATTATACGTGGCCGGAACGACATTCGCGACTCAAATGGCGTATCCGTTTTTAAGCGTTTGGATGTTAAAGGGAATGCATTTAAATTACATGTGGTACACCTCGGTTCACCTGGCTTCAACGATTGCAGGTATCATCGCTTTCCCTGCCTGGGGGCGGCATATCGATATTCTGGGCAGCGTGAGCATTCAGAAACGTGTCAGCTGGTTTATCGCCACAATTCCCCTTCTTTGGATCATGGCTCGACAATTTCCGCTCGGGCTCGTTCTTGCCGAAGTCTATTCCGGTCTGATTTGGGCAGGGTTCAACCTGTCCACATCGAATTTTATTTATAACAGCTGCTCATCCGAGGAAAGGGTAAACTGCTTGATTTTTTACAATTTTATTAATGGCACTGCCGCTTTTTTGGGCGCCTCCACGGGTGGTTTTCTGCTTAACATCCTTCCTGGCCTCTTTCATTCCCCCATCCTTTCTCTTTTTGTCATATCATCAGTCCTTCGATTGCTGGCTGACCTTTTTATTGCACGCCATTTTACCGAAATTAGAAAAGACATCAGACAATCAACTGTGCGTGAACTTCTTTTCAGCATGCTGGGTTTTAATCCTTTAACAGGCCGAACCAACGAATGGGATACGGAAACAACTGCTTAACTTCCATGCAAATTTAGTGGAAAAAAATTACAAACCGACGGGGATCAGTCATTGCCGTCGATAAAGTTTTTGATTATAAAAGAAAGAAAACCAGTGATGAGAAAGGAGCCTCAGATGAGCGTTACGAAAACTTCGTCTAACCGGGTTTCGGAACATACAAACCCTGTTTTTAATGAAAAGATCAGAAAACTCACTGATCAGTCAATTGAATATCATTCCATGCATCCTGAATTGATTGAACAAAGGTTACGAGAACTTGAAGAAGAATGGGATATTGAAAGGGCGATTGAAGCCAATGCTTCGACCCTCATGATAATCGGTCTGGTCAGCGGTTTGGCTTTTCACCGAAAATGTCTTGCCCTTTCGTGCCTGGTTGCCGGTTTTCTTTTTCAGCATGCTGCCCAGGGGTGGTGTCCGCCCGTCCCTGTCCTGCGCCGCCTGGGTTTCCGGACAAAAGAAGAAATATTGAGAGAACGGTATGCGTTAAGGATATTGCGGGGGGACTTTAATAATATCGGCGAAGTTGAAAAGGCGCCATTGGAAGAAAAAGTCCAACATATTATAAATGCAGTAAATGAATGAAAATTTTCGGGGAGGGTCTATGGGAAAACTTTTGAATAAGGTCTGTCTTGTGACCGGAGCAGGGCGTGGGCTTGGACTTTCCATTGTAAAGGTGCTTGCCGAATCAGGCGCGATCATTGCAGGATGTGATATCGACCAGGGATTGTTAGACAAAATAAAGTCGGACCAAGGCGTTAACGGCGATATTTACCCGATCCTGGCTGATGTTAGCCTTGCAATCGATGCCCAGCGGTGTGTGGATGCGGTAATTAACCGATTTGGACGGCTTGATGTTCTTGTTAACAACGCGGCGATTGATGTCACCGTTCCCTTGGATGAGTTGAGCATCGAACAATGGGACAAAATTATGGGAGTCAATCTTCGCGGACCATTTTTAATGTCGAAATTCGCTTTCCGTTTTATGAAACAAAACCGTTCGGGACACATTGTGAATATCGTCTCGACGGCATCAAAACGAACGTGGAGCAATGCCGCACCTTATCACGCGAGCAAATGGGGACTCCTGGGCTTCAGCCACGCCCTTCATGTTGAAGGTCGGGCAAATAATATTAAGGTGTCTGCTGTTGTTAGCGGCGGCATGAGAACTCCTTTCCTTCTGGATCGTTTCCCTGATATTGATCAGGAAACGCTTCAGGATCCGGAGAACGTTGCACGAACGATTAGATTTATTCTTGAGCAGCCGTTTGAAACCGTGATCCCTGAAGTTATGGTTATTCCGATGAAGGAAACATCCTGGCCCTGAAAAAGTGGAAACGGGCCAGAAAAGAGTGGTTCTGGCATATGGTGAAAAAAACAGGATTACGTATATTAGAAACATCTTCAGGTGAGTTTACCAGAGAGAGAAATTTAAAGGCGGTACCAGCAACCGCCACACGAGAAAACAGGAAGATACGGCGAGAAACGCCAGTGAGAAAGCATAGTTAAATTAACAAAAGTTGGGTAAGGACGCGAATCATGTACTGCAAGTTGCGTTTCTCCCGTTAATCTTTCTGTTTGGATTGTCGATTAGATTAATACTTGAAAAATTGCGGAGAGAAACGCAGGTAACGTATATTGTTATTGCTGAGCATGGAGTTTTTAGACGATGTGGCGCTGTTGAAGAAGCGTTTCTCCCGCTATTATTTTTAAAATTTTTACTGCCGGTTTTAAATGAGGACCACGGCGAGAAACGCACATGCGGAAATTGCTATCCGGAGTTGACACATCGTTACTTGAGCATGCGAATGAAATTTTATCATATGACAAACGTTTCTCCCGCTGTTCTTTTGATTTAGATATCCAGGGACAAGTCGCCCATGTCACAGGGACGGTTTCGCATAACGATGATCAATTTATGATTCGAAAGGCCCTGTCCCGCCTTAAAGGAATTTATGCGATCTGGGATATGATTACTGTGAACGGTCAAAGCCCTCCAGTCATTTTTGATATCGGTTGCGGCAATCAAAAACAATATTCAAATTTTATCGGAATCGATCGTTTTCCCTGTGATGGAGTCGACATTGTCGCTGATCTTGAGCGGCCCCTTCCTGTTCGTGATGATGCGGCCGATCATGTGTTTGCCATTCATGTTCTTGAACACATCCATCATTTAATCGAATTAATGAATGAACTTCATCGAATAATTAAATTGAACGGGGTCCTGCATCTTATGGTGCCGCGCGCCCAAAGCGATAATGCCGTTGGTGACCCGACCCATGTTCGCTTTTTTAATAAAAAAACAGTCGCCTTTTTTTGCCGGCAAGCCGCCCGGATCAATCCATTTAAACCCTTGTGCGTATCGGAAGATAACGCCACGATTTATGCTGATTTAACCCCTGTAAAGAATGGCCAGCCACTGCTTGATGAAAAAGAGTTCGCCTACTACTTTGAATGACATGTCAGCGACAAAAGTTTCCGACGTCAGGAAAATTGCCGTCTTAAGGTCGAACGCGATCGGCGATTTCCTGGTGACGCTGCCGGCCCTTGAAGCGGTCCGGCATGCCTATCCGCAGGCCGAAATCGTCCTTCTTGGCCAGCACTGGCAGGCCGATTTCCTACGACGCCGTCCGGGCCCCATTGACCGTGTCGAAGTTGTCCCGTATATGCAGGGAGTTTATTCCAAAGCCGGTGTCCCGGAAGACCCTGATGCAATCGAAAATTTTTTTCAACGGATGCGGCAGGAGAATTTTGACATCGGCCTGCAATTATACGGCGGCGGCCGGTACTCAAATCCCTTTATCAAAGCCCTTAATGCCAGAATCACCGTCGGTATGAGGGCGCCAGGTTCCCCTCCGCTTGACCGTTGGATCCCTTATTTTACGTACCAATCTGAGGTCCATCGATTGCTTGACGTTGTGTCGTTAATCGGGGCTCCCGTTGTTTCTATCAATTCAATTATTCGTGTCACCAGAAATGATTATGATGAGGCCGCCAGGGCAATCCCGGCAACGGCGAACAGGCTTGTAGTGATTCATCCGGGAGCCAGCGATCATCGAAGGCGCTGGCCTGTTAAAAAGTTCGCACGCACTGCGGATAGAATTGCGAAACTTGGAGCGACTATCGTGATTACCGGAATCGAATCGGAAAGAAATTTGACAGCCGAGCTGTCTTCGGCCATCAAATATCCTGTAGTAGATCTGACCGGAAAGCTCACTGTCAATGGTTTAACCGGCCTTCTTGCTGATTCTTCCCTTGTTATCTCAAATGATACAGGCCCCCTCCATCTATCCCGGGCAGTTGGCACACCGACTGTTGGTATTTACTGGGTTGGAAACATGATTAATGCAGCTCCGGTTTCCATGAAGCAAAATATTGTCCATATTTCCTGGCGCCTCGATTGTCCGGTTTGTGGTAAAAACTGCATCTATTATGACTGCCCCCATGACGAATCGTTTGTTTCAGAAATAAACGAAGAGGATGTCGAAATTTCAGCCTGCGAACTTTTTCAGAAGTTTTCAAAGATCCCTGAACGCCTCTCTTTATCACGATAGCATTTCCCCTTAATTTAAAGTGACATTTTGTTAAATTGAAGCGGATAAAGCAGATTTACTCACGACAGGATCATTTTAAGATGAGAGCGTTGGTATGAAGCAAGTGACTTCAAAAAAGGAAGAATTTTAAACAGCGGCAAACGAATCGAGATTAAGGAGGGAATATGAGAAAGTTATTTATTTTCGCATTTGCAGTAATATCAGGAATCATTCTGGTTAATCCTGTTGCAAACGCGCAGCGTGAGGATCGCGGCGAGATGAAACAAAGACAGATGCGGGCCTCTGATATCCTTGGAGAAACTTTATATACGCAGGATAATCAGGAGATTGGTGAAATCCAGAAGATCTTTATTGATCGTCAACAGGGAGATATCAGCAGTATTTCGGTTGATGTGTCTGATTTTATGCAGACCGATAAAAACCTTTGCAAGATCCCCTGGGATCGGGTTTCAATGGATCGAGGGAATCTTGTCGTCAATATGGATGCCCGCCGCGTTGAAAGGATGTGCCCTTTAAGGACGCGTAAGGGTCGGGGCTTGTTCGATCAGGGTCAATATCAGGAAGAATATGATCAGCGCCGGTATCAGATGAATCCACGTTATGAGGATGAAATGGGCATAGAATTTGAGGAAGACCAGCAGATGCAGCAAAGACCGCAATCTCCGGTTGATGATGTTTCGGCAAGCCGTTTGCTTGGAGAACAGATTTATAATACCCAGGACGAAGAAGTCGGCGAGATTGAAGAAGTTCTGATTGACCGGAGAACAGGTGAAGTTACGGGCGTCGTTGTCGGGACCGGAGGATTTCTAGGTATCGGTGAAAATTCATGCCGGATTGACTGGAACAGTTTGAGCAGCGAAGGCGGTGATTTAATCCTTAACATGCAGGAAGATCCGAATGCCGCTTGTCGTTACGGCCAGGAATGGTCTGAAGATGAATATTCCAGCGAGTATGGAATCGGAATTGAATAAATTATGTATTTTATTCTCATTGTCACGACAGTTTTAATAGCCTCTTGCAGTTCTGTTTCCGCCCATAAATCCAGGCTGGATGAGAGTGAAGCATTGTTGGGTGAAGCAGTTTACCGAGGTGAAGACAGAATCGGAATTATTGACCGTGTCGTCATGAACAAACAGACAGGCAGGGTTGATAGTGTTGTTGTTGAATATCCGGTAGGCTTGATCAAAATATCACAACGATATTACATTATTCCTTCAGATGAACTTTATATTAAGGATGGGCATCTGACCGTTGGAATCAGCAAGTCGGAATTCGCACTTGCCCCCTATGTTCCCGAGCAGATCTATGATGGGGGCAAGTTGCTTAAGGACGATTGGATTGAAAAAGCCGAAGATTATTACGATAAGATTGAATATAAAGTAGATTTGTATGATGAGGATACCGGAATGGAAGATGCTGATCGCTATCGGGATGAGGATGATGGTTCTCAGTATGAAGGTGAAGGATACTGGTATGATAATGAGGAGTCGTTTACAGAGGATGAACTGCTGGAAGATTAGACGTTATCGTGGGGGCGGGCGTCCCGCCCCCTGTTCAGGAATTCCGGAGCATTTATCCTTCTGTCAGTGACCATGGTCGGAATTTCAAGATGATAAACTCCCGAAGGAATGATCCCGCAACCGCCAAATTTTTTCATGACACGAAGCTGGGCAAGAACATCTTCGCCGCAATGATTTGGCGGCAGATCCTGCCAGAAGGAATATCCCCCCGCTTTTTTTAATTTTTCCGAATCATACAAAACACAACCTCCGACCCAGGCCACCTTATATTTTTTTTGATTCTCAGGTGAAAGCTTCAGTTCCTGCTGGACATGGTAAATGTTCGCCGCGTTGTGTAAAGAATGGCGTTTCCATTTTTGATCACCTGGAATTATTGTTTCAGGCTTGACGGGGCCAACCCAGAATTCGATTTGCTGTTCATGCGGCCGGACGTCCTGAATATAACTAAGGCCGATCGGAGCTGCGCCGACAAACCCGCACTTTTCTTCAACGATAGCATTGAGCAATCGAGACAGCATATCATTTTCAATTAAAAGGTCGTCATCAAGGAAAAGACAATAAGGTTTGTTTACCTGATTAAGGAGAAATTGCCGCTGTTCGGCCATTCCCTTTTTTGGAATATTGGTCATGATAATCAATTGATTGCCGTGTGAAGCAAGAACGGCTTTAACTGCAGCGATTTCCTTTGATGTATGAATTGTATCATCGTCACTTTGATCAGATATAACGACATCAAATTCATTAAATGATTGGGCGCATAAACCTGTTAACGTGATAGCCAGGGCAGTCAGACGACTGCAGGTCGGGATAAGAATATCAATTTTCTTCTCTGACATAAATATTATGATGGGTTTAATGTTAATGTAACCATCAGGGCGAGATGATCCGACATCCGGATCAGACCATCTTCCGATTGGTGATTAAAAGTTTCAACGGTATCAACATATTTTTCTAAATATTCATTGGCCCAGGCATAATCAATTCTGATCTCAGGCTTGTGGGATTCAAACGTAGCCCCGGCAGTTTCTTTTTTCAACAAAATCCATACATCTTTCCAGCCGGCCTTGCGCAAAGGTTCAAAGACCTGCATCTCCGGAGTATTGAGATCTCCCATCAGCAGGGCCATGCCATCACATTTATTTATAAAAGGCAGGGATTCTTCGAGGTTTTGACGTGTTTGTTCCGCAATCCACGAGAAGTAGGCGTTGTAAAGGTATAAAATGCCTTCATTAAGCAGGACCTCCCCTTTCATCACCAGCCTTTTTGTCCGATCAGCAATTCCCGGAGCTGGAGAGAGTTGAAGTGTTTCGACGCCGGTTACAGGGTATTTTGAAATTATGGTTTGGCCGAGGACCAAACGGTCCGGCATACAATCGGATTGCTCAAAAACCGCATAAGGATAGTCTGCCATCCTGGCGATCTCGCTCCCTTGATCGATGCCATTGGTGCGGACCGGATGAAGAGCAGCGGCTTGAAAAAGAATGATATCCGGGCGGATTCTGGCAATGAGATCGGCCATCAAGATCGCCCGCTTTTCCCAAGGGCCATGCTTATCAGATAAGCAATTACAGTTTAAACTCATGACCGTGAGCATTTTCATACTCCTTTTGATAATATTTTCCCTGGACATTGTTAATTAATTTCATAATGACTTCTGATGATGTTATTGTTTAATTTTGCATGCTGGTTTTTACACGTTCAATAATTCCTTCAGTTGAATATTCATTAAGATACGGGAGCAAACAGATCTCACCCCCTTGCTGGCGAATAACTGGGACTTCCGGTAAACAATCAATATGGTGATTGCTCCCTTTAACAAAGATATGCGGTTTTAATACCCGGATGATTTCAAGCGGCGCGGGGCCATGAAAACCGATGACATGATTGACACAGCTTAAGGACTGTAAAATCTGAAGCCTGTCGCTTAGTCTATTTAAGGGGCGATTCTGACCCTTAATTAGGCGTATACTTTCGTCATTGTTCACTCCGACAATCAAGATGTCGCCCAAAGATTTGCATTGATTGAGGAAATAGATATGACCACGATGAAGAATATCAAAACATCCATTGGTGAATATGATTTTGAATCCTTGAGAAGCGTAAAAGGCTTTAAGATCGGCAAGTTCGGCAAGACTCGTGATTTCTTTATTTTTTTTCGTTAAAAAACCTATCAGTTCCTGGTTTGAGCAGGTGACCGTGGCCTCTTTTTTACCAATGGCAATGGCGGCCGCAAATGAAGCGATTTCCGCCGCCACCGAAGAATTCGTCTTCGATGCCAAAGATAAAACAAACGCGCTGATGAACGTGTCGCCCGCGCCTGCCGTATTGGGATGAGCAAGCGGCCTGGCATAAATCCGGTAAGGACGATGATCTTTCTCAAAAATAACAGCTCCGTCTGCATCCAATGTTACTGCGGCGATTGACGCCTTTGTTTTTTTAAGAATTGTCTGGCCGTGTGAAATTATTTGTTTGACGCGTTCTGATCCATGCGCCTCTGGAATTCCAAGCAGATTGACGGCCTCAATATAGTTCGGTTTGATAATGTAAAAACCGGACCCAAGGTATGGTGAGAGCGATCTCGCGTCCAGGGCCGTAATTATTCCTGCTGATTTAATCATCGAAACGATCCCTTCAATAAGTTGGGGAGTCAGCAGCCCGGACATATAATCCGAAACGATCATCGAATCAAATTCTCCGATAATTTCTTTCAGACGTTCCGAAAACCTGGCGCATTGTTCTCCTTTGATCGGGTCTTTTGTCCCTTTGTCGATTCTGATTAAAAGTTGATTTCCGGAAATAATGCGTTGTTTAAAAATGGTCGAGCGTTCCGGATTCAGGAAAATATTTTCAGTATGAATACCATAACTCTTTAAAATCCGGCGAAGTTCATCGCCCTCAGGATCATTGCCCAGGATTGTCATAAATGTCACATCCGCTCCCAGCAGGGCTAAACTGACCGCTGTATTAGCGGCCCCGCCTGCCGACAGTTTTGTATCAAGAAGAGAAATGACCGGAACTGGCGCTTCACGGCATAATTGTTGGGATATCCCATAAAGATAGCTGTCAAGAATACCTTCGCCGACAACAAGAATTTTCTTTCCCCGGAATTTTTTTAAAACGCTGATCATATCGAGGGGTGCAGGTATACCAAACAGATCATCATGTAATTCATTTTTAATCGGCTTAACCATTGAAAGTTTCTTCAAGAACTGTTTTAATCTTTATTTATTCATAAAAGCCACGTTCGTAAATAAGCCGGCCGACAATTCCCTCATTCGGCTTCAAATTGATTTGTTGCGAAACTTTTCGGCCGAATGAATCCGGATGAGTGCCGAAAACAATCTTTCCTGACACCGGTAATTGATCCGGGATCGTCAGGGTTTCGTCGCTCTCGCCGAGGTTTACTGCGATCAAAAACAGACGATCTTCCCAATGCCTTAAAAATGACAATGCATTTCCATGTTGGCAAGCTGGAATGTATCTTCCTATCTGTAACGCCGCCTCTTCTTTCCGCAGTTCCATTAATCGATAATAAAACATGAGCATTGAGTTATCATGCTGCGCTTCCGTTTCAACATTAAAGGAAAGATAGTTTTCATTGATTGGGAGCCAGCTTTTCGCGCACGAAAATCCAGCGTTATCAAAAGGGGCCCATTGCATCGGCGAACGTTCCGGACTCCGGTCTGATCCAAGATTGGGAAATTGTTTGCTTTCAGGATCGGGAATCCGTGGAATCGGGGTATCCGACATCCCAAGTTCATCGCCATAATAAACAACCGGTGTGCCGCGAAGCATAAATAAAAGCATGGCGGCAATTTTTGCCTGGCTGATTCCAAGCCGATTAATAACCCGTGATTGATCATGGTTCCCCAGAACCCAGTTAGGCCAGGCGAAATCAGGTAGAGTTGCCTCATAATCATTAATGGCTGTATAAATCTCAAAAGCATTCCATGGGCATAAGATGAACTGAAAATTGAAGGGCAAATGAATCCCCGGCCGCTGTTCAAGTCCGTAATAATTGACAAGCTGTTGAATGGGAAGATAGATTTCCCCAATCAACACACGGTCATTGTATTCATCTGCAATTTTCCGCATCTTAACCACGATATCATGCACTTCCGGCTGATCTGCGGAATAGACCGGAATAAAGCAATGATATTCAGACTTCCCCTCTTCGTATTCTGGATTAATCGGATTATCACGAAAACGTTCATCTTTAATGAGATGCCATAGCACATCGATTCTGAATCCGTCAACGCCTTTATCAAACCAGAATCGCATAATATCAAACATGGCATCCTGAACCATGGGGTTACGCCAATTCAAATCCGGTTGTTGCGGATAAAACGCATGATAGTAATACTGTTCTGTTTTTTCATCCCATTCCCATGCGCTTCCTCCAAAAGCCGATAACCAGTTATTCGGAGGCCCTCCGTTTTCAGCCGCATCTTTCCACAAGTACCAATCTCTTTTTGGATTTGAACGTGATGAACGCGATTCCAGAAACCAGGAATGCTGATCCGAGGTATGGTTGGGTACATAATCCAGTATGACTTTTATATCAAGCGCATGACAGGCGGCAAGAAGTTCTTCAAAATCCTGCATTGTGCCAAAGATTGGGTTAATCTGTTTATGGTTTGTGATGTCGTAGCCCAAATCGACCATTGGTGACTCGAAAATGGGCGACAACCAAATCGCATCAATATTAAGCCATTCCAGATAATGAAGACGGTTGATAATCCCCCTGAGATCGCCGCAACCGTCGTTATTGCTATCCATAAATGAGAGCGGATAAATCTGATAAATAATATCTTTTTGCCACCATAAGAACTTCTGCATCAAGAAATATCTCCGTCAATGAAGACAATAAACTTTTCAATTGCCGCCTTAGTAAAATGATGTGACAAAATAAAAGGGATGCCTTGTTGGAATATTCACCATGATGTCGAAGACTGTCGGCATCCCCGTCTTCATCAATTCACTTCATAAACTCCGGTTAACTCACCGCTATTTATTTACCTGACTCCTCCATTTGCTCTTTTAATTCCTGATATTGTTCCTCGATATTTCTTTCTTCACTGGGAACGATTTTTTTCGCGGCTTCGGGAAAAAGTTTATCTTCTTCCTCCTCCAGGTGATGCTCAACAGTCTCTTTAAGAACCTGGAGTTTCGGCGTCCAATTCTCTTCTTTACCCGACATTTCCCGGAGTTCATTTAAAACCAGTTTGGCGACATGATGTTCTTCAATTGATTCCAGTGTGTCTTCTTCGAACCCCAGGACTTTCATTTCAGGGTACAAATACTTTTCCTCGCCTTCCATGTGCCTGTCAAGCAGACGATCAAGATCATAAAAAACTTTGCCTTTGCCTTCTTCTTTCATTGATTCTTTGAACATCATCCGTACTTGATCATGCTCGTTCTCCAGGGTTTTAAATATACTCATAAGTTTCGTCTCCTTTTCTTAATAAACCAGCAGGCTTCAGTGGATTTCATCTCCCCCGGCCTTTGTTTAGGCAAGCAACATATGCGCAAGCTTTCAGTAACATTTAAAACCAGCGAACCGCGTAAAATCCCCAAGACTGCCTAATAAAAATGAGTAGTCGAAACAGGCAGGATATCCTCCGTAGGCATTAAGCGATGTGATTATGAAGACTCCCGAAGGCGTTCTTGAATTCTCAGGAACCCCTCGATACGCGACAAGCGTCAACGCATCTTTTTCACGGGCTTTTTCGTCCGGGTCAGTAAGGCGCTTTGGGATCTTAAACGGTTGCTGGAAAATATGTTGTGTTAAGGGGATCTCAAACCTGGAATATCCGGCATATTTTCCAAATCTTCCACTGCCGAATTTTAAATTTTCGGAAATATGCATCGATCCCCCTTTAAAAAATAAAAATTTTCAATGCGGCACGCTAACTCGTGATTTCTTTTGTGATATGAACTTGAAAAAATGGCTCGGCTCTCCCCCCGCTGTCTTTTCCTGGTATACAAATGAAAGATCACGTTTGTCAAAGATGTTAAAAAACTCATCCCATGAGATATCCTCCAATGTATTTTTGCCTCGATAATCAGGAAAATTAATTTGCAGAATTCCGTTACTGTCATTATGCGTTGACTTGACAACAGAAGGTTTTCCCTCCCGCTGCTCCACCCATTCTCTGATCTTCTCATGATCTGTTGTTTTCTTGGCCATGGTTCCGATTCCTTATTTTATTTCGTCAAGTTTGATGTTGATGTACATAAGATGCTCCTGGACATCTTCATAATTTTCCTGAATAATACGATGGACTTCTTCCGGCACTTCCCATTTAACAGCTTCCTTGTATTTTTTGTTTACTAATTTTTCATTCTGTTTCATTGCCTCCAGCGCTCCCGATGTCCCCGACGCGCTTCTTAATGCCGTAAAACCCTCCATTAAATATCCTTTAAAATCTTTAGTTCGTTTCGACGGCTTCTCTCCCATTTTTTGCAGTTCCCCGTTCAAGCTATCGATATGCCGTTCATGCTCCTCCCGAAATGTCAGCATCTGTTCCTGGATGCTGGTGTCGTCAATCTTTTCGACGGCTTGCAAATAACTGTTTGATGCGTCAATATCAAGGTTAATCAGATCATTCAAATGTTCGACGACTTCGCCTTTGTCCATCATGCCCTCCTTGTTAGATCGTTTATGCGCTACTACAATAGAGTAAAAAAGAAGGCTTCGACAGTGCTTTATTCTACTTCTTATTAATGCGGTTCTACCGTTAGGGATTTTGTTGAAAAAGATTAGTGATATGCAAAACCGGTGGGCTTTCTTTTAGCAGATCATGAATTGCGGTGACGATGTTTTCGGGTGAAATTGAGTCAAGGCATTGATGGTGTCCTTTTGGACAAATGCTTTTGTAGCAGAAACCGCAGTCAGTCTCCATAAATAAAACACGGGAAGGGACATTCCAGGGACAGTGCTGAGGATTTGTCAGGGCATACAAAACAACAACAGGTGTACCGACCGCGCTGGCTATGTGGACAGGACAGGTATTATTCGACAATAAAAATGGGGACCTGGCGATCAGCGCGCACAATTCCTCTACTGATAACCCGCCGCTTAAATTAATACATGTGTTACCACTTGAATTATTAATCTGTTCTACGTAGTCCCGCTCATTTTCACTTCCAGTCAGGATAGTCTGCCAGCCTTTATGACGCATTAAATTGACGACTTTAGCATAAGAATGCACCGGATAACACCGTGAAGGCGCGGAAGCTCCGGCATGAAGAACATACCATTTTGACTGAAAATTTTTCGTTATCAGACTGATTTTGCAGGCGGCTGGTGTTTTAATTGACAGACGCAATCGCGGTTCGATCGTGCGGCATCCATAATAATCGACAAGGTCGATCTGGCGTTTGACTTCATGCCTTATAAACTGGTGCGGCTCCTCTTCTGCTTGCCAATGTGTTAATAAATAATAGGGATTTTCGCGGCAATAGCCAACTCGGACCCGTATACCTGCCAAATAACATAACAGGGCGGCTGGAAGGGCGCTTTGGGAATAGGTCGTAAAAATGATTGCGCTGTCGAAATTCAAATTTTTAAGGAGTTTAACGGTGCTGAGGGTAACATTGGGATCGGGTTTCGCCTGAGTCTGCTTCATCCAGGGCGCGTCATAGGTGATTAATCTGTCAATGCTGTCAATCAATGAAGCTATGGCCTTCCCGGTTGATGAAACAAGCATGGTCACGGAGCAACCGGCAATCGAATCTTTAATAGCATGGATGGCAGGTGAACACATCAAGACGTCCCCCATGTTATCAAGCCGGATACAAAGAATATTCTTTCCAAACAAGTGTGAACCCATGTGCTTGCCTTAACGCCGGTTCTGTTGAATATAAAATGCCGCTGCCAATAAGCTGTCGGCATAAAATTCAGGTTCACGCAAACGATTCATCTTCCACTCTGTTTCATTTCCGTTATTAATGAATATCGTTCGGCAACCGGCCCGGTTTCCGGCTTCAACGTCATCCAGGATATCTCCGATCATCCACGACTGACGGAGGTCAATCGAATGATCCAGTGACGCCTGAAGCAGTAAACCTTCCCGGGGTTTATGACAAAAACATTCAAGCTGCTTGCCGGAAGAAGCCTGATGGGGGCAGTAATAAAAACCGTTAAGAACAATTCCTTTCTCATGTAATTGTTGCATTAAATAAGATCCAACCTCGTTGACGTCGTCCGAGGTATATTCTCCTTTCGCGATCCCCGGCTGATTTGATACGATAATCAGCAGAAAATTCATTTTCTGGATCAAATGCAGCGATGAAAAAAGATGATCATCAAATATAATTTTGCTTTTATCGACATTGTAAGGGACGTCCTTGATTATTGTCCCGTCTTTATCGAAGAAGACAGCATTTTTCCTTCCAGGCATATTCCTCTCGTTTCCTTTGAAGAATCCTTCAACAGATCTTCCGGTGCCCCGACAAAATTTTTAAACAAATGCTCCCAATTTGAAACAAACCGTTTTATGCCGAAATATTTTTGCGCGTATTGACGGCAATTGTTACCGAGTTTTTTAGCATAATCAGGTTCGTGGATCAGCAGCTCCATGAATTCAACGAGATTATCGATATTTGTATCGATGTATCCCGTTTGATAATTTTTAATGATCATAGACATCTCGGTTGTCGCCAAACCGATAACCGGCAGACCTATCATCATGGCTTCACAAACCGCCAATCCCAAACTTGTGTAACGGATAGGGTTAAAAAAGAAACGGTAATTGGCCAGGAAGTACGGATAGTAGTCATGAGGAATTTCACCGATCCCGCCAAAGTTTTCAGCTTCCATCCCGATCAAGTCGAGGGCGATCCAGCGACGGACCGTTTTGAAGATATCCGCGCCCAGACGCCGGCCTCTTCGTTTTAAATGATTAATGACCACAATCCCTTTGTTATGTTTCCCGGAATAGACCGCATCATCCGGAACAACGATTCCGTGTGAAATGACGGTTTTAGGCGTGTTCCCGCTATCCCACATCAGGGAGTTATAGTTGGTGACATGAACAAGAAGAACATCGGTATTAAAGACGCAATGCCGTGTGTCCGTAGGATTTTTTCTGGGCGGATCATGTTCGATGAAAATTTTGGGAAGGCGCCTCTGTTTTTCACTTAAAATATAATGCTGATCATGAATATAGTGCTGATCGCGCTGAAACACAATGCAATCAAGCTTCAATGACGGAACATCAGCGACCGGCACCTCAATCACGTTTGATCCCCATTTGAACCCTTTTCCGATACCGCAATAGTCGCCTGTTCTCGATTTGTTGACCGGTAAAAAAATTTGGTGCGGAATATGACTGAAATAGTAAAGGTAATTCCCATGCACATTCCAGGTCAGTATATTTAATGGGCGCATTTTATCCCCTTTCGTTTAGGAATATTTTCAAGGAATTTATCAGCACATCTTAAAACCTTATCGACAGTAATACTTAGGCTGCATGGCTGTTTGAAAGGGCAGATCTGATATGCGCATGGGCGGCAATCAATTGATGTAAAAAGCGCTTGATGAAGGTATTGATCCAACGGCCGCCAACGTTCCGGGTCTGACCCTGTTACAATAATAACGCTGGGCGTTTTCATGGCAGCGGCGATATGTGAGACTCCGGTGTCATTTCCAATTAAAAGGCTTGAACGGCTTAACAAAACGGCTAACGAACCCAATGAAGTTTTTCCAGCGAGGTTATACGAAGGGTAACGCATCAAAGAAGATATTTTTGATATCAGCGCTCGTTCATGCGCGCTGCCGGTAAATACGATGTTATAGCCTTTTCGGTAAATTCGATCGGCTACAGCGGCAAATCGCTCATGAGACCATCTTCGCGCCGGAACTTGAGCGCCGGGATGAACACAGACAAATCGGTTAAAGCTGATTTTTTCCCTGGTAAAGATATGATTGAGCGTGTCCGTGTCATTCTGGCAAACGGGAAACTCAAGGGCATCACCCTGGGAGGGAATCCCCAGGAACTCCATTAGCTTCAGGAGACGATGAATTTCATGGCCTTGTTCCGGCCACGACATAAAAGTATCGTTCTCCGGCGCAAAGATTTCATTTTTGAAAAAACCGGCGGTCAAACGTGAATTCAGAAGCGGCAGCAAGGCATTCAAAATAATTCCATTTCCATGCATTTGGATAACGAGATCAAAATGTTTTTCCCGGCATTGCCGTATAAATTCAGGGAACATGTTCATATCCGGTTCGCGCTCCGGTAATGACGGGAAGCCGGGAAATTCTATGAAATGATCAACATACATGTGAAACCGTTGAACAAATTCTTTGCTCCAGGGCAGCCCGATAAGGGAGATTTCGCTTTGGGGAAACCGTTGACGCAATGCCCTTAAGGCTGGAACTGCGCACAACAGATCGCCTAACTGGAGCGCCCTCAGTACAGCAATCTTATTAATTTTTTGGCTGTTTAGCATCGCAATCATTCATAAATTAATGCCCCAAATCAGGGCCACTGAACAATCCCGGAGAGCAGGGAAAGAATAAACAAAATCAAAAAAATATAAAAAAGAATTTTTGCGATTCCTGCCGAAGCTGATGCGATTCCTCCAAATCCGAACACCGCTGCAATCACTGCGATAATCAAAAAAAATAATGACCAAGT
>JBFMEN010000066.1:0-6360 GCA_040753435.1 Candidatus Omnitrophota bacterium | reverse complement strand
GTCTGTTTTTAAAATTCGAACAAGACAAAATGGATTTTTGAAGGGTTTGCGCGCTGAAAAAAGCCCGAAAGCGGCGAATCAGACCCCCAAAATTCATTTTTCGCGCTTCTAAATCGGAGTTCGGGTTTAAGGATGAGAAAATTTTTTCATGATTTAAAGTACATTCATGATGTAAAATGTTTTCCGGTCTCTATTGTCACAACTTATGCCTGTAATTTCAAATGCGTGTATTGTTTTGAAGCGGCCACGCGTTCAAGGGAATTCATGACGGATGAAACCTGCGATCTGGCGGTCGACTGGATAAAACGATGGTCTTTGAAAGCCCCGTACAAAAAAATTTATCTGACGTTTTATGGGGGGGAGCCGTTATTGAATACCAGGGCCGTTGACAGGATCGTCACGGCCATTAAACCCTGGTGCGAGCGGGCAGGAGTGGATTTCGCGTTCATGTTCCAAACAAACGGGTATTTGCTTTCGCCCGGTTTGGTGAAGCGTTACCTGCCGTTGGGGTTAAATCATGTACGGATAAGCGTCGACGGGGTAAAAGGAGATCACGACAAGAACCGTATTTTGGCGAATGGTCAGGGAACATTCGATGCGATTATGAGTAATATTCGGGACTGCATTGACATGGTTAATATCGGGTTATCCGTCAGTTACGAAAAGGACGAAGTCGATCATATTGAACGCCTGCTGGATTATCTTGAGGGTTTGGGGGCGCTGCATAAGCTGGGCCGTTTTCTTTTTGCCCCTATCCATCCGCGGCTCGGCGATAAAAATAATTTTAATCAAATTGAGCGGTCGGAATGTTTGTGTAATTATGAGGACAGATATTTGATCGAGGCGAACAGAAAACTGGCGCAGTTTCTGCAAAGAAAAAAACTTCCTTCATCAGGCCGGCTTGCGGCATTTGCTTGCTCAATGACCCGTGAGAACGGCGGGGTTACCATTGATACTCAGGGGCGTTTGTTTCGATGCAATTGCATGCTGGGGCATCCGGAACTCTCCATTGGGCATATTAAAGACCAGGAGTTTAACCGCCAGCAGCGGTATTTCAGGGACCTGGACGTTTGGAAAAAGTGCCCTATAGATTGCCCGTATCTTCCATTATGTGGAGGTGGTTGCCGGATGGTCGCATTCCTGAAGGACCGGGATTTCTCAAAACTTTCCTGCAAGAAAGAATATCTGGACAAGATGGCGCCTGAGTTTATCAAGGCGGAGTATTTGCAGGAAACGCGGTCATGATAGATTAAAATCAAAAATTAAAAGCAAAAACATCCGAAGAAAAATTTTATGACGCTTTTTAGTCTTGTTAAGCCTTACTCGCGTTCGGTCCTGGCGATTCTTTTTTTTATGTTGATTGCCAATGCCGCCGGTCTGGCCCTGCCATGGGGAATGAAGCTGATTATTGACGATGCCCTGCCCGGCGGCGCCGAAAAGCGTTTTCACCTGATCATGGCCGGGCTCCTGATCGCGCTGCTGCTTCGCGTCATATTCGGTTATTTCAGGAAGTATTATGGTTTTACGGTCGGCGAAAAAATGGTCAGTGATTTGCGCAAGCGAATCTACCAGGAGATTCATCATAAATCCCTGTTAAGCATCAAAAATTTTTCACCGGTCCAGTTGTTAACGCGAATGACGACCGACATTGAATGCGTCAGGGCTTTTGTGCTAAATGAAGCAGTTGATTTTGTTTACGCTGTTTTGAATGTGGTTTTTATTTTCATTTTGTTGCTGTTCATGAATTGGCGGCTAGCTCTGCTGGCAGGAGGTATCATACCTGTTTTCGCGGCAGTTTATTTGCGGCTGTTTCCGGCGGCAAAGGATTGTTTCAGATCGTTCAGGGAATCGTATGCCGGATTGATCGAGCGAATGAACGAAGTTTTTAACGGAATGAATATCGTGCGTGCGTTTTCCGCGCAGGAACATGAGAAGAAAGTTTTCGACCGGCATCAGGGACATCTCTTTGAGACTGCGCTGAAAGCGCATCGTTTAAACATATCATTGTCAATGGCTGTTGATTTTTTCACTTCGATTGCCATCCTGGCGATTTTATTTTTTGGAGGCAGGGAAATTCTCGCCGGGAAGATGACAACTGGGGAGCTGGTCGCTTTTTATGCCTACCTTATGATAGTTTTTTCGCCGCTCATCCGTATTGCGGTTATCAACAATTCCTGCCAGGATGTGGCCGCTGCGCTTGAGCGCCTCAGCGAAATATTTTTATTGCAAGATCAGCCGGCTGTGGCAGGCCGGGTAGACGCAAAAGTCGTCACCGGAAAGGTAGAATGCCAAAACGTTTCATTCGGTTATGATGCGTCTCAAATGGTATTGAGAAATGTCAGTTTTTCTGTAAAGCCTGGAGAAACGATAGCTATAGTCGGGGTTAGTGGCGCGGGAAAGACGACCCTGGTTCATTTATTGCTCAGATTTTTCGATCCCTGTGAAGGCCGGATTTTGATCGACGGCTGCGATCTTGGCGCCATTGACGCTGATGATTTCAGAAAACAGACGGCAGTTGTCCTTCAGGACGATTTTCTTTTTCAGGACACGGTTGAAAATAACATCATTTACGGTTATAGACACGCGCCTTTCATTGACGTTGAAAAAGCAGCCAGGGCGGCACAGGCGCATTCATTTATTATGGGATTACCTCAACAGTATCAGACGCGAATCGGGGACAGGGGTTTTCGTCTCTCAAGCGGCCAGCGGCAGCGCATTGCGATAGCCCGCGCCCTGGTTCGACGGCCCAGAATTCTCATTCTTGATGAAGCGACCTCGGCGGTGGATGCCCTCACTGAAAACGCAATCCAGCAGGCGGTCCGCGGATTTCTCCCCGGGTCTACTTTGATCATGATTGCTCACCGCTTTTCTACCATCGCCGGGGCCGACAAAATCATCGTTCTGGACAAAGGTTTGGTTCTGGAACAAGGAACTCATGGCGATCTTTTAAAGCGGACTGGGCTTTATCAGCGGCTGTATCAGGAGCAATTCCGCCATGATGACCAATCCGCAGTGCGGGACGTTTCTTAATGATGCTTATGACCACTAAACGATTCAGAAAATTTGCAAGATTACTCTGGCCGATCAAAATTTGGCAACAGATTTTCCTCATCCTGGTGCCGCTCATCTGCATTCCGCTAGTTCTTCTGGGGCTTTTATTGATTCATACCAGTCAAATGACCATTCACAAGGTTATGTATGCAAGTGGTGAGACCATCGCGGTCAGGGCCGCAAGCGAGATAAACGAATTCATTAAAAAACCCGTTGAATTGTTGATGGTCACGTCGGCCATGTTTGGAATTTTTGATAAAGACGCATGGCGCCAGGAGACGGTATTGGTAGAGCTTTCTTTGGCTTATCCAATGTTTCAGCATCTCGCTTTCGTAAATATGAACGGGCATGAAACCGCAACATCCGAATTGGGAGAGGCGCTTAAGGATGTTTCGAAACAAACAGCATTTTTATTGGCCCGGACCGGGGAAACCTATATGTCTGAATTGAAAATTACAGATGAAGATCCGGTTCCAGTTATGACGATAGCTGTCCCTGTTCACTATTTAGGGAGGATCCAGGGAGTCTTGATCGCAGATGTTAACATTCGCGGATTCTGGGATATTGTGGACCGGATCAGATTAGGAGAAACCGGCCAGGCTTTTGTCATCAATCAATATGGAAGCTTTCTTTCTCATCCTGATAAAAAAAGAATTCTTGAATATAAACAACTGACTGAGGGAGCGCTGTTGAGAAGTGTGAGCGAAGGCAGGTCCGGGGTTTATCAGACCATGAGCCGGGAAAATCATTGGCTTGAATTTTATGCGCCGATTAAGGAAACCGGATGGGGATTGGTGATTTTTCAGGACCAGAAAGAGGCTTACCAAACTTCCCGTATGATGAAAACCCAATCCATTATTTTGATTATTGTCAGTGTCCTGACCGCATTGGGGATCAGCCTTTTTCTGGCGCCTGTTATTAGCAGGCCGGTGAATCTGCTGATTGGCGGGATCCGGCGGATCGCGAAGGGCGATTTTAACCACCCCCTGGAAGTCAAGCGGGCTGATGAAATGGGCCTTCTTTTGAACTCTTTTAATAAGATGATGAGAAAATTCAAGCGGGCTCAACGTGCCGAAAAGCTTGCTGTGATCGGAAAAGCGGCTGCAGCCATGGTTCATGAACTTAAAAATTCAGTCGTTCTGGTCAATACATATATTCAACTGCTTGCCGAGCGCTATCATGACAAAAAGTTTGTTCTGGAATTCAGCCGGATCGTTCCTCAAGAATTAAACGCCTGGAAAGGAATGTTGCAGAATGTGATTGATTTTTCCAAGCCGAATGAGTTTCCCATGATGGAAGTCGACGTCAATGCTCTGATGAAGGACCTTGCCATCCTGGCCGAAGCGAGGGTTAGACAGAATGGTGCTCATCTGGTACTTGATATCGGGGAAGATCTTCCTTTGATCGAAGGCAATGCGGAAAAACTCAAGCAAGTGCTGTTAAACCTTCTTTCTAATGCAATTGAAGCAATCGGTTCGGAAGGGACAATCACAGTCAAGACAAAGAGTTTTCCGGGGATGAGGAAAAATGAAAAACCGGGTGTCATTATTGAGGTCCATAATACCGGAGAATGGATTTTGCCTGAAAAGACATGGCAGTTGTTTGAACCTTTTTATTCGACAAAAACAGACGGGCTGGGGCTTGGACTGGCCGTGAGCAGAGAGATTATCAGACGTCATGGAGGAACGATCGATGTGAAAAGCGCGCCGGGAGAGGGCGTTTTCTTTATTGTCAGAATCCCTATAAAAAAAGACGACGGCCGTAATGTTTGAAAAAAAGACAATATTTAAAAGAAGGGGGAGAGAATGTTGTATGACCGGATCGCTGTTGTTGATGATAACCCGAAGACCCTTGATGCGATTAAAGTTTTGCTCGAAAAGAATTATGATTTGGTGATGTTTAGTTCTGGGGAAGAGCTGCTGAGCTATCTTAAAGCCCAGAACCGTTTGAGCCTCATCATCCTTGATGTTTATTTAAAAGGCACAGACGGATTGACAACTCTCAGTGAAATTAGAAAAAATGACAAAAAAGTCCCGATCATAATCATGACTGCTTTCGGAACAAAAGAGCTGATCATTCAGGCGCTTCAGAATCACGCAGATGATTTTATTGAAAAGCCTTTTGATATTAAAGAATTTCAGACCAAGGTCAAAAACCTTTTGCAGGGAAATCAGCCTCCTTTGGTTGACAAGGGCAAGAGTATTGAACGCATCAAATATTTTGTCGAAAAGAATTGCACAGATGTAGACCTGGAAGCTATGGCGAGTGAAATGTGTTTGAGTAAAAAATATATCAGCCGGCTTTTTAAAGAAAAACATAATATCAATTTTCGGGAATATAAGCTCCGGGTCAGGATAGAGAAAGCCAAAGAGATGTTAAGAAATTCATCTTTGAATGTAGATCAGATTTCTCTTTTACTGGGGTATCAGAATACGGAATCCTTCCTTAGGGTTTTCAAACGCCGCACGAGTTTGACGCCTTCTCAATACAGGCGACAAGTTCAATTCAAGTAGAAAAACGTCAGCAAAAAGTTCCTTCAAACTATTTACAGCCTCAATAATTTAAAGATAATGATGAGATTATTCTTTGGTTTTTGTTGAAGGAGGCTAAGGATGCGATCGACCAGGATTATGAAACGGTTTTGTAAACAAAAACAAAAAGAGGTTATTCTGCTTGAAGAAAAGATAAAAATCGGTGAAGAATCTTTGCCTGGTAAAGAGCAATGGAAAGTTCTGCTTTGCCGGGATATTAATGAGGATTGTCAGAAATTGAACTGCGAGCATATCAATCATTTCGATAGAAACATTCACTTGAACCTGCCGTAATATTATTAGATAATAATAAAACTTTATTATTTATAAAAATATTATGTCTTCAGAAAACATTAAATTAAAAAAAATGAATAATCAGGGATGGGCTGCGATCATATTATTGTTAATGGCCGTTGCCCTTGTTTTATTCTTATTTTCAATTTACAACTCGCCGTCAAATAATATCAGTCAAGTCTCTAATGAAGCGCCGGGTTTTGATTTTTCTAAACCGAACGAAACCTCCTCTTCGCGGGGACCGGTCGCTGTTCTTGAAAGTGCTACCCGACAAATTAAAAAAATTGAGCAACACCATCTGCAGCGCGGAGATGAAATTATGCAGGAAATCGGGGAAATGTATAAGTATTGAATAGTACCAGTTGACTCATAATTAGATGTTACTCGTGAAGAGGGAATTTAGGATTCGTTGCCTCAGAATTGATGTTACCGGAGAGATAGGCAAAACGCATGGCGTTGGCGATTTTTGTTTCCATGTTTTTTC
>JBFMEN010000065.1:32204-43134 GCA_040753435.1 Candidatus Omnitrophota bacterium | reverse complement strand
ATTCGCGCAAGCTTTTTGGACTCATAGTGTTACCCCTTTCGTAGAGTGAAAGGGTAACATGAATTATGAGTCAACGAATCCGCAGTTTGGATTCCACGGGTAACATTTTTTATGAGTCAATTCGATGAATATTATCCCCTTGTTTTTTACTTTTAAATAATGATATACTTATTTAAGTTTTCTAGAAAACATTTTAAAATAATAAAATCTATGAACCTCGTACGCATCTGCGTTTATCTGATTCTGCTAATAAATCTTTCAATTTGCGCATTCGCCGATCAAGAGCAACAGGCATTCGCCACCCACCTTATTGAACAAGGAAAAACATTAATTCAGGAAAAAAAATATCTCGAAGCTTCCCATGTATTAGCCAAAGCGATGTTGATTGATCCTGATAATGCGGAGGCTAAAAGCCTTCTGGACCTTCTTCACCAATGCTCATATGGTTCCAAAAATAAGAGTGTTGAAGATATTTTTAAAGATAATACAAAAATTAAACTATACAAACAGGAAATCAAGACATTAGAAAAAAAGATCGCGACTGTTAAAACCAATGCCGCCGAACAAAAAGTTAAAAGCCATAAAATTGCCAGAAAACTTCGAAAAGACATTTCCTCGCTTACTAAAATTCTTCAGGAAAAAGAAAATCTGCTGGTTCAAAAGGATCAGGAGCTTGTTCAATTGAATGAGCATTTCTGTAATCTGGAGGATCGCTTTGAGACAGCAAAATCCAGCTGGAAGGAAGAGAAGCTGGCGTTTGTCACTGAAGTATCTAAACTGGAAGAGCAACTGGACACATTTGAAAAAAAACAAGGCCTCCTGAGCGGCAAAATCGTTCTTCTTGAGAAAGAAAATTCAAATCTGCGGGAAGAAATTATTTCTACTCAACGGGCGTCAAAAATTCAGTCGTCACTTGAGAAAGCATTGCTTGAAAATCTAAAGCATGTCGTTTTGCAAAAAGATTACGCGATCTCACAGCTCAAAAAAGATTTTGCCTCCTCTAACAAGAATATTTCCAGAATACGGGAACTCATTTCAGAAAAAAATCATGAACTGGCATTGCTTGATATCGGCGTTCGTCAACTTCAGGAGAACTTCAGCAGTGAACGAAAAGACTGGGAAAATACAGAAATCTCACTGCAACAACAGATCAAAAAAATGGACAAGGATCTGGAACTATCCCGGAAAACAGTGAGCGCCAAGAACCATGGACAACACTTCTATGTCAATGAATTAAATAAAGAACTTGTTAAAAGCAAACTGGCCTTGAACAAGGCCAGCAGGGATCTGATCCTGACAAATTACCAAATCCAGACCCTAAAAAGCCAGATCGACGAAAAAAACAATTCAATCAAAGGCCTTGAGGAAAAACTTTCAAGTCTTGAATATAAACTTGCCGCATTCAATAACCAGGAAAATATAGCGGGGATAGAAGAGTATAAGCAGGTGGTAAAAGGCAGGGATGCCGTTATTGCTGAACTTAAAGAAAAACTGGCAGATACCAGACGTCAACTCGCAGCCATTGATAAAGACATCGATCGTTCCCAGAATAAAGATTTTCTAGTCTTAAAAGAACGCCTCAAAGACATCCAGATCCGTCTCGAAGAACAACTCGACGCAAACATTCAAAAATTAAAATAGGGATAAACGCTTTTTTCCGTAAAAAGAGCATCTATCCCTGTTTTTTTTGCTTTCTCTATTTAAAGTGGAGCGGGAGATGGGAATCGAACCCACGTCACAAGCTTGGAAGGCTTGGATTCTGCCACTGAACTACTCCCGCATATTTAGTTCTAAACGATAAGTTGTAAGCTGTAAGTAAAAAATTATAAGTTCAAACTAGGCCTATTTTCCCGACTTCTTCCGTTCGCAAAAGCAAATCTTCAACAGATTGGCAATAGCCCAAATCATGGGCCAAAATGAGATAATATTTTGTTTCTTCCAGCGATCCCTGTGCAATATCTAAAAATCTTAAAAAATCTTTTTTTGTATTCCTGTGTCCCTCAGCAATGTTAGCACAAATTGATATAGAAGAACGCCTTATCTGCGAAATAGCACCATACATTTCCTGATTCTGGAAATCTTTTTTAACCTTATAAATCAAAAGGTTGATGAGATTTTTGCCAAAGTTTCAGCCCTTGAAAACCATTATTTCTCTGCATATTATCCCCCTCGATTTTTGATTTTCATTTTTAAGGGGGATTGACTGCTTACGACTTACTACTTAAAACTTAGGTCTAAAAATGGGCAGGGGAGGATTCGAACCCCCGAAGTGCAAGCACAACAGATTTACAGTCTGTCCTCGTTGGCCACTTGAGTACCTGCCCGGAACTTAGTGATAAGCTGTAAGACGTGAGTTGTAAGAAAACTCGAAATAAAGAAATCTTTCCACTGCCTTTCCTTTTAAGATTTTTCTGGCAACTTACATCTTATAAGTCTAAAGTAAAGCTGGCGAGAGGCTTCGAACCCCCGACCTACTGATTACAAGTCCCAGCAGAGGCTGGTCCGCCGTTGGCGGAAGTTGCTCTGCCTTTCTTTAAAATCTGGAGCCGACGAGAGGCTTCGAACCCCCGACCTACTGATTACAAGTCAGTTGCTCTACCAACTGAGCTACGTCGGCAAATATTTCAAAAAGCGAGTAAATTATCAGATTCTGCCGTCCGGCATAATTTGTAAGAGGCATCAGTGTATCAAAAAAATATTGCTCTGTAAAGCATAAATATATCACAATTTTGTCAAAAAAATAAATAAATTTACTTAGATAATGCCGGTGATTATGTATAATAAAATGTTTCTTATTTTAACCGAAAGGAGCTTATGACCACAACTCTTCTCGTCCCGACTTTAAACGAAATTGACGGCATGAAAACCATCATGCCCAAGATTAAGCCTGAATGGGTGGACCAAATTCTTATCATTGACGGGCAATCAACTGACGGTACCATCGAATATGCCAAGGCCCAAGGATATGAAGTGATCGTTCAGCGGAAGAAAGGTATGCGCCACGCCTACATGGAATCCTGGCCGCATATCAAAGGCGACATTGTCCTCACATTCAGCCCTGACGGGAATTCCATTCCGGAACTTATCCCCGACTGTATTGGTAAAATAAAGGAAGGTTATGACATGGTGATCGTGTCACGTTACAAAGACACGGCCAAAAGCTATGACGATGATGCCGTAACCTCCTTTGGGAACAAATTGTTTACCACAACTATCAATCTCCTGCACGGGGCCCACTATACCGATGCCATGGTTATTTACCGCGCTTATCGAAAAAACCTGATTTATGAACTGGATCTGGACAAAGACGAAGCATACGCATTTGAGGAAAAACTTTTCGGCACCAATATCAGCTGGGAACCGTTATTATCAATACGGGCGGCAAAGAGAGGACTGAAGGTCGCTGAAATTCCCGGAGACGAACCGGCCCGGGAGGGAGGGGAGCGAAAACTTCAGGTTATGCGCTGGGGAGCGGCGTACATGTGGCAGGTCTTCCGGGAAGTATTTGTGTGGAAGTAAAGGACTCCATGGATTTAAAAAGACTATTAAATAATCAATGGATTGTCGCATTATTTCTGCTCGTTGTTTTCCTATCGGCCAATGGATACACTTACGGCTGGGATGACCAGCATGTTGAAATCCCTTTGCTCAAAAAGCTTATTGACCCAACCCTGTACCCGAATGATTACTATGTCGACGCCCTGAAGCAGCATTTCACATCTTTTCTGTACCCGATCCTGTCGAAGATCATAACGATCGATCAAATCCCTTCCACATATTTGATTCTCTATCTTTTGAGCCGCTATTTTCTTTTCTTTTTCATGTTTAAACTTTGGCATGCGATTAGCGGAAACAGCGGCATCGCTGTTCTTGGCGTTTTGACAGTGCTGCTGTTCGGAAGGGTGGAGGAATTTCTCTATCGGACGTTTTCTCATCAGGAATTCGCCCTGGCAATTATTTTCGCAGGGTTTTATTTCTTTTATCGTAATCGTTATTTTCTGGCGTCTTTTCTTTTCGGGCTTGCTGCAAATGTTCACGCCCTTTACAGTTTATTTCCCATGTGCTATCTGGGTTTTTATTTATTATGGAAAAAAGAATGGAAGTCTCTTGGAAAATCATCAGTAATGTTTTTTATCTCTGCCATGCCGTTCATTATCTGGACTCTCAAACAACATTTGACGGCAAACCAACCCCAGCCCCAGCTTAATGAGTGGTTGCATCTCTATCAACTGGCTTGCCCGCAAAATTTTCTTTTCCATCATACAAGTCTTGCCCATATTTTTGAAAATCTAAAAAATATCATCAATGCAACAAGTCCGTATTTACGGCTGGCAGTTTTAACTCTGTTTTATGCCTTGTTTAGTCCAGTATTTCGAAAAGACAGGAAAACTCAATCCATCCTTATTGCAGGAGGACTCCTGCTCGGTTTTTCTTTTATCTTTTCATACTTGATCCCTGTCAAGTTTATCCTTGATTTAAATTTGATCCGTAACGAGCAGTTCATGCTTTTTTTTCTTACCGGGTATTACATGATCTGGTTATGGGAGCAGCTCAAACAAGATTCACGAAAATTTTTTATCGCCTTGCTGGTTCTTCCGCTCATCAGATTCGGTCCGGTTATATCTTCCATGGCCATCGCCATGATCACTATGGCTTTTCTGATCCGTCTTCCTGAGCGGCCGCTAACCGTTAAAAAGCTTTTAATTCCGTCAGGGCTTTTCATCATTTCGTTTGTCATACTTGGCGGAATGATAATTGAATTAAGACAGCATTCCTATGGATTTGCAACCTTGCTGTTACTGTTTTCATCAGAAATAACAATACTGATTTGCTCAGCGATCTCTTTTTGGAGACCAGAATTAATCCGTCGATTAATGTCGCTCGCGCTGTTCCTTCTATTGACTCTTGACATGGGAAATTCTATCTATTACCATGCTTTGCATATAAAAATCGAGCAGAAGGGAGCCGGCTTCTGGCAACTCCAGCGCAACTGGATTGACATGCAAAATTATGTCCGTGAAAACACGCCGGAAGATGCTTTGCTGTTTGTCCCTTACGATATGGAAATGGGGGGCTTTCGTATCCGGAGTGAACGTAGTATTGTGATGTCCTACCGGGATTGCGGCGTTGTTGGTTTTGATTATCAGGCAGGGGAGGAATGGAAACGCCGTCTCGACGAGATCGAACCGTTCAAGGTCTTTGTGACCGAGCCGTTAAATAAAGTGATGCTCACGGCAATCCTGAAATACCGGGTGGATTACATCGTTTTCATGAATTATGTTCATCTGCCGGAAAACCCCGTGCTGACCGAAGTTTATCGCAATGAAACCTTCAAACTTTACAAAGTGAAACGCTGATGGAAAAAGTCATCAATCACTACAACTCAATCGCACTCAAACGCGATGAGTACATCAAAAAAAACTCTTATTACTATCAATTACTTTTTGGTTACTATCGTTATCTCATCCCTGAAAAAAAGCGAATCCTGGAGATCGGAAGCGGGACCGGAGAATTGCTTAACGCCCTGAACCCTTCTTATGGAGTCGGGATTGACGTCAGCGGTGAAATGGTCCATATCGCCCAATCAAAATTCACTCATCTCAAATTTTATTCTGGCCAAGTCCATGAGGTCGACCTTTCAGAAACATTTGATTACATTATCTTGTCCGGCGTCCTGGGCGAATCGGACGATATCCAGTCCTTGCTTCAGCATCTCCATAAATTCGCAACAAAAGACACACGCATCATCATCGAATACTACAGCTATTTATGGCAAATTCTTTTAAAAGGCGCTGAACGACTCCGTCTTAAAATGCCGCAAATGATCCAGAATTGGCTGACACACAATGATTTGAAAAATTTCCTCAATCTCACCGGTTATGAATCCATCCGCATCGAACGGAAAATCCTGCTGCCCAAATATATCCCGTTCCTGTCTGCATTCATTAATAAAATCATCGCCAATCTTCCGTTTCTTAACGCGCTGACATTAAATCATTTTATGATCGCCAGACCACTCGTCATGAATTCAGACCATTATTCCGTCACAATTCTTATTCCTGCCAAAAACGAAAAAGGAAATATCGAGGAAGCTGTTTTACGGACACCTGTTTTCGGAAGCCGTCAGGAATTCATCTTTGTAGAAGGGAATTCTTCCGACGGTACTTATGAAGAAATCGAACTGGTTATGAAAGCTCTTGCGGATAAAGATATAAAACTATATAAACAGACCGGAAAAGGAAAAGGGGACGCTGTCCGGCTTGGATTCAGCCAGGCCTCAGGAGATATCCTTATGATACTCGACGCCGACCTGACCACACCGCCTGAAGACCTCCCAAAATTTTATGAGGCACTTCGCGACGGTAAAGGTGAATTTATTAACGGCAACCGCCTTGTCTATCCTATGGAAAAAGAGGCGATGCGTTTTCTCAATTTGATTGCCAATAAATTTTTTGGATTATTCTTTTCCTGGCTGTTGGGACAAACTTACAAAGATACTCTCTGCGGGACAAAAGTTCTTTTCAGACATCACTATCGGCAAATCGTCGAAAACCGGGCCTATTTCGGTGATTTTGACCCGTTTGGTGACTTTGACCTGATCTTCGGCGCCGCAAAACAAAATCTGAAGACAATTGAAGTGCCTGTCCGGTATAAAGAGAGAACTTATGGATCGACCCAGATCAGACGCTTTTATCACGGCCTCTTGCTTTTCCGAATGTGCTGGTTTTCAATGAAAAAAATTAAATTCCGTTAATGCATGTTTCTTCTTGATGAAATAAAACTTCCCGGGGTTCAACGGCCGGTGGATCTTGATCAGCCTGCAGCATTCCGTCTGCACCGCAAAATTCTTCTGTCAAAACCGTTCCTTAAACGACTTTATAAAGACTTTTATGAGGTATTGGGAAAAACAATCGCAGAAAATCCTCACGGGAATTTTCTTGAAATTGGGAGCGGAGCGGGCATTATCAAAACTATTTTCCCTCTGGTCATCACCTCAGACGTCATTGCTGTTGAAGACATAGATATTTGCTGCTCCGCATTATCCATCTCGTTCAAAAATGACGCACTCGACGCTATCTTTATGCTGGACACATTACACCATCTTCCGAATGCAACGCAGTTTTTTAACGAGGCCGGCCGCTGTTTAAAAACGGGAGGAAGGGTGGTCATGGTTGAACCGGCCAACACCTGGTTTGCCAGACTCATATATCAAAATTTCCACCATGAAGTCTTTGATCCAAATGTGGAAGAATGGGCATTCGATTCCCAAGGGCCACTTTCTTCCGCCAATGGTGCTCTCCCATGGATTATTTTTAAACGCGATCGGGGACGATTTGAAAAAAATTTTCCGAACCTGCGCATCATCAGCTACAGAAACCACACTCCTTTTCGCTATCTTCTCAGCGGCGGTTTTACATTAAAACAGCTCGTCCCATCCTGGTCTTATCAAAGCATTAAAGCACTTGAAAAACTTTTAACCCCTTTTAACGATCAAATCGGATTATTTACAACGATTATATTAGAAAAAAATTAACCGGTTCATTCAACGTTCTTTTACAAAGATACGGTTCAACATCAGCGTGGTGAGTATAGGAGCCAGCGGAAAGAAATGAAGGATCAGGCGGGGAAGAAGGACATCAAAATTTTCTACCAGAAGATACCGGTAATTGGGCGTCAGTAAAAACAACGCGGCATCGGCAAGAAAAAACAAATAAATCGCCGTCAGGAGATTTCGCTCCATCTGCCGAAGGCGATTAAACGAAAACAAAAAACACGCTGCCAGCAAATACCAGTTCCAGTTCCAGTAAATTGTGCCAAAAAGGTTTTTAACAAAGGCGCCTGCCACAACGGGAACTCTCAAAAACAAATCAAAAGCAATGGTCATCTCAGTCTTGCCGCCCTCACCGAAGGGGACATGAAATGCCATTTTAAAAATAAAATAGCTCCCGAGAATAATCATTACCGGCAGCAGAAATCTAAGAATATTAAAGCCAATTGACTTGAATATACCGGGCTTTTTCAGCATATTAAACTGAATTCCCGAAAGATACAGAATCAAAACAATTTCAATGAAACAATATCCCATTCCCTCAAGTTTTGTGAAGGCGCCAAGTCCTGAAAATATTCCGGCGATCACCAGCAGAGAGTCTTTTTGGTTCATTTTCCACAATAAAATTAAAAGAATTGCTGAACAGGTATAAAACGCAAGCGGCAGATCCCGGTAAACTATGTACGAGTGAAGAATAAAATAATTCGCAAAACACATGAGCGTTGTTCCCATAAGAGCCCAGCGTTTATCAAGAAGATGAAGAAGAAAGCCATAAACAAGGAGAAGGGTATTTAAAAAATAATTAAAAAAAACAAACTTTGTCAGATATTCATGCCACTGGCCATAATTCAACGCTTCCCACATCATGACTAAAGGAACCAGAAGAGGATAGGATGCATGGGGAAGATCTTTATTGAAACTAAACGTGCCTTCATAAAAAAAGAACTTTGCTTTGAAGGCAATTGTGGAAATACCATCCCAACTACTAATGGGAACGAACTTCAGATTCGATATCAGGGAATAAACGACACAACAGAATAAAATACTTGCCAGGGATATATCAGAAAACGAAATATTTTTTGTCTTAAATGATGAAAGCCGCGGTTGACCAGCCCTGGAGACACCCCTTCTTTGAAACGGAAGAAGAAAAAGCGCGATCAGGATAAGTGGTAAATTAATGGCCGCTAAATTCATGGGTAACCCAAACGCGCCAAGCAAAAAAATCCATAATGAAATAATTCCCCAACCCAATCCGGACCCGAGCGAGAACCGCAAGAACATGTTGATTTTCAAACCCATGAGAAAAGGCGTCAGGACAAATGTTCCAAGCAAGGACGGAAGCAATATCACAATTAAAAGTCCGACTGTGATCATTGGGTTAAATCCTTTCGTACAGCCACCGCATCTTTTGCAGACAATTTTTCCGCGATTTGAAAGCTTGCCGGACAATCGCAGCTATAGCATTCTTTCTGCAAAAAAATAATGCAATCTGCTTCAGAAACATTCTTAATAACTTTCGGAAACAAAAAATATTTCCAAAGACGATGCAAAAACATCCCTGGGTCGATATCCAGGCTCAGATCAGTTTCAAATGCGAAACTTTTGCAAACAGGATATTTCCTTTGAACATAGCCGATATTATCGACAATTCCCTGTAGTGATCTGTATGGCTGGGTTCTTCTGGCATAAATAAAATAATTCAACTGCATGATGACTTGCAAAAGACCAATCATAAACGCGCCCAAAACAATTCCGGACAAGACAAGTCTTCTATATATTTTAATATCATAAAAAAATCGTTTATTTTGAAAAGTCTTGATCAAAACAATAAGAAGGAATCCTGCGGCTAGCGCCAATGCAAAAAGGGAATAAATATTTAAATACGGATTTATATTGTTAAAAAAACCGCTGGAAACGGTTACCCCTCCTGTTAAGGAGGACAACCGGAACAAAAAACATCGCGCCATTACGAAAAGACAGAGGAATAATACGATTGCAGCTAACGAAATAATGTCGGGTAACGAACTAAAAAGTTTTTTCAAAACTTCTCCTTGATTTTCCGTTCGTGTTCATTTATACCATATCTCCTTGCAACATCAAATCAAAAAGATATAATATATTCACTTCTACAGACAAGAGGGGCCGTGATGAATGAAGTAACAGAAACAAAGATTTCATTTTTAGGTGACGGGGGCTGGGGAACCACCCTTGCCGTTCACCTCGCCAAAAAAAATTTTTCGGTAAAGCTTTGGGGAGCTTTCAACGACAATGTCCAGGCCATGCAGCGTGAGCATGAAAACAAAAAATATCTTCCCGGGATTGAATTGCCCGATAATTTGACAATAACCGGCGACCTTCCCGCTGCGGTAACAGAAACCAATATTATTGTTCTATCGACACCATCTCAGTACCTTGAAGGATTGTTGAAACAAGTAAAATCTCTCCTAACTGGCACGAATCGCAATGTTATATTTTTAAGCGTCGTTAAAGGCATTGAAAAAAAACATCTGTCGAGGATGTCGGAGCTTGTGGAAAAATATTTAGGGAAAGTCGCATTTGCTGTATTATCGGGTCCGACTATCGCCATAGAAGTAGCACAGGGAATCCCTTCATCGGCCGTAATAGCTTCAAAAAATAAAACCGTCGCTGCCAAATTGCAGAAAATCTTTAACTCTGCGACGTTCCGGGTTTATACAAATACTGATGTCATTGGAGTCGAATTAGGAGGAAGCCTGAAAAATGTGATCGCGATCGCTTGTGGAGTTTGTGACGGTTTGGGATTCGGCGCCAACACCAAATCTGCTTTACTAACAAGAGGCCTGGCTGAAATGTCGAGACTGGGAGAAGCCATGGGAGCAAAACCCAGAACTTTTTCAGGACTGTCCGGACTGGGCGACCTGGTAACGACCTGTTTCAGTCCAAAAAGCCGAAATCGAACTGTCGGTGAAAAACTCGGCAAAGGCGATAACATTGAAACAATTCTTGAAAATATGGTGACGGTGGCTGAAGGGATTGAAACCTCAAAAGCCGTTCAAAAACTGGCAAGGCGGTATCAAATCGATATGCCCATTGCTACCGAGGTTTTTCGTATTATTTACAAGGGAAAAGACCCGCTCAAGGCCATGACCGATCTGATGACCAGAAGCCTTAAATCGGAATAACTCTTAAATTGCCTTATAAAAGCGATTTCCTGCCAAAAACCACAATTTTCTTTGCATTAAAATAGTCTTATAGTATAATCCTAGGACTTTATTATTAGTATAGTTATTGAAGACTGGATTCGGAGCGTAGCGCAGCTTCCGCCATAAAACCGGCGGACCCGCCTCTGGCGGGGGCTAGCGCACAAACATCAGCTCTTAAATAAATAGTAATCACGAATAT
>JBFMEN010000065.1:0-32104 GCA_040753435.1 Candidatus Omnitrophota bacterium | reverse complement strand
AGGTTCGGAGCGTAGCGCAGCTTCCGTCATAAAACCGGCGGACCCGCCTCTGGCGGGGGCTAGCGCACAAACATCAGCTCTTAAATAAATAGTAATCACGAATATAGGTTCGGAGCGTAGCGCAGCTTCCGTCATAAAACCGGCGGACCCGCCTCTGGCGGGGGCTAGCGCACAAACATCAGCTCTTAAATAAATAGTAATCACGAATATAGGTTCGGAGCGTAGCGCAGCTGGCTAGCGCACTTGAATGGGGTTCAAGAGGTCGACGGTTCAAATCCGTCCGCTCCGACCATAATTCAGGAGGGCCGTATGAACGATGAACAAAATTTTAAAGAACGGCGCCAGTACAAACGGATCAAAAAGAACTTTGTTTTAACGTATTATGACATCACAAAACCCGATCAAAGATTCTCCACCACCCAATTAAAAAACTTTTCCCAAGGTGGAGTTTGTTTAATCACTGATCAAAAATTCCCTAAAGGTACCATTCTCAGACTGGAGATCAAGTCTCCGTTTTTTGTCAATATCACTCAAATGGAGGGGGCTGTCCTGGAATCTCATGAAAGAGTCAAAGATATCATTTATGAAACTCGAATGCAGTTCAAAGATCTCCCCAAGGAAACTGAGGATGTTCTTTTAAAGAGCGTAGAATTTTTTGAAAAAAAAGAGAGCGGATATGAATAAAATCGCACTTGGCCTGATCGGATATGGAAATGTCGGCAGCGGTATTGTTAAATTAATCAGAAAGAAGCAATCGTATCTTCGCAGCAAGTTTGATATGGAGTTTCAATTCAAGGGAATTTGCGACCTGACCTTCGCGAAAGAAAAGCCTTCGGGGCTTGAAAAAACATTGTTGACGACCGATGCCCGGGAATTGCTTAACGACCCGGATATCGACGTCATTGTTGAATTAATCGGCGGATTGAATCCCGCCAAAGATTTTGTTTTGACCGCATTAAAAAACGGGAAACATGTCGTTACAGCCAATAAGGCTCTGATCGCAGAACACGGACGCGAACTTTTTGAGAAAGCGCGAGCCTATGGCAAGAATATTTATTTTGAAACATCCGTGCAGGCCGGGGTGCCTTTAATAAAAACACTGACTGAGGGACTTGCCGGAAATCAGCTCAAATCCATTCATGGCATCATTAACGGCACGTGCAATTACATTCTATCGGAAATGTCAGCAAATCATCTTTCCTTTAGTGATGCCGTCAAACGAGCCCAGGAAAAAGGATTTGCGGAAACCGACCCGACTCTTGATATCAACGGAATGGACTCAGCTTACAAACTCACGATTTTAACTTACCTTGCGTTTGGAAAATTCCTTTCGCCAAAATCCATCTATACCGAAGGAATCACTCATATATCACATCATGATATTGAATTCGCGAACGAGATGGGGCTTGTCATAAAGTTGCTGGCGATTTCAAAAAAAGAAGGGGATGAGATTGAAGCCAGGGTGCACCCAACCCTGATTGAAAAACAGCATCCATTGGCATCCATCAACGGCGTCCTGAATGCAGTATTAATGGAAGCAGACCCGCTCGGCGATGTGCTTCTGTCAGGAGAAGGTGCGGGGCAAATGGCAGCGGCCTCCGGAATTCTTAGTGACCTCATTAATCTGGGCACCCGGGACTCCATGAAGCCCGAAGCCTTTATCGGCAACTATTTCAAGGAAGCCGACGGGTTGGGAGCAAAAGATATCGATAATGTTACAACGAAATTTTATCTGCGTTTTATGGCCATGGACAAACCAGGAATTCTGTCAAAAATTTCGGGAGTTCTTGGATCTCATGATATCAGCATTACTTCTGTTTCTCAGAATGAGCATCACCAGACCTCGACTGTCCCGGTCATTATATTGACGAATGAAACTCCGGAAAAAAACATGCGTTTAGCGCTCAATGAGATCCATCAGCAGGGTATTGTTAAAAGCAAACCCGTCGCCATCCGCATCGAAAAATTATAAGCGTTAACACAGGAGAGTGCCGTGAAGTGGAAAGGTATTATTGATCATTATCGGGAATTTTTACCCGTATCGGAAAGAACCCCGGTCGTGTCTTTACTGGAAGGGCAGACCCCTCTAATTCCCTCTGAGGATTTGTCGCAACGGACGGGGCTCAAGGTTTATTTGAAATATGAAGGACTTAACCCGACGGGATCGTTTAAGGACCGCGGTATGACTATGGCCATCTCAAAGGCCAAAGAAAAAGGCGCAAAGATTGTGATGTGCGCCTCAACCGGAAATACCTCGGCCTCCGCCGCGGCTTACACGGCAAAAAGCGGTTCCATGAAATGTGTCGTCCTGATTCCAGAAGGCAACATCGCGCTTGGCAAACTGGCCCAGGCCATGATTCATCGAGCCCAGGTTATCGCGATAAAAGGAAATTTTGACGAAGCCCTGAATCTCGTCCGGAAGATCACAGATCAGTACCCTGTTGAGCTCGTTAATTCCATTAACCCGTTCAGGATCGAAGGACAGAAGACGGCATCCTTTGAAATTTGCGATGATCTTGGCGATGCCCCTCAATTCCATTGCATTCCCGTCGGAAATGCAGGGAATATCACGGCTTACTGGAAAGGATATCAGGAATATAAAAATGCCGGTAAATCAACACTGCTTCCAAAAATGCTGGGTTTTCAGGCCGCCGGGTCAGCGCCGATCGTCCTGGGAAAACCAGTCGAGCATCCAGAAACTATTGCTACAGCCATAAGGATCGGAAATCCAGCAAGCTGGAAATCGGCCGAAGCCGCCGCCAGAGACTCAAACGGTCAGATTTCTGCAGTGACCGACGATGAAATTCTGGAAGCTTATAAAATCCTGGCAGGGCATTCAGGTGTTTTCGCTGAACCGGCCTCCGCAGCCTCCGTTGCCGGCCTGCTGAAACTTAATGCTGATGGTTTTTTCGATCAGGCCAAAGGAAGCCGCGTTGTGTGCACTCTGACAGGACACGGACTCAAAGATCCGAACATCGCCATCAAAAACGTTGTTCAACCAGTTTCCCTGAATCCTGATTTGAAAGAAATTCTTGAGGAAGTCGGCCTTTAACATCTCTTGTGTTGCGAATCCGGAAATTATTGCCATGGATTTAAAGAATAAAAAAGTTCTGGTCACCTTCGGACCGACGTGGGTTTCTATTGATGATGTGCGCATTCTCAGTAACCGCTCAAGTGGAGAAATGGGGAGGCGAATTATTGAAAAACTACTGGCTTCAGGAGCGCAGGTCACTGCTCTGGAAGGACCTGTTTTTCTTCCTTTAAAGAAACGTGACCACCTGACGATAAAAAAGTTTTTCTTTTACGACGAATTTAAACTGCTCTTTCTGGAGGAATTAAAACGCGGATATGACATTGTCGTCCATGCTGCCGCTGTTTCCGATTTTAAACCAATGAAAAAATTTCACGGGAAAATCAAATCGGATAAAAAGGCGACGTTAGTCTTATTGCCAACTTCTAAATTGATTCAGAAAGTCAAGGCCGTCGCTCCGAAGACCGTGCTGATTGGCTTTAAGTTGGAACCGTCAAGAAGCCAGACGACTTTAAAAAAAGAAGCGATGAAATCCATTTTGAATAACAATTGTGACTACGTTGTCGCCAACAGCATCAGCAAAGGTTATACGGGATTTATACTCAACCAGGAAGGAACAACATTGGCGGGCGTTAAAAGTAAAAACGGAATGGCCAGTGCACTTTTAAAGGTTCTGACAAATCATTTTAAAAAAAATGATACTTCAAGGAATTGATGATGAAATATATTATTATCGTTCCAGACGGAATGGCGGATAATCCCATCGAAGAACTGGGGGATCGCACCCCTCTTGAGGCCGCTCATTCAATAAACATGGACTTTATGGCCAAAGAAGGGGCCCAGGGGATTCTTCATTCCATTCCGAAAGGCATGCATCCGGGTTCCGAAATCGGCAATCTCTCTCTTCTTGGATACAGTCCGGATAAATATTTTTCAGGACGGGCGCCCCTCGAAGCAGCCAATATGGGTATTGAATTAAAAGATGATGAAATCGCTTTTCGCTGTAACTTTGTCACCCTTGACAGTAACCGCATGAAAGATTACAGCGCCGGCCATATTTCCAGCAAGGAAGCAGCAACCCTGATTGACAAATTGAATGAAAATGTCCCTGAAAAAAATGTCCGTTTTTACACAGGGAAGAGTTACCGGCATCTTATGATTCTTCAAACTCCTCTTGTAAAAAATTATGTCGGGGTGCAATGTACTCCGCCGCACGATATTTTAGGAAAAGACATCGGAAAATATCTTCCGAAGGGAAGTAAAGAAGCTTTATTCCTTCTTAAGATCATGGAACGCTCTCAGCAGATTCTATCTCAGCATCCAACTAACCAGGTGAGAATAGACCTTGGTGATAATCCTGCCAATTCCATCTGGCTCTGGGGACAGGGACTGAAAACCAAACTTCCCAAGTTTAAAGAATTGTACGGAATTGAAGGCGCGATCATATCCGCCGTCGACCTTGTTAACGGCATCGGAATCCTGGCAGGGTTACAGATCATAAAAGTTCCGGGGGCTACCGGCTATTACGACACCGACTACAGAGCTAAAGCTGAATATGCACTTAAGGCATTAAAGAAAAACGACCTTGTTTTTATTCATATTGAAGCACCGGATGAAGCCGGACATAACGGCGATCTGAAGGCGAAAATTCAAGCTATTGAATCGATCGACAAGGACATTGTGGGGACAATACTTAATCATTTTAACCCCCATGATGATTTCCGGATCCTGATCCTGCCTGATCATCCCACACCGGTAAAATTAAGGACGCACACCTCTGATCCGGTTCCTTTTTTAATTTTTGGAAAAGGAATTTCCCGTGACGGAGCAATTGAATATAGTGAACGGTCAGCAAAATCTACAGGAAAGATTTTCAAAGATGGGCAAGCGCTTATGGAAAATTTTATTAATAAATACTCCTAAGTTAAGCAAGAAGGAGAAACTATGAAAAAAAAGATCATCGTACAAAAATTTGGCGGTTCTTCAGTCGCCAATATTGACCGTATCAAGATCGTCGCCTCCAGAATTCTTGAAACGAAAAAGGACAACAATAACGTTGCCGTTGTTGTTTCCGCGATGGGCGATACAACTGATGAACTTGAGGAACTGGTTTTTAACATTACCACCGAACCGCCGGTCAGGGAAATGGATATGCTTATGTCAACAGGAGAACAGATTTCCTGCGCCCTTTTGGCCATTGCCATTCAAACGATGGGGCATGATGCCATTTCTTTTACAGGGGCCCAGGTCGGCATCCATACAACGGACATGCACACCAAGGCGCGTATCGAAACGATTGATCCGCACCGCATCCTAAAAGCTTTTGAGGAAAACAAAATTGTCATCGTCGCCGGATTTCAGGGAATTAATGATAATTTTGATATCACAACTCTCGGACGTGGCGGGTCAGACCTGACGGCAGTCGCCCTGGCAAAGGCATTGAATGCCGATGTCTGCGAAATATTTACCGACGTGACCGGAGTCTTTACAACAGACCCCCGGATTGAACCTAAGGCAAAAAAACTTAAAGCTATTACATTTGATGAAATGCTTGAGATGGCTTCACTGGGAGCGCAAGTCATGCAGGCCCGTTCCATTGAAGTCGCAAAACGATTTAATATTCCTATTCATGTCAGATCAAGCTTTTCCAAGGAGGAAGGGACCATGATTCTACAAGAGAACCAGAAATTGGAAGAAATTGCAGTTCGAGGCGTAACATGCAACAAATCTGAAGCAAAAATTACTGTTTGCTCTGTTCCCGATAAGCCGGGAGTGGCCGCTGAACTATTTAATGAAATCTCAAAAGCAGGTGTTTCTGTCGACACCATCGTACAGAACGTTTCTCATACGCGACACACGGATATTTCTTTTACTGTGCCCAAAAACGACCTGGCAAAAGCAATTAAAGTGACTTCTGAAACTGCAAAAAAAATCGGAGGAGGAGATGTACTGCATGATAAAAATATAGCCCGTGTTTCCATCGTCGGTTCCGGTATGCGTTCTCATCCCGGAATTGCAGCCCAGATGTTTGACACCCTGGCAAAAAACAAGATCAACATTGACATGATCGCAACATCCGAGATCAGTATTTCTTGTATTATTGATCAGGAATCAACTGACAAAGCAGTGCGCGCCTTGCATAAGGCCTTTAATTTGGAAATGATTTAAGTACTGGAAGGGAAAACGAAAATGAACGATGAAAAGACAAGAGCGAGAGGCTTCATCCATTTTCCATTTTCCCTTTTTTAAAAAAGGAAATCTCATGCCTGACAAAGTGATTATTTATGACACTACTTTACGTGACGGATCCCAAACCGAAAGTATCTCGTTTACCGTTAGTGACAAAGTAAAAATCGCCGAACGGCTGGACGATCTGGGCGTCCATTATATTGAAGGAGGCTGGCCGGGCTCAAATCCTAAAGACCGGGAATTTTTTAAAATAGCGAAAGAAAAGAAATGGAAGAACGCCAGGATTGCCGCTTTTGGATCGACCCGTCGGGCAAAGATTAAGGCGACAGAAGACAATAACCTGAAAGAACTCATCGCAAGCTCGGCCGATGTTATTACCATTTTCGGAAAAACATGGGATCTTCATGTCAGGGACGTTATCAGAACAACTCTTGATGAAAATTGTGCCATGATTGCTGAATCCATTGCGTTTTTAAAGAAAAAGGGCCGCGAAGTCTTTTTTGACGCTGAACATTTTTTCAATGGATACAAAGCAAACCCTTCATACGCCTTAAAGGCGCTTGAGGCTGCCTGTCAGGCTGGGGCGGATTGCCTTGTTCTCTGCGATACCAACGGGGGGACCCTTCCAGATGAGATCCGCAGAATCATCCGCGAAGTCCAACGCTCCATTCAAACTCCTCTGGGAATTCATTGTCATAACGATCTGGATCTGGCTGTTGCCAACAGCCTTGCCGCTATCGACGAAGGCTGCGTGCAGGTGCAGGGGACCTTCAACGGATTGGGCGAACGTTGCGGAAATACCGACCTGAGCACAATTATCGCCATCCTGCATACAAAACTTGGGAAAAAATCGATCCCCGAAGCAAAAATAAAGACGCTTACCGAGACCGCTTATTTCCTGAGCGAGATCAGCAATATCAAACTGTCTGATAATCATCCCTTTGTCGGACACTCGGCATTTGCGCATAAAGCCGGCGTTCATATTGATGCTGTCCTTAAAAATCCGGCCGCTTATGAGCAGATCGTTCCTGAACAGGTCGGAAATCACCGCCGTTTTCTCACCTCAGAACTGGCAGGGAAAATGCCCATCGTCATGAAAGCCGAACAGATGAACATCACGATAGATAAAAAATCGCCGGAGGCCAAACGTCTGCTTGAAGACCTTCAGCTTAAGGAACATGACGGGTATCAATATGAGGCGGCGGACGCATCCTTTGAACTTTTTATGAAACGACACCTGAATCGCTACAAACCGTTTTTCGAACTGGAAGGATTCAAAACCTCAATCGAAAAACGTTTTGACGGAAAAATCTTTGCCGAGGCATCAATTCGGCTCAAGGTGAATGGAAAGGAAAAATTCAGCGCAGCCGAAGGCCATGGACCGGTCGATGCCCTCGATATCGCACTCCGTCATGCCTTGCATGAATTTTATCCGAATCTGGCTGATATGCATCTTCGTGATTACAAGGTTCGCGTTCTTGACTCTAAAGAAGGGACTGCTGCCAAGGTTCGCGTCCTGATCGAATCCCAGGACGCCCGCGATTCCTGGACCACGATCGGCGTGCATGAAAATATCATTCAGGCCAGCTGGGAGGCCCTGACGGACAGTATTGAGTACAAATTGTTAAAGGATTCAAAAAAATAATTGTGCCAGCGGGACTGTGCGCCAGTAATCGAACAGTCGATCTGGATATTAATAAGAGGTAATGCGCAACATGTCTGAGATGTCCACACGTTTTGACTTTAAGAATATCGAAAAAAAATGGTGCCGGTATTGGGAAGACGGCCATATCTTTCATACCGGACCCGTTTCCAATAAAAAACCGTATTCAATCGTAATTCCGCCCCCGAATGTGACAGGCATTCTTCACATGGGCCACGCGTTAAACAATACGCTTCAGGACATCATCATTCGTTATAAAAGAATGCAGGGTTATGAAACATGCTGGATGCCCGGGACCGACCATGCCGGTATTGCCACTCAAAACGTGGTGGAAAAGCAGTTGGCGAAAGAAGGAAAGACCCGGCATGATTTGGGAAGAGAAAAGCTTCTTGAACGGCTCTGGCAGTGGAAAAAAGAGTATGGTGACACGATTATCAATCAGTTGAAAAAGATCGGCTCTTCGTGCGATTGGGATCGGACACGTTTCACTATGGATGAGCAGTACAGCCTGGCCGTGCGAAAGGTATTCGTCGACCTGTTCAAAAAAGGGCTGATTTACCGGGGAGAATATATTATCAATTGGTGTCCGCGCTGCCATACGGCCTTATCAGATGAAGAAGCGGAATACCAGGAGCATCAGGGCGCCCTGTACCATATCAAATATCCATTTAAAGACAATCCTCAACGATCACTGGTCGTTGCCACGACTCGCCCGGAAACCATGCTCGGTGATACCGCCGTTGCGGTCAATCCCAGTGATCCCCGCTACACAGCCTTGATTGGCAAAATATTGATCCTCCCGATTGTCAACCGTGAAATTCCTATAATCCCGGATGATTTTGTCGATCCGGAATTCGGGACGGGGGCAGTTAAGGTCACGCCGGCGCATGACCCAAATGATTTTCTTATCGGAAAACGACATAAATTGCCTGTCATCAATATCATGCATCCTGACGGGAGAATGAATGAAAATGCCGGTGAAGACTTTAGCGGCCTGGACCGCTTTGAAGCAAGGGAGGCCATCACTGAAATGCTCCATGAGTTAAAAGTCCTTGAAAAAGTCGAGCAGCATTCCCATGCGGTCGGTCATTGTTACCGATGTCATACCGTTATTGAACCTTATCTTTCAAAACAATGGTTCGTGAAAATGGCACCACTTGCCAAACCGGCTTTGAAAGTCGTCACCGATGGAAAGATCAAGTTCTATCCCGAACGCTGGACAAAGGTTTACTGCCACTGGCTGGAGAATATCAGAGACTGGTGCATCTCACGACAGATTTGGTGGGGCCATCGGATTCCCGTGTGGTATTGTCAGGATTGTGATGAAACAATCGTTAGTATGGATGATCCTTCTGTCTGTCCCAAATGTAATTCCCATCAATTAAAACAGGACGAGGACGTTCTGGATACCTGGTTTTCATCCTGGCTTTGGCCGTTTGCCACATTTGGCTGGCCAGATACCAGCAAAGATTTGGATTATTTCTATCCGACTAATTCTTTATTTACTGCCTCCGAAATCATCTTTTTCTGGGTTGCGCGCATGATCATGGCTGGCCTGGAATTTATGGGTGAAATTCCTTTTTCGGACATTTTTATCCATGGGACGGTCCGTGACAGCCAGGGAAGAAAGATGTCAAAATCCCTAGGAAATGCCATTGATCCGTTAGAAATTATTGATGAATACGGGGCGGATGCCTTGCGTTTCAGTCTCATCATTAATTCCGGGCAGGACATCTATATTTCAAAAGACAAGTTTGAAATCGGCCGAAATTTTGCCAATAAAATCTGGAACGCAAGCCGATTGATCTTAATGAACGTAAAAACGGATAATCGTAACATCAGCCTGGAATCCTTGCTGCGAGACCAAGACTTGGACACTGCTTCTCGCTGGATCATTTCTAAATTTAATTCAACGTTAAAAGGCGTCAACAACGCCCTGGAACTCTACCGTTTTTCTGAAGCAGAAAATCTTATCTATGAATTTTTCTGGAGCAATTTCTGTGACTGGTATCTTGAAATCATTAAGCAGCAATTTGACAACCCAAAAATTCAGCAGGTGGCTTTGAAGATCCTCGAGAGCTCTATCAGAATGATCCATCCATTTATGCCATTCGTGACGGAAGAGGTTTGGAGTCATCTGGGCGTCTCCGATAATTCCCTTTCTCATATAAAATGGCCGGAATACAAGCCCGTTTATACGGACATTGAGAGTGAGCAGTCAATGGGTCTGATAATAGGGATCATTGCAGGGATCAGAACCGCCCGTGTTCAATGGAATATAAAATCAGGTCAGTCTACGGATATCCATCTCTCTGCAGAAAATCCCGATATGGTTAAGACGTTAAAAAACAATGAACACATTTTTAATGCCTTTTTAAAAATTAACAAGCTCGTCATAAACGACGAAGGGGTGAAAATTAAAAATGCGGCGAGCGGGATTATCGATAAAGTAAAATATCAGATTCCATTAGAGGACATTATTGATATCGATAAAGAAATTCGGCGGATGAAAGAGGACGCGGCTGTTTGCGAAAAACACGCAGCCGATATTCAAAAACGTCTTTCAAATCATACATTTATTGAGAAAGCCCCAACAGAGGTTGTTGAAAGAGATAAGGAACGCCTGAACTCCATTTCGGATAAAATCAAAAATATTCAGGACGTTCTTTCTAATTTAGATTAACCGAAGGAATAAGTTTATGTACCGGATCATCAATAAAATTATTGATCAGGCTCTCACAGAAGACCTAAGCGACAAAGATTTAACAACAAACATTTTGTTTGATAAAAATAAAGTCTCCGAGGCTTATATCATGACCCGGGAAGAAGCGTTGATCTGTGGTGTTGATATAGTCAAGCGGGTCTTTCGTAAACTGGATCCATTGATGAAAGTCACTTGTTATAAAAATGACGGTGATTTTGTGAGCTCCAACACAAAAATTATTACCCTGCGCGGAAAGACCCGCGCCCTTTTGTCGGGGGAGAGGACCGCTTTGAATTTCCTTTCCTATTTATCGGGAATTTCTACGCTGACTCATAAGTACGTGGAAAAGGTAAAACCGATCAATGTGCAAATCATGGACACAAGGAAAACAACCCCGGGACTAAGAATGCTGGAAAAGATGGCTGTCCGCACCGGAGGAGGCATTAATCACAGGTTTAATTTAAATGAAATGGTTCTCATTAAAGACAATCACCGAATCACCCATGAACGCGAAGCCCCTATTCAAGCAGCCATCGAAAAAGTCCGGAAGCGCACGCATAAACAGGTATGCGTTGAAGTCGATAATATCAATGAATTTAAAAATGCTCTGGAAGCTGAGCCGGATATTATCCTTTTAGATAATATGGACTGTAAACGGATGCGAAAAGCTGTTAAAATAAGAAATGTTTCTGGCAAACTTTGTTTGCTGGAGGCTTCGGGAGGAATTACATTAAAGAATGTCCTGGCTGTTGCAAAGACCGGTATTGAACGAATTTCTATCGGCGCTTTGACACATTCACCTGGAACAATCGACTTTACTATGGAGTTTATCTGATGAAACCATTTCTGCTCATTATTTTTATTTTTATTTTTATTTTTTCATTCTCGTCGGCCGAGGCTCAGGATTCAGTGCATGGGAATACCCAACCAGGTCTTGTTGAAAACGACATGGGTGAGGCTATCGATCCAAACGTTATCAATGAAACCATTTTCGATGATACGCTTCTCCTTGAAGGATTCACCGAGCGTTATCTTGAGGAAGCGAAGGACACGCTTTTAGCAAGAATTCAGGATGAAACTCTGGAAGATATCAAAATTGCCGCGGCAGTCAGGGCGTTTCGGAAAAAGTATGCCGCGGAAATTTTCTCACTCGAGAAAGCGTCCGCAGAAAATATCCTTCTTCGTCAACTTAGCCGGAGCGACTCGGCTTTCATTCAGGTTGAAATCATGCATACCCTGTGCTTGATGGACAGATACAAATACTTTCATTCCTATGTTCCCCCATTAATTCAAAAATTAGATCATTATAATGCAGCGATCAACCAATCGGCATACCAGGCAATCAATGAAATCATCTCGAAAGGGAATAACAGATCACGCGAGGCACGAATTGTTTTCAACACTCTGAGGAAAATTCTTTTTTTAACCCGTCGCAGGCTCGCAAAAGTCACTCACCCGGACGGTGTTTTATCTCAGAAAATTGAAATTCTCAAATGGTCGGTTAAAGTTCTCGGCAGCCAGGAACTGAGAAGACTCCCTAAAGAAGTTTTAAACTTGCTCTAAAAAAATTTTCTCCATTATTTCTCTCTAGGCCGATAAATAAATTTAAATAACTTATTTCCAGTGAAAAAAACTTTTGTATAATATTATTTGATTTCCAAGTCAAATAATACGGAAAGGACCCGGATTGATCGCATTTTATATCATCACCTTGCTCGTCTTGGCGGCACTTGCTTTCGTTTTTTTGCTTATATGGAAAGAACAGAACGCCGATGAAGATCAGGCCAAAAGGGAGGAAGAAAAGACCACCGCAGCAGGATTGCTTGACCGCCTTGGTCTTAAAGAGCAGGAGGAATCCAAGTCTTCCATTACCCCCGCATCTTTCCTGGCTAAATTTTTTCATTTTAAAAAAGAACCCCCGGCAATGGTTTCGGTGGAAAAAACCAACACAACTCCAACCCCGTTACCTAAATCGGGCACAGCAGCTATGCGGCTCGACAACTCATCAAATGATGCCCTGGTAGAACAATCCATCCGCAATGATGAACTCCAAAAAGAAACTCTGGAGCTTCGTGAAAAAACAGAAAAACTGGAGCAGTTGCTTTCCGAAAAAAATGAAGAAATCAAAAAAGTCACATCTGAAATAGCGCAAGAGCAGCGACATCGCAAAGAATTCAATAAAGTAAAAGATCTTCTTGAAAAAGAATTAAAAGAGACAAAAGACGAATTCAAAAGGGTCCAATCAGAATTAAATGCCATAAAATCAGAAGGTCAAACTTACCTGAATAGAATCTCTCAACTTGAATCAAAAATAAAAACTAACGAAAAAAGCCTTGAGGAAAAGGACGCGATAATTCAAGAACATGTCCAAACTATTCATACTTTGGAAAACTCTCAGGTTATAAAAACTCCGGCTGAAGTCCAGCTTGATACGGCTGCAGCTGAATCTGTAACGAATCCTGAACAAACGGAAAAACCTGCTGAATTTACTTCTGAAGCAAAAACAGAAGACGCGACTGTTGAACAAAATCTCCCCGAAGAAAAAATTCCATCTGGGGACGATAACCAGGAAAAAACTTCTTTCGATAATCCGGTTAATGAAGAAGAACAAAAAACTGTTCACGAAATTCAAGAATCCATTTCAATCGACCCTGTTCCTGAATCCAAGAGAGACAATTTAGTTGATGCGGATAACAAGAATTTTCCATTCTCGCCTTCGCTGGATTTAAATCCGGTTTCCAATCTTGAACATAATTATGAAACAGATGCCGCCCCTCAGATTGCCAATGAAGAAACCGGAACTCCGCCAAAGGAAATTGAACAAATTATTACTGAAAAAGACGCATCAAAGCCTGTCCACGCGCATCTGGGCCCTGATATCTTTAAAGATATTGAAGAACAATTTAGAAAGATTGAAGAAGAAATGAATTTCACGCAGGACAAAGAAAACATCAATATAGAAGAAAATCAACAGAATCAATCCGATAAAGATCCAGCCGAAAAAGAAATCCAGACAGAAAACGAAGAAGAAGAAAAAAAAGAAGAAGAAAAAGAAGAAGAAGAAGAAAATAAAGAAAAGAATCCTTAACTAAAACAAAAAAATAAAAAGGAAACATTAATGCTAAAAAAGTTTATCCTGCTTTCAATCCTAACATTATTTCTTTCAGGAACAGGATATGCTCAAAATGGAGAAGGCCCAATGAATGAAAAAATAACTGCTGTTTTTGAAACAAATCAGGGAATCATCGAATTTGAACTATTTCCCGAGATTGCCCCAAAAGCATGTGAGAATTTCACCGGTTTAATTAAAAAAGGTTATTATGACGGAATCATATTCCATCGTGTTATAAAAAATTTCATGATTCAGGGAGGAGACCCTACTGGAACAGGAAGAGGAGGTCAAAGCATTTGGGAAAAACCTTTTAAAGACGAAGTAACATCTCAAGTAAAATTCGACAAGCCAGGTTTACTAGCTATGGCAAACGCAGGGCCAAATTCTAATGGCAGCCAGTTCTTCATTACAACAGTTCCAACACCATGGTTAAATATGAACCATACAATTTTTGGTCAAGTAACCCAAGGCATGGATACCATCAAAAAAATAGAGCAATGTCAAACATCTGCAGGAGACCGGCCTGTTAACGAACAAAAAATCATCAAGGCATATATAAAATAAACGTTCCCGTATAACTCCATAAAACGGCTCTTAAACCAGCCCGCGATACAAACCAACCATCATAATTACTTCTCAAACAAATACTTAAAATGTTTCGCTTATTTGTGCTAGTTAACATAACATATATTATAGGAAGTAAAAGAAATTAATTTAAGGACGGTTTCCAGCCCATTGATACATCCATTTCATTGCGCCTGCCTCAACACCTCGTCTCCCAGATCCGAGTTGCCGAATGATCCCGGCCGCTGAGCGCTAATTCTTTGAATCTCTGCCTTTACTTTACGCTGCCGGTCTTTAAACTTCAGAAGCTCTTCTTCAAAATTATCGGGCTTGAGGTCTTTTTTTCTCACACCAACCTGAATGTCTCCAGTTCGTATCTTGATAACCTTGCCATTAACCAAAGCATCTGCGACTTTTTTTCGCGCCTGCCTCAAGATCCTCCCAAAACTTGGCCTTGAAAGCTTTATCATGGCCGCACCCTGAGTCTGATTAAATCCTTGATAATCTGCCAGCTTAAAAGCCTCAAATTCATCGACCGCAAGCTCAATCTCATCAGGTCGCCCCGGCTTTCCTCGCGGGCTAAATTGAGTAATCTTAGGCATCTTCTGAACAAATCGAACTTTTTTTGGTCGACCGCTTTTCATTTATCATCCTTTCAAAAATTAAAATTCAACCCTAATATTATTTTGAGCATATGCTCAAAATAATATACAGGATATAATAAGCAATTGCTTATAATTAATATACCCTTAATAAAACAGAAATCCCATCACTAATTTTAAATTTTTTTCAAATTTAATTAGAAAAAATGGCTGTGGAAAGCAATTTGGACAAGCCCATAAGATATCCGGAATTATCTTCGATATGCGAATCTTCTTTTTTACTATGAAGATTCATGACGCCTAGAACGCGATTATGATGAGCAATCGGCATGACTATAGATTCTCTTATTTCAGGTCGCTTCAAATAAGATTGGATCCTGCTATCTCCTTTTTGGCCATGAATAACGAAACAACGGTTTTCCCTAGCTGCAGTACCAGCTATACCTTCCCCCATTTTCACCTTTGCACTTTTGGCTCGCTCTTCATCCAGCCCCCTTGAAACCCGAACAGCCATCTCCTTCGATCCTTTATCAAAAATCATAATTGACCCTGATTCAGCCCCTGTCAAACGCAAGGCCACATCAAGAACTGAAACCAATAATTCATCAACCTTGATCTCTCGATGAAGGCCTTCCGCCACTTGGGTTATTTCTTTAGGAAGAATCTCCCGCTGCAGCTTTGCCTTTTTTAACCGTCTATTTTCAAGGCCTATTTCAATAAAATCTTTTGTAACCGCTGCCAGGAGGTCAAGGATCGCATTCATGGCCACATAAGAAACGACCCGGATACCGCTGATTTCATCCAAAAGCCCCTCGCTTGGCAACTTGGCCTGATCAGCCATCGATAGATACTCTTCATCGGCAAGACGTTTATTCGTTATGACGGGACCAACGATCAAGTACGCGACAATACGTCCATAGGCTCTTAAAGGTATAGAGAAAACATGCAAATCCAGCGGAGATCGGAACTCAAGATAATCCCCATAAGCTGTAAACTGGCGCAAGAAACTTTCGCCCTGTCCAAGGCCTCCAACCCCAAAAAAATTTGTTAAAACACGGCAGCCAAATTCCTCTCCTCTTGAAGTGCCACACGGGTGAATAATCGGCCTGCCGGCATTATCAAGAACAAAGATATTGATCCTGAGGACTTGAATAAAGCGTTCTAACGGAATAAGCCAATGATCTTTGGAAAAAATATCCAATAAAAGCTGTTGATCTTTTTCTTGCATATTACTTCCGTTTTTCAAAAGGAATGTTATATTTTTTCATTTTATTGTATAGAGTGGTCCTGTTGATACCCAAGATAGAAGCAGCTTTGTTCCTGTTCCAATTATTATCTCTCAACGCCGAAATAATCATGTCCCGCTCCGGCTGCTGCATCCCTTCTCGCAAAGATTTTCCACCCCCGGATCCAACTTGCCAGTCCGCCTCTTCTTCACCCCTGAATTTGCTTAAATTGGGAACATCCCATTTCTGAATAACCTCCTCTTTGGCCATAATAATAGCCCCCTCAATCGCATTTTCAAGCTCCCGAATATTCCCAGGCCAATTGTAGTCAAGAAACATATTCCTAACTTCGTCCGAAATACCAGCAATTTTCTTACCGTTTTTACTCGAATATGAAGACAAAAAGTGTCCGATAAGCATATTAATATCCTCTTTTCGATCCCTTAATGGGGGCATCAGAATCGAAATGACATTAATACGATAATATAAATCCTCCCGGAAATCCTCGCGTTCAACCAGATCGGGCAAGTGTCTATTTGTCGCAACAATAATCCTGGCATCTGTCTTTCGCGTAATATTATCACCGACACGTTCAAAAACTCCGTCTTGAAGGACACGAAGTAATTTGACCTGAAGCATGGGGGAAAATGAGTCAATTTCATCAAGAAAAACTGTACCCCCTCGAGCGTACTCAAAACGGCCTTCCTTATCCCGGATCGCCCCTGTAAAAGCGCCTTTAACATGTCCGAACAATTCACTTTCCAGCAAGGTTTCTGAAAGAGCCCCGCAACTTATTTCAACGAAGGGCTTATCTTTACGCCGCTCGTCAAGACTATGAATTGCTTTTGCCGCCAGTCCTTTACCTGTACCACTTTCACCCGTTATTAAAATCGTGGCGTTGGAATTTGCGACAGATTCAATTATATGATAAACCTTTTGCATGCAAAAACTTGAGCCAATCATGTGGCCGCAGGACTTTGGTTTCGACTCTTCCAGCAAAGCCCGCAAACGCCGATTTTCTTCAACAATTTCCTTATGTTCAATAATCTTATGAATACTCGCTTTAATTTCATCGTCGTTAACAGGCTTGGTGATGTAGTTATAAGCGCCCTTCTTAATAGCATCAACCGCGCTTTCAATGGAACCATAGCCGGTAATGACAATCACTTGCGTTTCCGGCGACATCGCCTTAATTTCTTCAAGTAATTCGATCCCGCTCATGTTCGGAAGCTTCAAATCAGTTAGTGCGATGTCAACCTTGTTATCTTTCAGGAAATCAAGGGCTTCTTCAGCAGAACTTGCCATATGGGCTCGATAACCTTCAATTCGGAGAATTTCAAATAATGACTCCCTTATCAAACGTTCATCGTCAACGATCAAAATATCCTGTTCTCTTCTACCATTGTTCATTCCGGCGATCCTCTCTTATTGGGAATGTAGCGACAAATTTGGTTCCTTTTCCCAACGCGCTTTCCACACGAATACTTCCGTCATAACTCTTGATGATCTCAGAAACGATCGTTAATCCAAGTCCGCAACCTTTTTCGCTTTCTTTCGTCGTATAAAATGGCTCAAAAATTTTATAAAAATCTTCTGAGTCGTCGATCCCGCATCCATCGTCCTCCACGGTCAGAACCAGAGAGCCGTCCAGAAAATCCGTTGAAATCGCGATTCTTCCGCCTTCTTCAACAGCGTCAATGGCATTCCGTAATAGATTTTCGACGACTCGATCGAAACCGAGGTCAAAGATCAAAGGAAGATCCGGTTTTAAATATCTTTCAACATTAATATCTTTCTTAGTGATATCCATCTTCATGGAATCAATTACCTGAACGACCGCTTTATTAAAATCAATCTGCTGAGTGCTGTTTCTCGTCTCGCCTCTTGAACACGCCAGCAAACTACGAACCACATTGGCCATCCGGTTCAGCCCCTGTTTAATCTCAAGCAAGTAGCCGCGCATGACCTCATCCTCGCCCACATGCTGCAAACACAAATTCGTGTAACGCGTTACTCCGTCAAGAGGATTATTGAATTCATGAGCGATTCCTCCTGCAAGCTTTCCAAGCGTAGCCAGCTTCTCATGTACGATCATTTGCCGCTTTAAACGCGACGTCTCCTGGCTTGTCTTCCCCAGCTCATCTTTCAAATCCTGGGATTCTCTCAGAACATGACGCATTTTCTTATAAAGCTCGATGCGCCTGTAGTTCAGGGCAATTTGGCTGGAAAGAAAATCCAGCAAATGCAATTCTTCAATGCTGAAAACCTGCCCCGATGATTTATCGGCGATGTTAATAATTCCAATCAATTTATCTTTCAATAATAAAGGGGCACAAATAAAGGAAGAGGTCTGGTAACTGTTTCTGGCTTGAAAATGACGGAAGCGGCTATCACGGGTGATATCTTCGACAAAAATAGGCTTTTTGGTTTGAGCGACAAGGCCAACAACTCCCTCGCCCATCTTCTTCACCAACTGCTGGCGCTCAACGCTTTTTAAACCTTTCGAAGCGCGCATGACGAGATGCTGGGTTTGTTCGTCCAAAATAAAAACCGACCCCCGGTCTGCATCAAACAAATGAAGCAGTTCAGCGAGTGAGGCTTCAAGCAATTCTTCTGAATTCGTGACCTTATTAACAACCTCGCAAACATCGCTAATAAGCTTGAACAACTCGCCCTGCGTTAACTGCTGAATCCCCTGTTTCATAAAATTATGATTGAGATTTTTGAGTAGATGCAGAAAGATCCCGTTCTTTTAAATACTTCAACGACTCGATTACTTTTTCAATATATTTATCAAGGTTATGATTGGGATGGTCCGCGATAAATTGCTCATAAAAACCAATCCCGCGATCAAAGTCTTTCATCTGCATTATAAAAATTGTATTTAATATTCTCGTAATCATTGCTAACCGGCGCGGACTTATTGTCGGGGAATCGGCAAAAAGATAAAGACAAGACTTTAAAGATTCAATCGCCTTTTCCCATTTTTGCTGAGCCATATAAACTGTCGCGAGCGACTGATAAGCATTGAGCTGCATCGCATGGCCGCTCGCTTCATCCCGGGCGATCCCCTGATAAAAGACAAGCGCGCGTTCAAGATACTGTTGGACCATAGCATCCTTATTCAAACTCCGGTAAACTCCGGCAATATAGAGCGGCATCATGAATCCAACCTCGGTTTTTCCATAATCCGTCCATAACCGATGATAGATGTCAACCGCTTCCTTCACCCGCTCCTGGAAAAGATATGTATTCCCTATGTCCATGAGAGCCTTGGAAACAGTCACCGGATCTTCTGAAAAACCAGTCACAACTTCTCCGTAGGCCTTTCGCGCATCGTCGTACTTTTTCTGCATAACATAAAGCATCCCGATTTGCGAATAGACCTGCGGAACATATTTTGAGTCGGGGAACTTTTTGATCATGGCGCGGTAATCAGCGATGACTTTTTCAAACTGGGCGTCTGGAACCGCTTTTGGATCTTTCGAGATCGAATAGAAATTTTTTGCCATCCTCCACATCTGTTTCTCAAAACGGTACTCTCCGTTATCAAGCAGAGACAACACCAGATAAATGACAACGAGTATCGAACATAAAATCAGAAATTTCTTTTTCATCTATTCATCCTTCGTTAAAAGATAGCACGTCGTAATCGCAGTATACTGCATCGCCTCTATGAATAATAAAATAAAAATTCCCGCTATAACCGTAAGCTGCCAGGTTTCAGGAGTAAATAAAACGGATAGCGACTTTTCATTTGACCGAATCAAAAGAATCGGGACATAAATCATGCTGGTCAAGAAAACCACTCCAAATGTCGGCAAAAGATTTAACCAAAGTATCTGAAAATTCTTTCCTATGGCAATAAAAACATTTTTGGCCTCCAGTACAATAACAGGGACGACATAGGCAAACAGGGCCGTAACCATAATCGAAAACAGCAAATTAAAATACGGAGCTCCGACCAGAACTGCCTGCTTAATGTAAAAATAGATTCCGCTTGTCGAACGTATTTGAACGGCCCGGTGAATAAGCAGACCATAAATCGATGTCAGACCATGAATCAACAGGAAAAAAAAGAAAAAGGCCAAAACTATTCCAAGATATTTCCTCAGGCCAAGCGCGGGCATTTTATCACCGATCGGCTTATCTTGATTAACTGAAGCGATCATCAAAATAGCTTTGCCCATAAGATATGATGTTATAAATAAAAAGATCACTACCTGCAAAGATTGGAACCAATGGTTCATAAGATCAAAATTCAACGGATAATGCAGATACGCCTCTCCTTTCAGCCGGGTAATAATCGGTTTAAAAATAAATGATAACGGATTCCGCGGCGCAAAGAACAGGACTTCCATGATAAGCAACTGAATAAAGGCAAGGATACCAAAAGGATAGAGAATTTGAGGATTTTTGAAAAGCGTGAAAATCGAATTAAGGATCAACGAGAACGTTTGTTTGGCACTGACTTTTTGACTCATTGGCCACCCCTTTCAGCTGATAACTCTCTCGTAAATTTTATATATAGTAACATGTCATTTAGAACGAGTCAATTATAAAAAGTATTCATAACAGTATGAGAAATAATAATTTAATAAAGAATTAAAGAACAACTTTCTCAGGCAAGATTGACAACTTTTTGACGAAGATTATCCGAAATGCGCTGGTAAATATCAGGAGTTTCGTTTAATTTGAAGCGCAGTTCCTGAACAGGGACGGGTTTCCCAAACGTTACAGAAACTTTCCCTAATCTTGGCCAACGGCGCCCCCGCGGCCACACTTCGAATGAACCCTTGATATAAACAGGAACAGCGGTAACTTCCAGTTCCTGGATAAGCACCCCTATCCCTTTTCTAAACTCCTTAACTTCACCGTCAATAGAACGCTGGCCCTCAGGAAAGTAAACAAGCACTTTGCCATTCTTCAAAACGTACGCGCACAAACGAAGGGAGCGAGTCATGTGATGAGTGAATTGAATTGAAATAAGCCGGGCAGTTTTTTTAAAAAGTCGCAGAAGCCAGTGATCGAAGAACTTGCTGTCTCCGAGAAAAAACGTTTGCAAAGCCAACTGGAAGGGTAATGCGCAGGCAATAATCAAACCGTCGAAATACGAGTTATGGTTTGAGCAAATCACATAAGGGCCTTTTTGCGGAAGAATCTCCCTGCCCGTTACTTTCAAATCAAATAAAAGTTTAAAAATCATTTTAATAAATCCCAGCACAAGGATGTTAAAAGCTTTCATCAAAAATCCGGGTGCATTAATGTCTATATCTTCTAACTCTTTTTTTTCAGGAGTCTGGGTCAAAATATCATGCCAGGCAACCGGGGCCGAATTGGATGAAATCGAAGCGGCGCCGATGATTTTATTCAGCTCGGCTAATAAATCTTTAATTCGATTACACAGGAAAAAAGAAATGGCTTGCTCCTCTGTCAACTCAAGTTTAAGGTGCTGCTGAATGCCCAGCAAAAGCTCAAGCCTGCTCAAAGAATCAAACCCGAGATCAAATTCAAGATGCTCATTAAGCGATACGGGGCGTCCGACTCGATTCTCGATATAAGATAATGCCTTTTTCGCAGCATTATCGTCTGGCCCCCCGACCGCCGTAACCACATCTGCCTGGCCTGACTTTTCAAGGATAATTTTAAGCGCGATCACCAGTTGACCTACTGTTGAGCATCGGAATAACTCCGCGGATTCATTTTCAGAAAACTTCAGCTTGAAATTTTGTTCTGCCGCTGTCAATAATTCCAGCCGGCCTAATGAATCAAGCCCGAGATCGAGTTCAAGATGATCTTCAGGAGAAACTGATCGGCTGAGATACCGTTTGATAAAATCGAATATAACCGATGAGAAATCAGAGTAAAAGGAGCTCTCCGAATCCCGCTCCCCGGGTTTATTATGCCCTTTCAAGTGCTCATATATTTTCTCAAGCTCAAATCGTTTAAGCTTTCCCAGACGGGTCCTCGGCAGACTTTCCTGGGTAAGGACAAAACCTTTTATTCGCTTATAGGTCAATAACTTCACTGAATAATTCTCGATCTCCCACTTCATCCGTTTATAAATATTCAGCTCTTCTTGTGAGCGAAAATACTCTTCATCAGGGACAATGATAGCGACGAGCTTTGTCTCTCCGGGAGAACGGGCCGGGGAATCTTGCGCTGTTAAAATAGCAATCTCCTTGATAAAAGGACTGCTCCCGTAATAGGCTTCCAGCTCTTCCGGATTAATGTTTTCTCCGTTGCTCAGCACCAACATCTCTTTTTTTCTCCCAGTCAGGAACAAGAAGCCATCCTCATCAATCCTGCCGATATCCCCGGTATAGAACCACCCGTCCCTCAGCACCCGGCGAGTTTCGACATCCATCTGATAGTAACCTTTCATCACATTCGCGCCTTTCACCGCCACTTCCCCCTCCCCCCGCTCATTCGGTTCAATGATCCCGATCTCTATTCCGGAAAGTGGACGGCCGACTGAACCAAACCTCGGATGATCAGGTAAAGAAAAGGTCACAACCGGAGAAGTCTCCGTTAAGCCATACCCTTCAACCAGAGTAAACCCCCAGCGATAAAAATCTTCAGCAATCTTTGGGTCAAGCCTGGCCCCTCCCGATACCATTAATCTTAAAGACGGACCAAAGCGCCGATGAATCTGACGGAAAAGAAACTTTCCCGCATTCCCGGGTGAAAATCTTCTGGAGACAAACGTGGCTTTCTCAGCAATACCAGCGGCAAACTTTGGAAAAGTTCCTTTTGCCTCAATATTATCGTGAATGGAGCGATGGATCATGGTGAAAATCTGCGGCACTCCGACGAAAATGGTTGTGCAGGTTTGTTTGATACAGGCCAGCAAATCATGTGAGGAAAGACTTTTAGGATACGAGATGCTCAGTCCATTTAACAACGGCAAAAGAAGGGTGACGGTAAAAGCATATGTATGGTGCAGCGGAAGAACGGAAAGCACCATGTCATTCTCGAGTACCAAACCGGTTTTTATAATTGATTCGATATCTGAGAGGAAGTTACCATGAGTCAGCACAACAGCCTTGGGCTGGGCCGTCGTTCCTGAGGTATAAAAAAAAGCCGCGTTCTCTTCCCGGTTAAAGACCTGGGAAACATTTCTGATATCTTGACCGGCCTCCATTCCTCTGCCGATCAACCTTCGAATATCTTCACTATCGATGCAAAGCCATTGTGTTTTGACCTTTTCTTGATGTAACGCCCGAAAACGTTCTGAAGAGATGATCAGGACAGCCCCTGAATGCGCCAGCAGATGACCGAGCACTTCGGAAGAGTATTGAACATCCATGGGGACGAGGACGGCCCCGCATGAGAAAACTGCAAAGGAAACCCATGAAAACTCAGGACGATTTTCAAGAAGCACGGCAACCCTGCTGCCTGCTTCCACCCCGTTTTCTCTTAGCACACTGGCTAATACAAGTGACTTCTTATAAATGGATAAATACGTTTCAGAATGGTAAGTACCGTCTGGACCGGTGAATAAAAGAGCTTCTTTTGAAGAATTCCTTTGAACAGATTCAACAAACTGGATAAAAATATTAGCTGGTTTGATAGGCATAAACCGTCAACGTCTAAGAGATGATTCTTGAAAAATCATAACTCGGATAACAAGACTTCAAATAAGAAAGCTGTTGCGGCGTCGCATCCCTAAATACTTTTATTTTTTCAACAAAAAAGTATTTAAGGTCCTCCGGTTTGAGCTCAACTTTCCTGCTGAACTTATCTCTGTCGGCGGGACCAGTTAAAAACATTTTGTAAAGACTTTGACGCCCTCTACTAATGCACTGTTCATCAACAGTCTGAACGTTCAGGCATTTCGCTATGGCAGGAGCCCCGTTAACTTTTGAATAATACTTCATCCCTCCGCCTAAATTCTTAAAAAACAATGAGTCGTATGTATTGGCGTGTTTGGGGTTGACCGCGATGCAAATATAATCAACTCCAAGTTCAATCCGGACATAATCAAAAATATACTTGAAAAGAAAAAAGATCAGGAACATCTTTTTGGCATTAAGCATTAAAGAGACACCTTCTCCGAACAACTCGCTGCTGCTTGCCAGCATAGAGACTTCGCACAGCTTCTTACCTTCACCCCTCAATTCATTGAGCTCGGCATGATAGAGATCGTCCATAGGAAGTTCTAAAGGAGAATCGGGAATTATCGTGGCTGTAGCTGTAACGACATCATCGACTAACGCCACGAACGTCGTTGTCTGAGGAAGCGCATTATAAACGGAAGCCTGGAGTTTTGAAGTATTTTCATCAAGGTAGCCTTGCTTGCGGTACTCCTGATAAACAAGACGGTATGCCTTCTCCAGCTCTTCCCGACTGCGCGCGACCCGATATTCAATACCCTCAAAGAGAGATTTTATGGCAATTCCATTATCGACCATAACTTTTTCCCTCTCGTTTGCGGAATTTGCCCTGGTCATCCAGGTACTTTTCGATGATACTGTCCGATATGAATTGCTCAAACTTCTTTTTGTCCTCTTCTTCAAGTCGGTAAATTTTTAGCCCGTAAGAATATTTACCCAGATGGATCTCTCCCCGGCGGAGAAAATTCCTGCGGATCCAGACAATCTCCCCACCCATATAAAAAGATTTTCTCTCGGATGGTATCTTCAATTCGATATCTATTTTATCTCCCATGGATAATTCAAAGTCATCGGTGAAACCCAATCCTTCTCCGCCGATGTTGTCCAGCCATACATAATCGGACCATTGATCGGCAGGGCTCATCGCCCGTAAATATCGGATCTTTAGCGGCAGTTCCAAACGCTCGCAGGATCGTTTATCACTCGCAATAATCTCTTTAATTTTTTTAAGGTTTGATGTCATGAAAACCACCTTGGTTGATCTGCTTAAGACAGGAACAACAAACCGACAACAAAGAACAACTACAGGATGATTATGGCGGACAAATATTGAAAAGTCAATGCTAAAAGTCACTTTAAAAGACGGTTTTTTAATCAAAGCAGCTTAATTCTCGTCGAATAAAACCATTAAAACTCTCCGCTTAGTCTCAAGTAGACCACATCGTTATTATCATATCGTCCGAATACCGTGCTGGCATTTTCTCCTTCAAAAATGAATATTCCAACCGCCGCATCCACACCCAGCCGGCTCCATTTATAAACAATCTCCGGATTAAGCATCCAGTCGGAGTAAGACGCATCCCAAAGCCAATCCGTCTCAACAAACCATGTCCCCCGAGCCAGACTCTTCGATACAGTTCCGGCAAATTGAGTCGGCCACTCATCAATTCCGTAAAGTCCTTCATAATTAAGGATATAGTTTTGCACATACTGGAAGTCGAAGTACCAGTCGTTGTCAGTTGTGTGATCAATCCCAAAACCTGCTGCCAGAGAATCTTTTTCATTATAGGATAGATCATCACGTAAATATGGCGCATCCATCGTCCACGCAATCTCGCCGCGCAGCCCGAACGCTCGCCATACGGTTTCCCAATCAGCCCCGATAACATGAACACGCGGATGAGCCCGCGTCAACAAAAGATCATTCCCGCTCGCCGAGGCGGAGACGAGGGCGTCAAGGTTAGCTAATGTGGGCTCATAGAGAAATCGTTTGGTGGCATTCCCGGCAGGATTTTCTTCTTTTAATACGGGAAGAGATTGGTACAAGTTCATATAATACAGGCCATAATCAACCTCACTCATACGCCCGCGAAGACGCATCGCAACCTGGCTGTTTTCAAGCGACTGGTCAGTCACTGAATCATCGTCCTGGATAGAGATACCCGAAACAATGCTCTTTTGCCCCGCCGTATAATTACCGCTTGCCAGCACTGTCTCCTTCAGATGATCAAAACCCGCCCAGTTCGTCCCGAAATAATCAATCTCCGATGGCTGGAAGACCGGCATCCAGACAGTTTCGAACTGAACGTCTTCCAGGGCAAACCACTCAAACTGCATCATCAACGCAGGATCCTTGCGCTCCTGTTTTTCATAAAGGATAAAATGCGTAAAATCCTGAGGATTAATACGGTCCAAAACAACAAGGTCATCGAGTTTTCCCCAAGTAAGAATGCTCTGACCGGCCAGAACTTCAAAAGAGTCCTGCTTCCACTCGCCATAAAATTCCCGGAACCGGACTTCGGATTGGGACTCTTCTTCAAGGCCGCCGTAAAACGTCTCGAAACGCCACTCCGCATCAGCATTTATAAAAAAATTTTGTTCCTGAAAAGAAATATCGTTTTCAAGAAGAAGACGGTTGTCCGACATGATCTCATTTTCGGCTTCCGTATCCTGTTCGGCTTCACCATACCAATAACTCGACCATTCGCCCCCCACTTCCCAATCAACAACAATGGGAAATACTGATGCCCTGGCCTCATGAACCATAAACAGAAATATACCCGTCAAAAAAACGACCGCTTTTACATTCATCCCTGGCCTCCAATCGCCACAAATTATTATTGCACCAGATCACTTTAAACCCATTCCATCACGCTCATTGCTCCAGATTTCTCAACTCGAAATACTGTTCGCTTAAATCGATATTGTACTCAACCTCCTTTAAGTTCATAAATGTTTTATGGCCTGCCTCCAAATCACGCATTTCAGCCGACATCGCCGTCCAAATCCCGTCTATCTCCTTCAATTCATGAACGCGAAACTCTTTAATCAACTCGCCCTTTTTATCATAAAAATCAATGGAAACCGGAATCAGACTTTCCTGGTCGACAAAAGTCTCCCTCCGGCCATATTGCGAAGTATCAGGAAAAGGCTCGCTCTCTAAAATAAATACCGGCCTCTGGAGATAAACCGCTTCTCCGGAAATTTCATGCTTATCTTCATCAGGTTTGCGCCGCTCCATATCCTCATAAGAAAAATCCGTGTTGACGAAACGCAATTTCTTTTGATTGCTCACAATCCTTCTCGCCCGTCCCAATTCCGGAAGATACAAATACTGGGTGTCATCTTCATCTGCGTTCTCCCATGACAGAAAACGGGTTCCCCTGATGTCAGCAGGATCAGTGAATTCAATAAAAGCCCTGACAAGCGGATCAAAGTCTTTCGTATACATTTCCATTATTCGTTTTCGTTCATGACCGTTTTTATCCCGTAAAACCATTTCAGTAATGGAATGTGCGCTATCGCCATCATCACGGTTATAAACCTTTTCCGCAAGTTCCTGCCCGGTTATCGTAATCACTGGCTTCTTTACCTCCGCCGGAGCCGGCGTTTCCTGCTGATCCATGACGTCAGGCTTTTCCTCACCTGTTTCTTCAATAGCCTCTGTCGGCAACCCGGGCTCTTCTGGTTCTAAAAATTCAGGCGTTTTAAATAACACAAGTAGCAGTATCCCTGCTATAGTTAAAATGAAGATAATTGTATAAATAATACTTTTATTCATAAATCTCCTGAATAAATGTTAATTGTCCCGTTTAACGGGATCGAAATAATTTTTTGAAATTCAAGCCTGTTGAAAGAGTTTTTCGGTTTCATACTCTCTGAATTTACGGTATAAAAACCAACGCTTGATCTTCTGCAAGGCGTGCCGGTTTGCTCCGAACAGATATCCTTTTTTGTACTTCTGCAAGAAAGGGTCAAACTGAAAATAATGCGGGACTGCCTTTACTGCTTCTCTCTCAGTAATGATTTTTACGGCCTCTGTAATCGCCAGGGCACTGCAAAGCAGACATGATGAAACCAGGGCTGGGCCGCTTTTGGCTGTAGGATCAACTTTTCCCAAGTTCAGATAACTCATATGCAGGGAGGCCGGAGCCAAACCGACTGCGAATGCGATGAGCTTTTGAAGATAAGTCATGCAATCGTCAATATCAAAATATTGATCAAAGTTCATACCGGAAGGCGAGAAAACCAGCAAAGCGCTGCCGAAACCCAGCGGACCCGCGGTAATCGTATAAATCCCTTGACGATGGGCGTTCATAAATAACTTACGCCTCATATCAATGCAAAAAAAATCGATCCCGTCAAGAAGGATATCTGTTCCGTCAAGAAAATCGTTAATATTGAGTTCATTGACGCCTTCCTCAAAAACACTTATATCTATATGAGGATTAATCGAAAGCGCCATTTCTTTCATTGACCTGGCTTTATTTTGCCCAAGCGTTTCCTTTACCGCACCAGATTGACGTTGAATGTTCACGACATCAAAACAATCCATATCGGCAATGTGGAAACGAGTGACACCAAGCCGGACCAAATTAAGCAGATGCGCGCCCCCCACTCCTCCACAACCGACGATCGCGACCTTGGTCTGCCGTATTTTCTCCTGATCCTCCCTGGTCAAGATGCCGATATTTCTCTTAAAAGCCTGCTCATAAAACAGGTTGTGGTCATTCAATATCTCTGCATGCATTATTTATTTTCTCCTTAACAGAAAATGCCCGAGGTGACTTGGAAATAGTATTGTTGATAAAACTATTAGTCGCAGGACGGAAGCATCGATTACAATTGTTTCCTCTCAAGTCCTGGTAAAAAAGCTCTTTGACTTAAAGATTAAATTCAGTATATATAAAAAAAATGGGATGTCAAAGAACTATTAATTTCAATGAGTTCTGTCTTTTCAACGCGTTTAAATCATCAAAAAAGCCCCATTCTCTATTCAAGAGAATGGGGCTTTCCGAACATCTTGTTTAGCGGTTTTTTATGCTTTTCTTCGCTTGATTCCGGCACCGGCTAACCCAAATAACCCCGTTCCAAAAAGGGCCATAGTTGCAGGTTCAGGAATAACACCAATTGAGACAGAACCATCATGATCCGAAAGGATCGTTCCATCCTGATTAAAGATGATTTGATCAGTATTGGCATCAACTATCGCAAAGAAAAAATTATCCGGCAGATTCATTAATGAAAGCGCTTGACCGTTTTCATCCAGCCAGAATCCATCATGCATAAACGTGAAATCCCATACCAGGTCAATTGTTCCCTGAGCGCCGCTCGGTCCGGGAACTATAACCCCTAATCCTTCGCGAAGCTCGAGCGTAGCCACCAAGACGCCATTTGCATCCTCATTTCTGAAGTCGGAGTCATCTCCGGCTCCAATCGAGCTGCCGAAATTATACGAAGTTGTTGTTGCCCACAGGTTCAGCGTACCGGATGTGTAGACAAACGTATTCGTTGTGGGATTAACCCCCACCAGATCGTTCCAACCGCCAACCAGGAACCAATCATTATCAAGGCCTGCGTCATCAACCGGAGTTGATGCAACTAACGACTTGACAGCAACATCCCCGATATCACTGAATGTTGCATCAGTATCAGTTGATGTTGTTTGAGCATAAAACTGTAATTGGTTAAATGTTCCTGTTGTCCCGAAGCCGGCTCCTAACGCTGCACCAGGATCCAACTGAATCGGTATGGCGCTGGCGGTACCCGTAGCGAGGATAAAACACGCTAATGTCAGCAATAACTTTTTCATTCTTATCTCCTTCCTTTCTAACGCCACTATACTATTATTTAGTTAATCTATAATAATGCCTAATCTATAACAAACATCTCTTTGATGATGTAGAACAGAGAACTCCACTTTCCCGTTCGGGAGAAATCACCCCCTCAAACTACATTTACTTCTTCTTAATTGCATCTCCCTTATTTTTCTCCATCCCGGGAAGGACTTGATTGAAGCCAAATCTTGGCAAAAACATGTCCTGCACATATGCCCAAAGGAGATTTGAAAAACACATGCACATCTCCCGGGACATGGAGAAAAAATTTCAATTTTTAAAAGAGCAAAACCTTTGAACGTTTAATGTGCGCCTTCACCCGTAACCACAACCCTGAACGTTCGCAACAAGATTCTAAAATCAGTCCAGAGACAAAGCTTTTTAATATATAAAAGATCATATTTGATTTTCTTACGGACATCGGATAAATCCCGGTCATATCGATACCAAACCTGGGCTAAACCGGTTAAACCGGGTTTAATGGAAAGCCGCTTCTCATAATCAGGGATTTGATTCTTAAACTTCTGGACAAATTCAGGCCGTTCGGGACGGGGTCCGATCAATGACATTTCGCCTTTTAAAATATTTAAAAATTGCGGGATCTCATCGATATGGGCCTTCCGAAGAAAATTTCCAATCACAGGAATAACCCGATCATCCTTTTCTTTTGCCCAAACCGCGCCCGTACCCACTTCAGCATCAGTCTTCATGGTCCGGAATTTATAAATTTTAAAGTTCTTTCCGTCTTTACCGACACGTGTTTGTGTATAAAAAACAGGCCCACGGGAAAAAATCTTGATTAAAGCCGCAGTAATTAAAAACAACGGGGAAAGAAGAATCAATCCGAACAAGCTCGCGCAGATGTCGAAGAAACGTTTCATGGCGGCATAAGTTTTTCTTACAAAACTCACGATCATGCCAAATGCTCCGCTTAAAAACAACGCCAGAGTCGAAGGCTCGGGAGCTCGCGATTTTTTGCCTTCGGAAGCTGAAAGGACCCTGACCTCATCAACAGGATTGATCATTGTAGAGCTTCCCGAATCAATAATAGACAAAGCTGCAGATGCCGATGATCCAATAAACAGAACCGCAGCCACTGTCAAAATCAATAATGCCAAGTTTTGTGAATGTTTGCGAAGTAATTTCATTGCTGCTAGCCTCACCTTTTAAATATTCATTGCTGGGAAAGAAATCGCTTTCTTTATCAACACATAATAGTAAGCAACTAGCGTGCCAACCTATTTTTATCGTAGTGAATTTTATTTATTTATTTAAATTTAATAAAGAATATGAATATTCTCAAACTTTCAGGAAATTCTTTCCGGGACAAATATAGACAAATATGGACAAGTACGAACAGGATAAAAACAATCAATAGATTTTTTGTTGATGGCGTTGAACAAAATGTTGTAAGGAGACAACAAAAACAGGAAGAGACCGAGCCATAGAAACCGTTCACTGCACTCAGACTATCAGCGCTCCGGTTCTCGCCTCTCCAATTATCGCGCCCTCCGTTAAAAGAAGAGCTCATTTCTATTGTCCTTTTGAAAATTTTATGTTACGCTGTTGCATCAGTTTTGTTGCCCTTCCGGAAATTTTATGTTACTGTTGGGTTATGAAAAAAGATCTGAAAGAACATTTTGAACCCTTGTTAACACTCGCGTTTTGTCTGCTGGCTTATGTCCCGACGTTCTTGTGGATGAAGGTCCGCTGGTTAGCGCGCGATTCGTATTACAGTCACGGATTCCTGATTCCGTTTATCGTCGGATGGCTGATTTGGCGCAAAAGAGATGAGTTGCTGAAACTGCCCCCCTCTTCTCATCCATTAGGCATTCCTCTTATTATTACCGGATTGCTGATCCATATTTTGAGTTCTGTTTTGCGCGTTTATTTCACGTCGGGATTTTCATTTCTGTTGACAATAATTGGAATCATCCTGCATTTTTACGGCCTTAACATTTTGAAAAAAATATCATTCCCTGTTTTCTTTCTCGTCTTCATGATCCCGCTGCCTGAAGTCGTAGTTGTTAACATTTCTTTCCGGATGAAAATGTTCGCTGCCGCCATTTCAGCCAATATTATCAAAGGCATCGGCATCTTTGCCATCAGGGAAGGAAGCGTCATCCGCATGCCCCATGCCTACGTTGTTGTTGACGACGTTTGCTCAGGACTTAGATCGCTGATTTCGCTGACGGCATTGGGGAGTATTTTTGCGTATTTGTTTAAAGCCCCTATGTGGAAACGCATCATCCTTTTTCTGTCGACTATTCCCATTGCGATCATCACCAATGTTATCCGGGTAGTTTTTCTCGCTTTTGTCGCCGAAGTCTGGGGGCATGAAGCCGCCACCGGATTTGTACATGACTTTTCCGGTTACGCTATTTTCGCGATGGCATTTCTTTTATTGTTATTAACAGCAAAGATTCTTGAATAATGAAAAATTTTTCTCATTTCACAATTATATTGAAAAGCAAATTTTTTGTTATCATCGTTCTGATGATCGCGACGGCCGCCATTTCCTGGCCGCTATACTTCCAAAATTACATTGCCCGCGACACGG
>JBFMEN010000064.1:0-9860 GCA_040753435.1 Candidatus Omnitrophota bacterium | reverse complement strand
ATTATTTATTTACAGACAGTTATATTAATTTGATTTTTGGTCATTGTTAAAATCTAATAAACTTGATTTTTAATGCTGAAAGTGTTATTGTTTTCAAAAGTTCTGCTATAATTTCCTTAAAAGAGGACTGTAAAATGACTTCCATTTCCATGAGCGCGGAAAAAGAGTTCAAGGTTTTATATGAAATCAGCTGTGCAATGAGAACCACTCTCGAACTGCCGCACATCCTCTATATTATTCTCACTGGCGTTACCTCACATTCCGGCCTTGGATATAACCGCGCCCTGCTGTTTCTTTTTAATGAGCAAAAGAACCGTTTAGAATGCCGAATGGCAATCGGTCCCAAATCCGGAGAACACGCCAATAAAATCTGGGAGTTCATAGACAAAGAAAACCAAAAACTAGAAGACTTGATCCATGCCGATAAAGTTAAAGAAGCTGCCAGTGAAAGCGCCCTTTTTCATGAATATAAAGATCTCGTCTTCCCGTTAGAAGTTCCCACTCTGTTAAATCAGGCATACCAACGGGGTTTGCCGTGGCATTTGACTCCCGAGGAAACCGAGCTTTTTAAAGACGATCCTCTGCTCAAATCATTTTCAACTTATGAACTGGTTATTATGCCGTTAAAGGCTCAAGACAAGGTCAACGGACTGATTGTCGCAGATAACATATACACCAAAAAACCTATTTCCCAGCATGACATCCAGTTTTTCACAATGCTCGCCAACCAAGCAGGATTAGCTATCGAGAATGCCCGTCTTTATGAAATCGTTGTTCAACAAAGCATGACCGATGCTCTAACTGGCCTATGGAATCATGGCTATTTTCAGAAGACCCTGCTCAACGAGCTCCCAAAAGCCAAACGTTACGAAACCCCATTAACCCTCTTGTTTTTGGATATCGACGATTTTAAAAAATTTAACGATACCTGCGGACATCAGCACGGCGATCTTATTCTTAAGGAAATAGCAAAAATCCTGCGAGATTCTTCCCGCGCGCAGGATTGTATTTGCCGGTATGGCGGAGAAGAACTTGCTCTTATCCTTTCCAATACGACAAGCGAACAGGGATTTGAAACTGCTGAAAGAATCCGAAAGCGTATTGATGAATATGGTTTCCCATCCCCCTCGGGAATGGGAGCCCTTCACCTGACCGTCAGCATTGGCCTGGCAACCTTCCCTCAACACGCCGAGGACAAAGATGCGCTTATCACGCACGCTGATAAGGCAATGTACGAGGCCAAGAAAAGCGGGAAAAACAAAACTTGCATGCCTTAACCATCCGTTTGTTGTAGACTGTTTTTAAATATGAAAAAAAGTCTCTACACCAACAACAGATCTTTTACCCTACTGGAATTAATAATTGCCATCATTATCGTGGGAGTACTGTCATCTCTGGCCCTTCCACGTCTTACTAAAACAATTAAATGCGCGCAAATGGCTGAAATATTTCCCGTCATTTCAAAATGGCGAGCGGAGCTTGAAAGGTGCCATCTTCAGAATGGAAGTTATGCCGACTGCGGAGGAGGCACCATGGGCACCACAGGAATAGACAAGCTTATGGAGGATGCAGGTTATTGTACCCTCGCCCAATATGAACCCACCGACCCGAATTATTATACAATCTTTGTTTTTGAGGATGACGGGGACGTGACTTGCGATATTGGGGATTGGGCAAAATTTTTGGGGGGAACTTCCCTTGGCATAATATTTCGTTCCGATAATAATGGAATTTATAAATATTACGATCCAAGCGGGGACTGCTATATAACCACGGATGAAGATCCCGACTGGCGGGGTCTATAGACTCCTAAACCGGCTGTTATTAAATTCATTCCGCAGTGACAGGAACAGCGATTTTCTCATCCTCGTCGATTTCGGCACCCTTTTCGCCAAACTTCACGGAAACAACTTTCGACACACCGGTTTCCTGCATGGTGATTCCATAAAGAACGTTGGCGCTTTCAATCGTCCTTTTGTTATGAGTGATAACAATGAACTGGGCGATCTTGGCGAAATCCTTAAGCAGATAACTGTACCTCCCTACATTGGACTCGTCCAGGGCAGCGTCAATTTCGTCGAGGACACAGAAAGGACTCGGGTTAATCTTAAAAACGCCGAAGACCAAAGCGATCGCCGTCAACGTCTTTTCCCCGCCAGATAAAAGGCTGATATTCTGTCGTTTTTTGCCCGGAGGCCGGGCGATGATATCGACACCGGACTCGAGCACATTCTCGGGGTCAAGCAAAACAAGCTGGGCCTCCCCGCCTCCGAAAAGCATACGGAAATAAATGCGGAATTCTTCACTGACCCTGGTGAATGTATTCAAAAACATTTGCCGCGTTTCACGATTGATTTTTCGGATGGTCTCATGCAATGATTCTTTTGCAGTTAAAAGATCACTCTGCTGCTGAGTAAGAAACTCAAAACGTCCTCTCAATTCTTCGAATTCTTCAATGGCAACCAGGTTAACAGTACCAAAGGATTCGCATCGTCTGCGAAGGCGTTCAATGATCACCTGCATTTCCTCTATTGACAATGGTCCATCGCCCGAAACTTCCCCGGCCAGAATGCTCTCATCCAAGCCCTGTTCATCTGCCATCTGGTTAAAATCAATTTTATAAGCCTGGAACAAACGATCCTTGATTTCTTTTTCCTTAAAGCCGATCTCCTGTTCACTCATTTGCTGGGCATGAACTGTGCGATGAATTTTTTCAATATCATCCGTATATCCGGCGACATTGGCCTTCAGGCTGTTGACACGTTGAATAAGCTCTTCTTTCTCGCTCCGGTACCCGGAAAGAACTCCTTCAAGTGACTGACGCTCCTCTTTTAAACGAAGAATTGCCTCTTTGGTATGCTCGATATCCTCATGATACTTGATTTTCTTGCCCTGAAGCTCCATTTGTTCTTGCTGGAGACGCAAAACTTCCGAAAGACTTGTCTCCAGTGTTTCCTTGAAAATTTTCAGGTTCTCGGTATGACTCGTTCTCTTATCCTCAACAGAATGGACTTCAGCTTCAAGTTGAGCGATTGCTACGGTAAATTCCTCGCGTTCAAGCGCCTTGACCTGGATCAAATCCTGGCGTTCTTTGATGGTGGTCTGCGCCTCATTCAACTCCTGATTCAGCATTTCCAACTGATGGGTCAGAGAGTGTTCCGCCTGATGATACGCTTCCAGCGACGAAGAAACTTCTTCCATCTCAACTTTAACCAGTTCCAGCTCATCATTAAGTTTATTGACTTCCTGGAGAACATCATCTTTCTGTGCCTGCAGGATAGACAACTCTTTCTCACGTTCCTGAAATTGCAGCTCCAGCGTCTGAATCCCCTGACGCAATTCATCCATCTGCAGACTTACCGATTCTTTATCTTGAATTTGGATCACCAGGCGGGAAGATAATTCTTCAATCCTGGCTGAAATCTGGACCGGATCAAGCTCGATAAATTTTGTCTCACAAATAATTTCATACAATTGCCGGCTCCCCAGAGACTCAGCCAATTGCTGAATATCGTCTTCATTAGAAACCGGGCGAACCTCGCACACCTTTCCAACAATTCCAGTATGATGTTCAAGAGGCGGTGCATTGGTAATCAGTCTTCCACGGACAACAGGATCGGGGATATCGTCATACTGTGCGCTTAACTTCTCAATAAATTCTTTTTGGGACCGGAGGGATATCTGTTTGCGTTCCAAATCCTCTATATTGTCCTCCAGGGCATGGAACTCTTTATCGCGTGAACTCAATATCTCACGCCTTCGTTGAATATCAGAACGCAAATCATTTACCAGACCACAGACACGATCAATATTTTCAACTAACGTGGTAAATTTTGTATCGATCTGCCCCTTCTCGATGAGTATCTTCTGTTGTTCATGCTCGAGTCTTCGCTGACGGGCCAAATAATTCTGAACCTGTTTCATGCTTTCCGTTAATTTATTCTTGATCCCAACCTGACTGGCAGTAATTCTCAAGACGCTTTCTTCTTTCTCCAAAATCTCTGCTTTTGCCAGATTAACATCCTTTCCGATTTGCTGTAGGCGCTCTTTTTTCTCCTGCAGGCACCCAAGGTCGCGCTGAACCTCTTCATCTAAAGTGGAAAGATATTTATTAATCTCATCGATTTTCTCGCGTTGTTGACGGCAGCGTTCCTCCAGCTGTTGAATAGTAGCATTGATCCTGGTTTCCGACTGATCAATATTGCCGATCCGTTCTTCATTAAAACCGATTTGGCGATCGTTGATATCAATCTGGCTATCCAGCTTGATTTCATCTGCATGGACTTGATTAATTTTCTCTTCAAGCTCTTCCAGCAACCCCGTCTGAAGATCGATCAAATTTGTAAATTCTTCGAGCTCCTGCTGAAGCTTCAGCTCTTTCTCTTTCATTTCCTCGAGCCCCAAACGGATCTGCTCTTTATTTTGATTAAAAACTGAAAGCTGGTGCCGTGCATACTTGATCTCAAGAACCTTCAATTTATCAAATTCTTCACGGTAGCGCTGGGCCTTCTTCGCCTGACGCTCACAACTGGCGATCTGCCGCTTAACTTCAATAACAATATCATTGATGCGCAGTAAATTATTTTCGGTATCAGAAAGCTTGCTGAGGGCCTCACGCCTTTTCGATTTATACTTTGTTACACCTGCGGCCTCATCGAGGATCACTCTTCGTTCTTCGGGTTTGGCGCTCACTACCAAGTCTACCCGGCCCTGCTGAATCATCGAATAGGCTTCGGCCCCGATCCCTGTCCCCATAAACATTTCAGTTATATCTTTAAGGCGGACTGGGGTTTTATTCATTAAATATTCGCTCTCACCTGAACGGTATAACCGTCTCGTAACGGTCACTTCATTATATTCGACGGGAAGCATGCGTGATTCATTGGAAAAGGTCAAACTGACTTCAGCGAATCCGAGAGGCGGTTTTTTATCTGTTCCATTAAAGATCACGTCCTCCATGGAAGAACCGCGAAGCTCTTTAACGCTCTGTTCACCCAGAACCCAGCGGATAGCATCGAAAACATTACTCTTTCCGCATCCATTGGGACCAACGATCGCAGTGATCCCGGGACCGAAATTCAAAACAGTTTTATCAGCGAACGACTTAAATCCAAAGACATCCAATTTTTTTAAATACACAAACATCTCCTTTAAATAGCATGTCAAAACTTATTTATTCAGTATCCCCTGAACCAGTTTCACCGTCGTATTCAAATCAGTAAATTTCGGCAGCATTTCTTCAGGTATGGCGATGCGATATTTTTTTTCAATTCCTGCCAGAATCTCCAGAGCCATCATTGAATCCATTCCCAGGTCTTTCACAAAATTTGCGTCCCCTTCAATCATTCCAGGATCTTCCTCTAATATCTCCGCGACCAATTCACGAACATCCTTTTCCACATTAAAAGCCTCACGCATTCATTCCTCCTCTCAAGTAAGATTTAACCTCGCTGTTCAAACTATTCGTCAATCTTCTACCTTAATCGCCATTGGCCTGCAGTCTTAGTTGCTGGAATCTCTAATCTCTTCACCGAATCATAAACCATCCTCTTCCTGGCCGGAATACCCCGCCCACTTAATAAATTTTTCCACATCTCGTATATATACCGTTTTTAATTTAAGCATTTCATGACATCCTGTCAATCACAATTCTACATATTTTCTCTCCACTCTTTTCCCTAAAATAGTCTTAAAAACGAAAAAAAATATTGCGTTTTTCAACAAATCTATGATAATATGTGACAGTTTTTAATCCGAAATATCAAGATAAATACTATATCTTATCTTATTAATAGTTATTATTAAGAGGAGGGGCAATGGATTATTTGCTTACTGAAGAACAAATGATGTTGCGTGATCTTTGTCGTGAAGTCGCTGAAGAAAAGATCATGCCCGTCGCAGCTGAATATGACGAAAAAGAGGAATTTCCCTGGGAAATTGTGAAAACTCTGGCTCAATCAGATCTGTGTGGCGTTTACATCCCTGAAGAATACGGCGGGATGGGGGGAGGAATTCTGGAATTGTGCATTTTGGTGGAAGAGCTTTCCCGTGGATGTGCAGGGATCGCGTTGTCCGTAGCTGGAACAGCTCTGGGAACCGACCCTATTCTTTTATACGGAAACGAAGATCAGAAAAAGAAATACCTTCCGGATATTGCCAGTGGCAAAAAATTAGCAGCTTACGCCATCACTGAACCGGCCGCAGGTTCTGATGTCAGCTCCATGCAGACAACCGCGACTAAAGACGGTGATTATTATGTGCTTAACGGAACAAAACATTTTATTACGAACGGCGGCGACGCCGAAACTTACACTGTCATTGCGATGACGGACAAGAAAAAAGGATCCAGGGGCGCAAGCGCCTTCATAGTAGAAAAAGGAACTCCAGGTTTTACTTTTGGAAAAAAAGAACACAAGTTAGGGATTCGCGCTTCCTCCACTCGAGAATTGATCTTTGAGGACTGCCGCATCTCGAAAGAAAACTTGCTGGGAAAAGAAGGCCAAGGGTTCATGATCGCAATGAAAACTTTTGACATGTCCCGTCCAGGAATTGGCGCCCAAGCCCTGGGAATTGCCCAAGGAGCTTTTGACGCCGCCCTAAAATATTCAAATGAACGTGAACAATTCGGCAAACCGATTTCAAGCTTTCAGGGAATCCAGTTCATGCTGGCCGATATGGCCACTCAAATTGAAGCGGCCCGCGCATTAATTTACGCGACTGCACGCCAGATCGATGCAGGAGCAAAAGAAATTTCCAAAGAATCATCCATGGCAAAAATGTTCGCCTCGGATGTGGCCATGAGTGTGACAGTGGATGCGATTCAGATTTTCGGCGGATATGGCTATATTAAAGAATATCCAGTTGAAAAATATATGCGTGACGCAAAGATTACGCAAATCTACGAAGGGACAAATCAGATCCAGCGCAGTATCATCGCATTAAATCTTATTAAAGAGCTTAAAAAGAAGTGACGAATTGCAAGTGACAAGTAATGGGTGTTAAATTTTCCCGTTACTTGTCATGCATTACTTAAACGAAAGATAAGAAATGAACATTATTGTTTGCATCAAACAAGTCCCTGACACAACCCAGGTAAAGATCGACCCTGTGACCAACACGCTCATCCGAGACGGTGTTGAATCCATCGTCAATCCTTTCGATGCTTATGCCGTTGAAGAAGCTGTTCGTTTAAAGGAAAGATACGGCGGCAAAGTGCTCGCCCTGACAATGGGACCGCCACAGGCGGAAGCCGTCCTGCGGGAGGCCATCGGTCTAGGTTGCGATGAAGGAATTCTGGTCAGCGATAGAGCCTTTGCAGGTTCAGATACTCTTGCCACAGGATATACTTTGGCCGCTGCCATCAGAAAAATTAAAATATTTGATATCATCCTTTGCGGCAAACAAGCCTCGGATGGAGATACCGCCCAGGTTGGCCCCGGCATTGCAACTCAATTGGATATCCCTCAAATCACTTATGTTAAAAAGATCGAAAAGATCGAGGATAATAAGTTAATCGCACACCGAATGATCGAAGAGGGTTTCGAAATGATTGAAACCTCCCTGCCCTGTCTGTTAACCGTTGTTAAAGAAATTAACGAACCCAGACTACCTTCATTAAAAGGGAAGATGAAAGCTAAAAAGATCGAAATTCCGGCATGGAAAGCTATTGACCTGGATATCGATGAAGTGCAACTCGGTTTAACCGGCTCCCCAACATGGGTATCCAAGATCTTTACTCCGCCTCCACGGCCAAAGGGAGAAATTTTTGAGGGGGCTGCTGAAGAATCAGTCAACAAACTTGTAGAAGTTTTAAAGGACAGGTTAAAATAATATGGATATTCGAATCATCAATGAAAAATGTACCGGATGCACGATTTGTACCAAGGTCTGCCCTTTCGCGGCCTTGACCATGCATTCTAAAAAAGCTGTTATTGATTATGACAAATGCTCACTTTGCGGCGCCTGTGTCGATTCATGCAAATTTGACGCAATTGAAATCAAAAGAAGCTCAAGCAGGACTCCCAATCTGGAAGAATATAAAGGCGTTTGGGTATTGGGTGAACAACGCAGAGGACATGTTCAGAGTGTCGTATTTGAACTCTTGTCCAAAGGACGTGAGCTTGCCGACAAGCTTGGTGCTGAATTGTCTTGCGTTCTGCTCGGACACAATATAAAAGATACCGCTGAGCACCTGATTCATCGTGGTGCGGATAATGTCATTATCGTCGATAATCCCAAACTTGAACATTTCATGGACGAGCCTTACACCAAGGCCCTGGTCCAACTAATCAGAAAATACCGTCCCGCCGTTTTTCTATGCGGCGCCACTGTCGTTGGACGTTCATTAATTTCAAGAGTCGCCGTCAAGCTTCATACAGGTTTAACGGCCGATTGCACCGGTTTGGATATCGACCCCAAAGAAGGTTTCCTCCTCCAAACCCGTCCGGCATTCGGTGGCAATATCATGGCAACCATTTTAAGCAAAAATCACCGTCCTCAAATGGCAACGGTTCGTCATAAGGTGTTCAAAGAAGCAGTTGTTGACACTTCCCGTAAAGGTAAAGTGATTGAAGAAGAACTCACTTCAACCCTTCTGACGTCTCGGACAAAACTGCTTGATATCGTTGAAGAAATTGAGTCGACGATCAACATCGCTGAAGCCGACATCATCGTTTCCGGCGGACGCGGCATGAAGGGTCCGGAAAATTTCAAAATCCTGGAAGAATTGGCCCAGGCCCTGGGTGGTGCGGTCGGCTCCTCCAGAGCTGCTGTTGACGCAGGCTGGATGCCTTATTCCCACCAGGTCGGGCAAACCGGCAAGACGGTATGTCCCAAAATTTACATTGCCTGCGGGATTTCAGGACAAATACAGCACCTGGTCGGAATGCAATCTTCAGATATTATTATTGCAATCAACAAAGACCCGGATGCCCCGATCTTCAACGTTGCGACCTTTGGCGTTGTTGGAGACCTTTTTGAAGTCGTTCCTTTACTTACAAAAAAATTCAAGGAAGTCTTGAATAAATAGAAATAACCAGAAGTTATTGCTGACAGATTTAAAAAAGGGCATGTAAAATATACCTTGCCTACGGGATTAGCTTATGGGTTAGGTGGCAGATTCCCTTTCCGCCCTGCGGCAGAATTCACCCTCGCGTATGAAGCCATTATGCTTCCCGCGCAGATTTAAGGATTTCCCGTTTTTCGAAGCAGAAAATTCGGCATACATTTATAAAGCTTCAGAGGTATCATACAAAGAGCAGTTGTCCTGCGGTTTAGGGGGCCAATTGTGACTTGCAATAAACAGAATATTTAGCCCGGCTGTTTAAACCGCATTAATTTAACCAGATAGATTGGGCAATATTTTCGCCGGATTCCTGTGTTTCATACTCGACTGAAACAGAGTCTCCAATAGTAAGGCCGGCCAACGTCACCGACTCCCCTTCCTTATCGATCTCGGTTGATTCAACAACCAGAAAAACGATTTCGGCAGCCTCTTGCCCTTCTGCCTGAGATGCCTCCACAACAGTGATCATGGATTTTTCAATATCAACTGCCGCGATCTTTCCCGAGATCATAACTGTTTTTTCAACAGTTTCAACTACGACCTCTTCGGCTACCTCTTGAGCATAAAAATCATACTGATTAGACACGATCATGCCTGCCAGGAGCCCCATCATGATAAAAAGCAAAAATCTGTGATACATACTCTCACCTCCTTTCATGTAATGATTAATCTTCATCCTCTTCATCGATTCTTTCTGAAATCAATGAAAAAATAAAGCGCAGTCCAAAGGTAAAAAATAAAAAGTTAATAAGCATTTTTATCCTTTTAATTAATAAAAATTTTAGGTAGAAATAAT
>JBFMEN010000063.1:0-24395 GCA_040753435.1 Candidatus Omnitrophota bacterium | reverse complement strand
GTCTTCAGACGCTTCCCCAATCCGAAAAGCTGTAAACGCTGGTTATATGCTCTATTGAAAGAATTAAACCGGGCTGATTTAGGTTGCACGCTCTATGAAAGTCAGCAGAGTTCTTGACACTATAGAGCTGATGGCCCGGTTGACACCGTTTAACATTTTGATTAGACTAAGGTTCGCTTTCAAATACAACCATTTATTTTTTCCGGATAAGCATGGCCGATACATTTGCGTGACTGGCGGAAGGTTTTTTATAGTTGATTTTTCATGTTGTTATTCCGGGAAAGTGAAGATTGACCATTGAACAACATTCCTTATGTTTTCGGCAGTGTCGACGAATCCTTTAAAAAGGCAATTGCCATGTTTAGACTGGCCGAATGTCCTCATCGCGATGACGGCATTTTTATTTTAGAAATTAGTAATGGCCGGTTGCAGACGCGAATCCTGAATAATAAAAAATTTGGCGGGGTTTACGTTGAATTTGTATCTGAAAAAGCGGCTCATCGGCGTATTTTTGGAAGCTGCCGCAATGAGGCTATTGTTAAGGCGGTAGGATTTAAGAAGGACGCAGTTCCCAGCGTCCTGGATCTGACGGCGGGCTTTGGGCGGGATGCTTTTGTCCTGGCATCAGCTGGATGCCGCGTTCATATCATTGAGCGATGTAATATTGTCGCAGCGTTGTTATATGATGGTTTACAGCGGGCAGGGAGGGATGAAGAAATCGGCCGGTGGGTTAATGAGAGATTGAGCCTGTCATGCGAAGATTCGCTGAACGGGTTAGCGGAGTTGCCTTTCAAGCCGGATGTCGTTTGCATTGATGCGATGTTTCCTGAGAAGAAAAAATCCTCGCTAGTGCGGAAAGAAATTCAGTTTTTGCAAATCATCGTCGGACAGGATTTTGACCAGGATCAGTTATTGAAGGTCGGCCAGGATATTGCCGGGCGCCGTGTTGTGGTGAAACGTCCGAACTTTGCGGGATATTTAAATCATCAAAAACCCCATTTCTCTCTTGAATCAAAAAATTATCGCTTTGATGTTTATTTAGTGAAGCGCGCAGGGAAGAAGAAGGAGAAGGAAAAATAAAACAGTACGTGTGTCGAAACTGAGTTATCAACAGCATCTCTGGCCGAAGATCTTTCCGCCGGTTTCCCCGCTGAAATGTTTTTTCTTTACAAAAGCCCCCTTATTATGTATGCTCAGACACTTCAAAAAAGTTTAGAGACAGTTATTTTCGCGGGAAGCGCTTTTTAAAGGAGCTCACTTTAAATTTAATTTTAAAAATTTTAAAAGGAAATTATTATGGGACATGGCGACAGAGAAAGAAACGATTTTAGCGACGGCGGTAGCGATTTAAATGTGCTCGGTATTTTAAGAAAACTGCAGCAGCAGATGGCCTTTCTGGAGCGCAAGATCGATCGTTTAATGGAAGCGATGGAAGGCAAGCCGAACAGGGAACGGAACTACTCCAGGTTTTCCGGGGAACATAAAACGTCCTACGGGTCAAAGGACCGAAAATTTTCTCGCGGATACTCAAAGGATGATGATCGGCCTGCCAAAGAAAGGGGCCAATCTTCCTTCGGCAAGCCGTTTGGTAAATCATTCGGGAAGTCTGGTATGGATAAAAAGAATATTTTTCCAGCTAAAAAAAAGATTTAAACAATGTTCGTTTGGGCACGCTCGCTTGTTCGCTTTCATCCGCCGCTATTGACAGATGGATTAATCGCAAGATTATGCAGCTAACTTTTTAATCATGAGCATGTGCCAAATTTTTCAAGGCAATTTAAGCATCTTCCCGCCGGTTTTCTTTCCGTCGTTCATCGCTGCGGCGTTCTTCTTTTCGCCGTTCTTCTCTCCGGCGCTCTTCTCTTCTTCGCTCAACCTGCCTTCGAATGTCATAAGCCTTGTCTTCAGAAATATCAAAGGTCGCAATAATATATATGGCGATGATTGTTGTTACAATTGGAATGCCGATATCACAAAGCCGCATTAAAAATAATGCCTGGGTGGATTGGTTAGCACCTAATTCAACGTTAAAACCGGTCCAAACCAGGAGGATACCTGAGAGGATTGAAGCGCCGGCCATTCCCAGTTTCTGGATCCACCAGTAGATCCCGCTAAACATCCCTTCCCGGCGATCGCCGGTCTGCAATTCATCAAGGTCGCATACGTCTGCAACCATTGAGGGGACCATGGTAAACAGAGCCCCAAGATGGAACGCCAAAAAGGGAGCAGCGACCATCAGCAAGAAGGGATGCTCAGGATTGTACCCGATCCATTTCAAGGCATAACCCATGATGGCCAGACACATGGTGAGCAGAAAGGTTTTTCGTTTTCCCAATTTGGTAGAAATCCATGTCGTCAATGAAATCGCGCATAATGTGCAGATGGAACTGAACGTACCGAAGAAACCGAGCAGCGTTCCGCCTTTTCCCCAATCCCCGGCGTATACATAGTAGACAATCACGTACAAGGTGAACGCCGATGCCAGCATGAATCCGTTGAAGATCAGGAAAGTGACGGCAATCAGTTTAACAAAAGGAAGACATTTAAAAGAGGTTACCAAATTTCCCAGGAGATTTTTCACCACCCGCACATTGCTCAGCTTTTTGAAGAACCATGTGATTACGGAGGCGATGAAGAAGAGAACCAGGAATAACCACAAGGAGTAGTGAATTAAATAACCTTTATCGAGAAGATTCCAAATCTTTATGTTGATTGCAATATCAATAAATGCAAGAAGGACGCAGATAATGGCGATGAAGAAAAGATTTTTGACTGTGATGGCAGGCCCTGTCAAAAATTCTTTCAGGACATTGCTTTTTTCTTTATCGACCTTTGGCAGGTTTCCGAACATTTCCTTATTGAGGATGGCCGGAAGAATACCGCCGACAATGATGAATGCCCCGACAACGATAGCGAGGGAGCGGGCGCCGTGGACGATATCTGTAAACAATGTTTTGTCGTTCATTATTTTGAAGAACCACGGGGCGACCAGCCAGGCGATTTGAGCGAAGAAGTTGCTGAATCCCTGCAGCCTGGTCCGTTCATGATAATCCGGTGTCATTTCATAACCCAGAGCGATCCAGGGGATTGAATAACAGGCAAAGGAAATGACAAAGAGACATTGGATGATCAGGAAGTACCAAAAGTAAAATCCCATGCTCTGTCCCTTATAAAGCTGGAATAAAAGAGCGAATAAAAAACCGGAAGAAATAGCGCCAAAGAAAATCCATGGTTTTCTGCGGCCGAATCGTGTACGGGTATTGTCTGAGGCATATCCGATCAGAGGATCTGAAAAGGCATCAATGAGACGGGGAATCGCGCCGAGAACTCCTACCAGGGCAGGGCTCATTCCCAATCCAAGATTTAAAACGATGACAAGGTTTCCGATGGCAGCTGCTTGAAACTGATTAACGAGTGATCCGATGCTGTAGGCGGCTTTTTGAAGAAAAGGAATACGATCTTCGCGGGCTGTCACGTGGTGGGATGGCTTATCTGTCGTTTGTTCCATTAACGATCTCCCCTCATTAATTTAAGATTTAAGAACGATCTAAAAATAATTAAAGCCGGTTAATTTTTCAGCGTTAAAAACACCTGGAATCCCTGGCCTTATGAATGAACAAGTTTGGCATTATAACAAACAAAACCAGGACGTACAAATATTATTTATTAAACTGGGGAAGGGAGCGGGATCTGCATATTGATCTCATTTCAACCAGGTTATGTGTTATAATTCCTGGTTCATAAACGGTTAAAATCGTCCAATTAGTGAAAGAATACTATCTGTGGGAAAAGCTATTCCAAAAAAACATCAGCCTAAAGGATTTGAAATCCTTTACGAAGACCGGGATATTATTGTCGGGAACAAAGCCTCGGGCGTGTTAACTGTTGCAGCGCATTATGACCAGGTTCACACTGTGCATCATGCCTTAAACCAATACGTTCGCAAGGGAAATTCAAGGTCGCGGAAATGCGTTTTTGTTGTGCATCGTTTAGATCGTGAAACGTCCGGAGTTCTGGTTTTTGCCAAGACCGGAGAGATCAAGGATATACTGAAGGCCCAATGGAAAATCACCCGAAAAAAATATTACGCAATTGTTCACGGCCGGCTTGCCAGGAAGAAAGATGTCATTTCCAGCTATCTTGTTGAGGATGAAGATTACATGGTCCATTCCATCAATGATGAATCGGCGGGAAGGCTGTCGCGGACAGCTTACAGCGTTTTTAAGGAAGCGAAACGGTTCAGCCTGCTTGAAATCGACCTGCTGACCGGAAGGAAGAACCAGATTCGGCGTCATTTGGCCGATATCGGCCACCCAGTCGTGGGCGACAGAAAGTACGGGTTCAGGGATGATCGTTTCCCGTTCCTCGCGCTTCACGCCAGGTCGATTTCGTTTCCGCATCCGTTTACAGGGAAAGATCTTTATTTTGAAGCCCGTATCCCTGATTACTTCTCCGGTTTGATTGGCTCTCTTCCTGAAATTAAACTCCAACCCTGATACCCGCAATTTCTTACTGTATAGTCGCCTTTTTACAAAGTAGAAGTAAGTCCGATTTTGAGGTAAAGGGACGCTACTGTTTATCCGTTTCTTCAGTATATTAGCGTTATTGTCCTGACTCAAAAGGACGCTTGTCGAATTTATTGCGTCCGGGATTTTGTTATTAATGCGGAGTCCTTTTCAATGAGAAGAAAGCGAATTGCAGCCGTGATCGGAACCAGGCCGGAAGCGATCAAAATGGCGCCCGTCATCCTTGAACTTAAAAAGGTTCCAGAGATTGAAACAATGGTTGTTTCTACTGCCCAGCATCGTCAGATGCTGGATCAAATCCTTCCGTTATTTAATATTGAATCCGACCTTGATCTCGATATTATGCGTCCCAACCAGACATTGAGTGGCCTGACCGCACGGGTTTTGGCGATGATGGATCGAACGATCAGGGATGTCAAACCGGACATAATGCTCGTTCAGGGTGATACGACCACCGTTTTGAGTTGCGCCTTGTCGGCATTTTATAATCATATTCCTGTCGGCCATATTGAAGCAGGGCTGCGCAGTTATGATCTCAAGAATCCGTTTCCTGAAGAGGCAAATCGTCATCTTGCTTCGGTTTTGACGCACATTCATTTTGCTCCGACGTCCCTTGCAAAAGACAATTTAAAAGAGGAAGGGGTTGCTGACAGCAACATTTTTGTGACTGGCAATACCGTGGTTGATGCCTTAATGTATCATCTGAATACGCCGTTTGATTTCCTTCAATCGCCCTTGGCCCACATCCCGTTTAATAATAAACGCGTTCTGCTGGTGACATCTCACCGGCGTGAATCGTGGGGGGAAGATCTTTTCAATATCTGCACGGCCATTAAAGAGCTGGTCCGGAGGTATTCAGACGTAATCGCGATCTATCCTGTGCATTTGAATCCCAATGTCAGAAAAACAGTCCTGGAAATTCTGGCAAACCAGGAACGAATTTATTTAACGGAGCCGCTGCCTTATCTTGCCTTTATTAATGCGATGAAACTGGCCAGCATCATTGTAACGGATTCAGGAGGTGTTCAGGAAGAGGCGCCCAGCCTTGAGACGCCGGTTCTTGTTTTAAGGAAATTAACGGAGCGCCCGGAGGCAATGCTTTCAGGAACATCCAAAGTCATCGGGACGAGCAGCGAAGACATCATTCGCGAGGTGAGCTGTCTGTTAAGCGATGGTGATGCTTATGCGAAGATGGCGACCGGGCAAAACCCTTTCGGCGACGGGCAGGCAGGTAAACGTATCGTGAACGCCCTGCTGCGTTGGTGCAAGGGACATTCCCCGCTCCTGGGGGACGATGAGCAATTTATATCACCAGGGATGAAGACGGAGAAAGGACCCGTGCCCCATGCCCATGGTTGACTATATGCCGCTCGCGATGATTTTTTTCATGTGCATGCTTTGGTTCGTGAGCATCGTTTTCCTGATCAGCGGTCTGGATGATTTTCTGATCGATGTTTTTTATTTCGTGAGGGTCGTTTATCGCAAGATTTTTATCACCCCCAAATATCCTCCTTTGAGAGAAGAACAGTTACATGAGATTCCGGAGCGTCTGCTTGCGGTCATGATCCCCGCATGGAATGAATGTGGCGTCATCAATGCGATGCTTTCCAACACCCTGAAAAATCTGGACTACAAAAATTATCACATTTTTATCGGCGTCTATCCCAATGACTTTGAGACAAGACAGGAAGTTGAGAAAATCAAAAAGGAATACAGAAACGTTCACTGCATTGTTTGTCCTCATAACGGCCCGACAAATAAAGCTGACTGTCTTAACTGGGTTTATAACGGGATCCGGCTTTTTGAGAAGGTCAATAACGCGTGTTTTGAGATTTTCGTCATACAGGACTGCGAGGATATGATCCATCCGTTAAGCTACAAAGTTTTTAATTATCTGATTCCCCGAAAAGACATGGTGCAGCTTCCGGTTTTTTCTTTCACTGTCAAGTGGTATGAGTTCACCGGCGGACATTATATCGACGAGTTTGCGCAGAGCCATTACAAGGATATCGTTGTAAGGGAGATGCTGGATAAATGCCTTCCTTCCGCGGGAGTCGGCTGCGCCTTCAGCAGGAAAGCAGTGCTTACCCTCGAAGAAGATAAAAATCATATCGTCTTTAACACGGACTCCTTGACGGAAGATTATGACCTGGGTCTGCGCATGAAAAAATACGGGCTAAAGCAGATTTTTGCCAAGATCTGTTTTCCACGCGTCAGGACGATCAAGCCTTTCGGGGGATTTCCTGCCAGAGAGGTCGTTGTCAAAGAGTATATTTGCGTTCAGGAATATTTTCCCAACAAGTTTTGGGCATCTGCCCGCCAGAAATCACGCTGGGTTATCGGGATTGCACTCCAGGGCTGGAAGACTCTGGGGTGGGGAAAAAGCCTTTCATCCAATTATATGCTCTTTCGCGACCGGAAGGCGTTGATCACCAATTTTGTAAATTTACTGGGCTACCTGATCGTCATTTTCACTGCCGTTGTCTGGATCTCGGGACTGGGTCCGGAAAGTTATCAATATCCGTCGCTGTTCAGCAAAGGGAGCGCCATCTGGTATATCATCCTCATGAATTTTATGTTCTTCATTATTCGGATATTTGAGAGGGCATATTGTGTTCAGCGGATTTATGGCTGGAAGCAGAGTTTTTTGTCTTTTCCGCGGATGATTTGGGGCAATTTTATTAATTTTGTGGCTACATCACGCGCGGTCTTTCTTTACGCCCGGCATATGGTTACAGGCAAGGCGATCGCCTGGGACAAGACCATCCACCGTTATCCGACAGAAGAGGAAATGGAAGCATATCAAAAGAACATGGAATCAAGCGTCCTGGATCCGGATCAGGGATGAGCGGTTTTGCCCAGGGACATGATGGAAAAATAATGTTAATTTCACGTTATATTATTTGCTTTTTATTGATTGAGACATTTGCCGGTGTCTTTGCCAATCCGGCTATGAGTGCCGGAAGATCCCTTCCCGATAATTCTGTTCGCAGTGAATCCGTTGCCAGGATGACGGAGGACGAAAAACAAAATTGGCTGCAACGGCATCTGCATGATTTTGCGACCTATCCGCATCTGGATCGCGCGTACCGGCTATTAAATAGTAATCGTCTTAAGGAGGCGAATGAAGAGATTGAAAAAATCCTTCAAGTTTATCCCAAAGATTGGCAGGCGCGTTTTCTTGAAATAATTATTTTAAATCATCAGAAGAAATACGCAGACGTCGTCCGACATTCAAAGCTTTTACTGGAAGAACAACAGGGACAATTCTTTTTGTATTTTTATATGGCCATGGCCCATCAACAGATGAATCAACCGGAGGAGGCGATTTGGGCTTATGAGAAAGCCCTGCAATTTTCCGACGGGAATAAAGAAAAAGAGAGTATCCTGCTTGCCCTGGGGGAAATTTACAAAAAGATGGAGGACTGGCCGAAAGCGGAGGAATACTTTTTGAGAGCGCTGGAATCAGATCGAAACAATCTTTATATTTTAAGAACAATCGGACAGTTGGAGTACCTACAGAAAAATCTGGACGGAGCCATCGGATTCATGAAAGAGGTTGTTTCAAGGAAGTGCAATAAAAATGATCATGAATGTTTGGCCAACCTTCTGGCTGAAAGAGGGCGGCATCAGGAAGCGCTGGCTGAATATCAGAAATGTCTTCTGGAAACAAAAAACAAAAGCGATCAGGCAAGAATTTGGGCCAGGCTGGGGTATCTTTATCAACAGATAAAAAGAAATCATCAGGCGGTTTTTGCCTTCCGCAGAGCTGTCAAAAACGGGAATGAATCACCTGAGATTTATGCGGCCCTGGGCAGCGCTCTTTATGAACAGGGCCGGTGGCAGGCTGCGGTAATGGAGTTCCATCGGGCGAAATATGCGATGAAGACTCCTATCGTGCAATTGTATATCGGCCGTTGCTATGAAAAGCTCCGGAACCCAAGGATGGCGGTTTATCATCTGGAGGAAGCCTGGGCCAGGTATTATCTTTTAGAGAAGAAGGAAAAACTGAATCTTTTTCGGGAACTGGGTTATCTGGACATGGAAAACCGTGAGTTCCGAAAGGCGATGAAAGCGTGGAAGAAATATCTAGAGCTTGAATTTGATCCCGGCATTGCCCTGCATCTTGCCGGAGTTTATCGAAGTCTGGATGATTTTGACAATGCCAGGAAAACCCTGGTGTCGGTCCTGGAGTTCGACCCAGGGAATCGCGCTGCCCTGGATGAGCTGGGCTATTATTTTGTCGAACGCAAGGAATATCAAAAGGCCATTAAAGCATGGGAAAGGGCCCAGAGTATACAATATGATCCCCGGATCGCGCTGAGTATCGGATACTGTCAGGGCCTCATGAAGAAATATAACGCGGCGAGGCAATCACTGGAAAGTATTCCCGTGGAAAATTTGTCCTCGGAGGAGCAGTCCCTTTTATACGATCGTCTGGCCGCGATTTATGCCGCCCTGTCCCGATTTGACGATGCCCTCCTTGCCCAGTCCAAGGCAAATGAACTTGATTTATCTCCTGAACGACGTTACAAGGCAGGGCTTTATTATCAGAAACTCGGTCAGTTCAGGGAGGCGGTCGCTAAATTTCAGGAGGCGGCCCATGCCGATCCGGCAAATATTCTTTACACTAAAGAACTGGGTTACACCTATATCCGGGCGGGGGATTATTTAAAGGCCGCCGAGGTTCTTTCCAGGGTCAGCGAGGTCGATACCGATTCGTTTTATCTGCCAAAAGAGGTAGGGTATCTTTATATGAAAAGCTTGCGAAACAGGGAAGCCGAACAATGGTTTTCGAAAGCGATAGCGAGACTTGAATCCATTCAGGTGAAATCCGACGATGAGCGCGAGATGATCTCCGGCGAGGTTCAGCATATTGAGAATGAGATCAAGAAATTGAATAACCGGCTGGATGTCTCCGCGTATCAAATGTATCGTCCTGATAACGGGACAGGCGCCAGTGCTTCGACGGAAGCGGGCGGAGGAGGCGCCCTGAAATCTGAAGGCGGCGTTGAAGTAGCCTATCAACCTCCGGGGATTGGTTTTCGTGATGAGCGCACGTTTCAACTGGTCGGCCGCACTCTCTGGAGCAATGAAGAGGGCTCTATCAAGATCGACGAGGAGTCTTTGCAGGGCGGGTTGGGGTTCCGATATAAGCCGCTTAAAGCCGCCAATCTGTATTTTGGCGCGGAACGGTTATGGGGGATTGGTGACGGAGCCGAAGATTCCTGGCTTGCTCGCGCGATTTATTCTCTTAATTCTTCTGATCCGGAATTCCCGCGAAAAAGCAATCCCGGCCGGTATTATTTATTTTATATCGACGGAGCTTATTTTTTTAACGACCAGGATTATGGAGCAGTTTTTGCCGAATGGAGAGAGGGCGTTCGAATCAACCTTTCGCGGGATTGGACGTTTATCCCGCATGTCACTATAAGTCAGCGCTGGCAGGATCCTGACCCTGATGACCTCACTTATGCAGAAGGCGGCGGGGGAGTTATTTTGAGATATGGAAGCAAAGGTGGCGAAGGCCCTTTTGATCAGTTTGATTTTGAATCGCTGATTCAATATAAGACTGGTATTCACAACGCAGAGTCCGGCATTGTATTGACGAACATTTTGAAATTTTAGCGGCGGGGAAAGGAGGCGATGCAATGGGTTTGGAAAAACATGAACGTGCTAGAACTTTTGTCAAAGTTCTTTTGATCGTTGTCATCATCGCTCAAGTCGTGATTTCCTGTTTTGCAAAACCATGGAAAAACGGTCCGGTCCCTTTGGACGGGACCTTTATTCAACTGACTTCCGTACATCTCGCATGGAAAGTTGAGCAATGGCGGGAGCTGTTTCTTTATTTCAGGGAAATGGAATTAAAGCACCTTATCGTTCAATGGATCGTTTATGACGGCATCAGTTTTTTTGATAATCCGTTTGGGCTCTCGCCTCTTGAAATTATTTTAGGATTAGCCGACGCTGAAGGAATGACCGTCAGCGTCGGATTAGCCATGGACACAGCGTATTGGCAAAAGATCGGTGGAGATCCGGACGAGGTTAATGCCTATCTGGATGACGCTTTCGTCCTTTCCAGGCAGACCGCCATCCAGGTTAACGAGATGGCCGGACGCCACCCCTCTTTCCAGGGTTGGTATATTCCTCAGGAAGTGGACAATGTTCATTGGATGAAGGCGCAACGGCGCAGAATATTATCACGTTATCTCAGGGATCTTTGTTCCAGCCTTCGGAGCATCTCCCCGGATAAATCCGTTAGCGTTTCAGGGTTTGCGAATTCAGAGGTCAATCCGGAAGCATTGGAAAGATTCTGGACGAAACTGCTTACGGAAACAAAAGTTGACACGGTTTTATTTCAGGACGGTATCGGTGCAGGGAACATCGGCGGCGATGAAACGCCGGCTTTTTTGGGACCGGTGCTCAAGGCGGCAAAGGCGGCAGGATGTGAATTCCATGTCATTATCGAAGTGTTTCAGCAGATTGCAGGCCTGCCGATCAATGATGACTATTTTCAGGCGGTTCCTGCCTCATGGCAGCGGGTTCACCGGCAGTTGGAGATCGGGGCATCTGGTGTTGACAGCCTTATCGCCTTTAGCGTTCCCGAATACATGACGCCGATCGGAGGGGAGAAGGCGGAAAACTTATATCGGAGTTACCTTCAATTTATACATGAACAAGGAAAAATGCTGCGGTTATTGAATTAAACAATGGCGAAAAAGGAGGAAAGAAATGAAGTCAATACGGTTCGGTAAAAAATTGAATTTTCTGGTTTTCATGATGATCTTTATCATGGAAATCATCGCTTTGACGGTTCCCGTCGCTGCATTTGCAAAGGCTCAAAGCAAAAACACGGATAATCCCAAAGCTGCAATCAGCATTTTGATCCAGCCGGGTGAGACGGGCAGAAAAATCAACGAAAAGAATTATTACAGCAATCCTTCCAGTAAAGAATATCAAAAAATGGAGGTGAAAAAGAAGTTCAAAAAAAACAAGTCAGTTTATCTTCGGGAAGAGGGAACGTCATTGATTACTGCTGCAGTTCCCACCCAAAATCAGGACATGGTTATGGCCCTGGAGGGAGAAGCTCCTAAAATCCTTGTTCTTTATGATGCCCCTTCCGGACAGGCTTATTCCAAATTGGGAAAAATTTACGGCGTTATGATGCTTAATCTGCTTGGGCATTTTGAGGCCGATGTCGATCTGCTTGCAATCCATGAATATACCCAGGGCACAGTTGATCTTTATGACGCTATTTTTTATCTGGGCTCATATTACGGCAACCCGATTCCAGATGCTTTTTTAAGCGACGCGTTTAACACCACAAGGACTGTCGTATGGTTTAAGTACAATATTTGGCAGCTGGCCTGGAATGGCAGTTATGATTTTAATGGTAAATTCGGATTCAGCTTTTTAGGGTTACGGGGCCTCAATGGCGTTCCCTCTGTCCAAAATCCGAATCCCGGTTTTTTTGACACTATCCAATACAAGAATAAATCCATGGTCAAATATTATAATTTTATTCCTGAAACGGGGGTCGTGATGGCTGACCCGGATGTTGGAGTGACACAGATAAACAATGCTGCATTGGCTGAGCTGATTGTTCCGGTTGACAATCCTGTTACCAGCGAACGTGTCCCCTATGTTGTCAAATCAGGAAATTTCTGGTATTTTGCGGACTTGCCTCTGTCTTTCATCGGACCGCGCGACCGTTATCTGGTTTTGTGCGATATGCTGCACGATATCCTGGGAACCAATCATGAAGAGAGCCACCGGGCTATGGTCCGCCTTGAGGATGTGGGCTTTTTGACTTATCCTGAAAATATGGAAACTTTGTCAGATTATTTTCAGACGCAGAATATTCCGTTTTCGATTGCCCTTATTCCCCATTACCTGGATCCCAATGGCGCTTATAATGACGGCGTCCCTATGGATGTCGCTCTGGCCGAATCGGCGGAACTTTTGTTTTCGCTTCAGTATGCCGTTGCCCGGGGCGGGAGCATTCTTATGCATGGATTCACTCATCAATACTCCAATATTCCCAATCAGTACACAGCTGTTTCGGGTGATGATTTCGAGTTTTGGTTGACAACAGCTAACACTCCGGTAACAGAAGACTCGGTGGAATGGGCACAACAACGAATTCAATCCGGGATTGATGAAATGTTCTTTGTGGGGATTACGCCATTCGCTTTTGAATTTCCCCACTATCAGGGTTCGCCCAAGAGTTACCAGGCCGCGGGCAATTTGTTTCCCACACGCTATGAACGGTCATTTTATTATACTTCCGATACGCCTCAATTAAATCTTGCAGCTGAGGATCCCAACAGGGATTTTGCTGCGGGACAATTTTTCCCATATGTCATTTTAAAAGATTATTATGGAAAAAGAGTCCTGCCTGAAAATCTGGGGAACATAGAATATGATATCAGTCATATCGATCCTACCTCAAATGTTGTTTATACCTGGCAGGACCTCGCGACCAACGCGGATTTCGCATTGACGGTGCGGGACGGATTTGCCTCATTTTTCTTCCATCCGTTCTGGTTAGAAGGGGATCTGGGGACCCCCGGTTTTGCCGATCTGCAAAGTCTGGTTCAAGCTATCACCGCCTTGGGTTATACCTGGACAGGCGCCAATAGCCTTTAAGATGAATGTTGTCGTTATTATAGAGGAGGGTTTTAAGCCCTCCTCTATAATTTTATAGATCCCATTTTTATACTTTCCGCGAATGCCTTCAAAAACCCGCTCCACAAAAAACCGGATTTGACTTTTTTATTTTATTAATATGATATAATCTTTTATTAATAAATTTAAAATTTAAATTTTTATCCCGCCTATTCCAGGAAAGACTATCGATGAGTGAAAAAAAGCGGATTCTGATTGTTGATGAGACAAGAGATTTTCGTGAAGGACTATCTGATATTTTGAAGAACGAGGGATATCAGGTTTATTCGGCCGCTGATGGACATGAAGCTTTGGAGCTGGCAAAATCAGTCGGACCCGACCTGCTTATTACCGATGCCCTTCTGCCGGAGATTCCCGGAGGGGAGCTTATCAAACAGTTACGCGATACCCCGTTAGGCAAGGGAATGTTTTTTATCGTGCTGACCGACCGAAAGAACATGAAGGATTATTTTGAAGCCGTGGGGGTAGACCGGCTTTTGATCAAACCCCAGAATTATCAATCAATTCTTGAACATGTCAGATCCGTCTTAGTGCAGCCCAAGCCAAAAGTCGAGGTCAAACTTTGCAAACGCGTTCTGGTCGTGGGACGATATGAGGAGTGTGTCCAGGAAATGATCCGGCAGCTTCAGGCTGAAGAATGTCATACAGATTTTGTTTTGTTTGGTGAACAGGTTATTTCCAAGGCGGTGATGTTCCTTCCGAATATGATCATCATGGAAAGCCGGATGACAGACATGGGATCGAACTCTATTATTCGGATTCTCCGCCAGATGCCTCAGTTTAAGAAAACCCCGATTCTTATTTTCAATTATTTTCATGACATGGAATTGAAAAATTCTAACGTGCAGCAGGAAGAGCTTGCAATGTCCTTCTTTGTGCGTGCCTGCCTTGATGAGGGAGCTGCCGAGAGCATGGGGCGTTATGATAAAAAAGTTTTCATGGAGAAGGTGAATAAATATTTTAGCCGCGGGACCGTCATTATTATTGATGATGATGAAGGCGTTTTGCGTATGGTTGGGAAATGCCTGGAAAACGAGGGGTGCCAGATTTTCACGGCAAAGAATGCTTCCGATGGCATTGAGTTGATTAAGGCCAAGAGGCCGAAACTTGTTATTTTAGATCTCATCATGCCCGGTATCGATGGATTTGAACTCCTGAAGATATTGAAAGCGGATATGATGACCAAAGCTATCCCGGTGATGATGCTGACGGTAGAAGGAAAAGATATAAGTATAGAAAAAGGGCTTGGCCTGGGAGCGGATGATTATATTATCAAACCGTTTAACATGTCCCTTCTTGTTAAGAGGGTAAAGACGCTTCTGGACAGAGCAGGGTAAACGAGTATGAAAAAAATCCCTCTGAAACATGCTGAAGATTATTACATCAAAGTGCTGCTTCGCGAACTGCGCCTCAAAGATATTATGAGCACGCCGGTAATCTCTATTGACGTCAATATGCCATTTCGGGAAATCCCTGAGAAGTACAGGAAGTTTCATATACGCCACCTTCCCGTGACTGGAGGGCCTGAGGGAAAGCTGGTTGGTCTTCTCTCGGAAAGGGATCTTTTTAGGATCCACTCGCCTCATCGTAATGAAGAGGGGGAGTGGGTCTATGACCGTGAAGAGCTGAACTCGATTATTCTTAGAAATGTCATGGTCCGAAATCCTTTTTACATGAAGGAAGATGACTGCATGGGAGAGGCCCTGGTAAGGATCGTCGAGAACAAGTTCGGATGTATTCCGATTGTCAATAAGGATATGCAGCTTCGCGGGATCATTACCCAGGAAGACATCCTGAGGGTGGCGGCGCAGATCTATTTGGAGTAAAGATTCTCCGAAAACCAGAGAAAGGATGTCAGGAAATGTCCATAAAGAAGAAATCGCAGAAACCGATATTTTTTTTGATAAAGACGATATTAGTTCTGACGATTATAGGCGGTATTTCTTACCAGGGTTACCAATTTTATTCACGACATATCCGGGAAAAAGAAATTCTGAAGAAAATGATTGGTCGCCTTCAGGCTGAATCGCGTGTTGCTGAGGTTGTTGTCACTGATGTTATTTTTAATCCTTTAATCAGCAAGCACCTGACCACGATCAAGTTCCTTGAATATTCTTCTGACGGCAAACCCCTTGCGCCGCGTTATTTTACATTTTCCGGCAACATCATTCAGTTTCAATCTCTTGTCGTTCGGTTTGATGACAAATTTATCCTGGAAGGCGACAGCCTCAAAGGAAAAAGTGTATATCTTTTCTGGAAGGCCTTTATGCTGGATGGAGAGAGAACTGAAGAGTATGTCATTACTCCCGTCGATCTTGTCCCCGAAGGTTATAAGGTTAATGACAAGCTTTCTGACACGAATAAACTTGAAGAAAAGATTTGGGCCAAGTTCTGGAATTATGCAATCCATCAGGATAAAGCCGAACTTAAGGGGATAAAGAATGCGCAGATTGAGGCTCCGGGGACAAAGTTCCTGCCTGGATTTCTATATACTTTAAAAATTGAACATGATGGCGGCATTCGTATTGATGTTTCCCCTATCCCTGAGGTGTTGAAAGGGGAGAAGGTTTTATGACGGGTGCCTGGAAAGGAAAAAGAGCATAATGATTTTCATGCTGGCGATTTCTATAGGTTTGGTCTTTTTACTCATTGCGTTCATGATGACGCATACTCCGTTTTTAAAAGAGAACTTGCGTAATGAAGCCAGTTCATCAATTTTTAAAAAAGAGTTCTGGCTGCAAGTTTGGAAGGATAAGGGGATTAGAAAAAGGGTCGGAATGACATTGGGTCTTGTTGTTTTTTACCGTCTGCTGACGGTCATCCCGATGCCTGGAATAGATTTAAAGGCTTTTGGCCAGCTTTCTCAGCAGATGAACCGCCTGGCCCTTGCTGGTTATGCCGACGGGAGCATCGGGGGAATCAGCGTATGGAGTCCTCTTTACAGACAATTCAGCCTGTTTGCATTGGGGTTGTATCCATATCTTGCTTCCTGTATCCTTGTTCAATCGGCCGCCTTGATGATTAAACCTCTGAAATCGTTTCTTTTTAATCTTGAGAATGGGTGGCTTGATCGGGTCACGATTATCACTGCAATTCTTATTGGCATCGTTCAGGCCTTTTTTTTAGCATTGATGCTGGAGAAAACGATGTTTGGACCGATCCTGATCGTGAGTAATCCTGGTTGGGGATTTCGCCTGATGACGATGTTAAGTGCTGTCACGGCCATGAGCGTGCTGATTATGATTGCGCAGGGTATTTCAAAAAAAGGCGTTGGCCAGGGGGTCGGCGTTCTTGTCGGATCAGATTTTTTATTTCAAGCCGCTTTTGCTGTTAAAAACCTTTTGATTGATTATGATATTGAAATGATTAGGGCCGTTACTTATGCTCTACTGCTGTTGCTGATGATGATTGTCGCATTTTATCTGACTTGCCGGGGCAGGAACGATGTGATTGAAATAAATGGATGTCGCCGATGTCTGCCGTTAAGGGCTTCTTTTCTTGGGAGAGTCCCGGTCACTTTGGCCTTGTTTTTGTTATCGCTCCCCATGCTTTGGGTATCCGTCTTTCCTAATGAGCAACTTCACAAGATATCGTTCATTTTTGGCAAAGATTCCTTCTGGCATTATCCGGCAGTGACAGTTTTAATCATCATCCTGACCTATCTTTATGCCGCACTGTTGATGGAACCGGAGAAGCTGACGTCGCTTTTGAATAAATATGGGGGAAGCCTGAACGGCTTAAATCAATCTTGTGCCATTGAAGAGATGTTTTATCGTATTTTTGAAAGAGTGACTTTATTGATTGCCGGACTTTGTCTCGGCTTTACCTTGTTTCCGTCTTTGATAAATGCGATAATCCCGCTGCCGCCAAGAACAGGAGCCCTTTTTGGATTAGGGTCCTTTTTTATTGTTTTTGGCGCGGCGCTGGATGTTATTGAAAATCTCAAAGCGAAAATGGAGCTAACCTTGGAAAGAAAGGAAATCTGCATATCGTTTATTGATGAAGCGGAGGCAGTTATCAGTCAATGCTATTTAATGTCCCGGGGAATTCAATCAACGATCGAGCCGTTTCGTTTTACCTGGGGATTGCCTGTCAAAACGGCTGTTGATCGTTTTTATCTTTATGTGCCAAAGGAAATGCGGGAGAGGGCAAAAGAATTATTGAATCAAGGAAGAGGAGCCCAGTGAAGAAAGACCTTTCATTAAAGCAAAAAGTTTTTCTCATCTTTTTTGGCGTAATCGTGGCGTTGATCTTGATCGAAAGCGTTTTGCGTATTGGAGGATATTTTTTTTCATTAATCCAGTCGTATAACAATCTTTCGAGGATGAATGAACGTGAAGACATAGTTCGTATCCTTTGTATCGGAGAATCTACAACGGCGCTTGGAGGAGCCGATTCATATCCCGCGCAGCTAGAAAAGATCTTGAATTCCGGAGGGGATCTAAGATTCAAAGTCATCAACGCGGGTTTGGTGTCGAAAACTTCTCACCATCTTCTTCATTTTCTGCCGCAGTACATCGAGCGTTATCAGCCGCATTTAATCGTAAGCATGATCGGCATTAATGACAGGCCCGATGATAATTTCTCAAAGGGTTCAAGGTTTTTAAATAGTTTCAGAACCGCCCACTTGTTCCGTTTATTGATTCAACACATGAAGGCGCGGCACGCGGATGGTCCCGGTACCGATACCGCTCCTGTTAATGCCGAAAGTGTCTATCGAAAGGATAAGTATCAGCAGGCGCAGAATATGCTCGACAAAGCGGAAGTCATCCACCAGAGGTTTCTTTACATTTTGTCAAAGGATATCAGTGATAAGAAACGTGAGGAAATCGAGGACCTGAATCAAAAGCTGCTGAGGCAGATGAGCTGGATTCTGGTCGAGATGGGACGTGAGTCAAGGTTGAGAGAACATTATTCACAGGCAGTAGCGCTTCTTCAACAGGCTATCAACCATGATGCATCAAATTATGGCGCATATGTGGAACTCGGCCGGTGTTTTAAAGAGCAGGGTCAGTGTCCCAAAGCGGTTTATTTCTTACAAAAGGCCGTAGAGAACAATTCAAAGACTGTTTTGGCTGACATGGAGATGGCCGAATGCTTTGATGAAATGGGAATGTATGAGGAAGCGGCAGCATTGTACAAAAAAATCCTGAACTCGGATTATGGGGATACGTCCCAATTAGACTCTGATATAGCCAAATGGTTTATTAAACATGGTTTTGATGAAGAGGCAAAGAAGGCGCTTGAAATAGCTTTAAGCGAGAATCCTGAAGATTATGATTTAAACAAGGCCGCCGTTGATTTTTATTCAAAACGCGGGGAATCCGACAAGTCTGAATATTATATGGAAAAGACAGCGTCCCTGGCCCAGAAAATAAGCGCATATCTTCCCCAAACAGTTTATAATTATAATGAAATTGTCAGGATAGCGGCCAATTATAATATTCCGGTTATCTGTATGCAATACCCACTCCGCAGCATCGACACACTCAAGAAAATTTTCTGGCTCCATCAACCCGCCGTCTTTGTTGAAAATAAAGTAAATTTTGAATCGGCCTTGGAGGAGATGAACTACTTCATGTTATTTTCCGATTCTTTTGCAGGAGATTTTGGTCATTGCACCCGAAAGGGCAATGAGTTGATTGCTGAAAATCTTGCGCAGGAGATTCTGGATTTGCTGGCTTCTGTAAGCATCAGAAAAAGCGGACGACCAAAAGACACCTGATATTTTTGAAGGAGGAAGAAATGAAACACCTGAATGTGCTTTCATATGAACAAGCCGATCCCGAAACGCAGACGATTCTCAAGAAAATAAAAGAGCAATTGGGCCGTGTTCCCAATATCTACGGAGCCCTTGCCCATTCTTCTCACGCCCTGGGTGCCCTTTTAAGTTTTAAAAAAGCGCTGACGGGGGGTGTTTTGAACGAGAAGGAAGCAGAGGCTATTGCGCTGGTCGTAGCGGGGGATAACTCTTGCGAATATTGCGTGGCGGCGCATACTGCTATTGCTAAAATGGCGGGGATTCCTCCTGATGTATCAAGGGGCCTTGTAAAAGGAGAAAGCAATGAGCCCAAAACGGCCGCCTTGATCAAGCTCGCCGGAGAAATTTCATCGAAGCGGGGAAGGCCGAGTGATGAGGCGATTGATAATTTTTATCGTGCGGGCTATGGTGATGCGGCATTAGCGGAAGTTGTTGCTCATGTGGCGCTGAACCTTTACACGAATTATTTTAATCATATTTCAGAACCCAAAATCGATTTTCCGAAAGTTTAATACGCATTAAATTTCCTGGAAAAATTAATAGCGAATAACTCATAGTTAAACAATTGAGAAATTCCCTGGGGATTCTATGATGTTTTTGTTTTCTCAAGCGGCTTTAGCGCTGCCGCAGTTGTCAGTCTTTATTTATTATTGAAAAGTTAAAAGGGGAGCTTTTATGGACTTGAAGGAATACCAGTCAAAGTGCCTTAATACCTGGAGAGGCGAACAGAAGCTGATACGTTCTTTTCTGGGTATCGCTGGCGAAGCCGGGGAACTGATGGAATGCATGAAGAAGCATCTGCGCGGCGATTTTGATACGGAGGAACTTAAGAAGCGCGCTTTTAATGAGATTGGAGACACCCTCTACTATTTAGCGGTGTGTGCGCACGAACTCGGAATTAATTTGAATGAAATCGGCGATTCTAATATTGCCAAACTTGCAAAGAGAATGGCTGAAGGCAAGATTAAAGGGGATGGCGATAACCGGTAATGCAAGTATACTTTTTTGTAAAAAAACATAATAAAAATTGATTTTTGATATAACAGAATGTATCATGATTTCTCATCGCGCAGCTTTGATTGAAAATGGGGCAGTTTCAGTGGAAGAGGGAGGGGGAAATGGCATACAAAATTCTGTTAGTTGACGATGAGCCTGATTTTTTATCTGTTGTTAGGATGAGGTTGTCAAAAGCGGGTTACGATGTGATTTGTGCCAAGGATGGCAAGGACGCCCTTGACCATTTGCGACTGAAAATTCCTGATATTATTATTACTGATGTAATGATGCCTGTTATGGACGGTATTGATTTGTTTCAGGAGTTGAGAAACCGTCCGGATACCAAAGACATTCCGATTATCGTTATCACTGTAAAAGACAGGCTGGAGGCAAGCTTTAAGGCGGTTGGGGTCGATGAATTTATTGCGAAACCTTTCGAAATAGAAGATTTGTTAAAGAAGGTTCAAAAGTGTCTTTTTAAGAAAACTGCCACGGCTGATTAAACTATTTTTAATACTAAACAAAAATTTTTTTAAGGCGAGCTTTTAGTTCGCCTTTTTTATTGTTCTAGATGCCTTTTTACGATAAAATAGGCCCCGTTTATAAAATAATTTTTTGAGGTCCTTAAATGAGTGAAAAGAAAGAACTTTTTAGTTTTTTATCTGACGGGATTACTTTTTGTTCTTCCTGGGCGGCGAATCTTCGCGAGATTTATATGCCCTTGTGCGGCCCTAAATCAGAAAGCATCAAATCATCAATTACGCCTTTTTTAAGCGGGGACATTAAGATCAACAAATCCAAGTACGTGACCAAACCGGTTTCCCGACAGGATTTGAGGGATCCGGTAAGAAACTTTTTTGTTAGACTGCCCAATGGGGAGATTTTTTCGCTGACCGATCGTGAAACCGCTAAAAGCGCTTATGTTGAGGCTGGACAACTCTGGCATAAAGTAACCAATAAATCAGTTAAGCTGGGGCTTGAGATGACTGCTCTAAACTTTGTCCCGGTTTCAGGTCAAATTGAGCTGATGAAAGTTTCTGTCAAGAATTGCGGAACCTCTTCAATCAGGATAACGCCGATGGGATGTATTCGATTGTTCGCCCGTTCTCTTGCCAATAAACATGATCACGAGCATGTCACTTCATTGCTGCATAGAACGATACAGGTTCCGGAAGGTGTTGTGGTTTCACCGACCATGGCTTTTAATGAAGAGGGCCATCAGGAAGTTTTTGATCTTTACTTTGTGCTGGGATCGGAGGCGGACGGTACTTTACCGCTGGGGTCGTTTCCAACGGTTGATTCGTTCCTTGGCGATTCCGGAACACTGGAAAGACCTCAAGCCGTCGTGGAAGGATGGCAACCGGCTGAACTTGGGGGCGCGGAAATTCATGGGAAAGAGGCCGTTGGCGCAGTATGTTTTTCAGAAGTCGATATTCTGCCGGGAGAATTGCGGGAATATATCTTATCCACCGGAGTTGCTTCTTCCATGAATGAAGTTCAGGGCGTTTATCGGGACTTTCACTCCATCGGGAAATTTGACGCTGCTTTTAAAAGCTGTGAGCGTTTTTGGCATGACAAGTCTGCAACGATTGTGATAGAAACAGGAAATCGAAAATTTAATTCATGGATGAGGTGGGTTGCCCTTCAGCCTGTTTTGCGGCGGATATTCGGATGTTCTTTTCTCCCTGATCATGATTACGGAAAAGGGGGAAAAGGATGGCGGGATTTGTGGCAGGATCTGTTATCTTTGATCATTATTGAGCCCGAGCTGATCAGGCCGGTTTTGATTAAAAATTTCGGCGGGGTTCGGATTGATGGGAGCAACGCCACGATCATTGGCAGCGGTGAAAATGAGTTTATCGCTGATCGCAACGCGATTACCAGGGTCTGGATGGACCACGGGGCCTGGCCGGTTTTAACGGTTTTATTATATATCGACCAGACGGGGGACGCAGATATTCTTTTTGAAAAAACAGCCTACTTCAGGGATCCTCAATTATCAAGGACGCTAAAAAAAGACAGCGAATGGCGCAGCGATTATGGGAAGCAGTTGAAAACATGCAGCGGAGCTGTTTATCAGGGAACGATCCTTGAACACATGCTTGTCCAGACACTGACCCAGTTTTTTAATGCCGGCGAACATCACATGATCCGGTTGGAGAGCGCCGACTGGAATGACGGGATGGATATGGCCTTTGATCGCGGCGAGAGTGTAGCATTCACCAGTTTTTATACCGCGAATCTTTATGCTTTGGCGGATCTTCTCGAATATCTTGCTGTTAAAAAAGAGTTGAAATCTGCAACGTTCTTTAAAGAGATTCTTGTTCTTCTTGATTCTATAAGCGGTAAATGCGACTACACGAATCTTGGCGCGAAGCGCCGGCTGTTATTTGAAAATTATTTTGGGGCGGTCGAGCCGGAAATTTCAGGCGAAACCGTTGATGTTGATATTCAACTTCTGGTCAGGGATTTGCGAAGGAAAGCGGGATGGCTTGTTGAGAAAATCCGTTCCCAGGAAAAAATTTCTGTTGAAAAGGATGCGCGCAAGTTTTCCTGGTTTAACGGTTATTATGATAATCAGGGTAGAAAAGTCGAAGGTGATCATCGAGGTAATATAAGGATGACATTGACGGGACAGGTTTTTGCCGTGATGGGTAATGTCGCGGAAGACAGCGATGTAAACGAGATCGTTCAAAGCGTTAAAGCCTTTTTAAAGGATGAGAAGTATGAAGGCGTTCATCTGAATACTGATTTCGGGCTGCGTAATTATCTTGATCTTGGCCGTGCGTTCAGTTTTGCTTACGGGACAAAGGAGAACGGGGCCATATTTTCTCACATGACGGTGATGTATGCATTTGCTTTATATAAACGCGGTTTTGTCCGGGAGGGCTTTAGTGTGCTGGACGCCCTTTACCGCATGTCTGCTGATACAAAAGTCAGTAAAATTTACCCGAACGTCCCTGAATATTTTGACAGCACCGGCAGAGGAATGTATAGTTATTTAACAGGGTCGGCAAGCTGGCTTATTTTGACCTTGCTGACGCAGGTTTTTGGCGTGAGAGGCGAAAAGGGAGAGCTTGTTATAGAACCCAAGTTGGTCCGGGAACAATTTTTTGAGGGAGTGGCGTCGGTTTCGAGTTTGTTTGCAGGAAAACACATACGCATTAATTATTACAATCCCGACCGGCTTGATTATGGTCATTATAAGATCAATAAAATATTGATAAACGGCAAGGAACAGGTTAATGAAGATCCTGGAAGAGTTGTGCTGAAACGCTCCTTCGTTACAGAGTCGACTGATTCGATGATAATCGATATTTACTTAATGAAATCGGCATTTATGTAAAGGAATTGATATGCCTTTTTATCAGTATTTTTGTGAGGCAAACGGATTAATCGTAGAAGTTAATCATTCTATGTCCACAAGGCTCAAAACATGGGGAGAGGTCTGTCAGTGTTCATCCATTGACCCAGGTAAGACCCCGACGGATTCACCGGTCATCCGTTTAATCAGTAAGCCAATGCCCATTGTCTGGCGTTTGAAAGGACTGGATAAAGATGAACCTTCTAACAAACTATTGGTATAGTCTTCGATAAATGAAAATATCCATTAAAGATTTCGGGTTAATAATTATTTTTTCATTTTTCATTGGTTGCGCAGCGATTTCTCCGGCTAAACGATCAGGCGGTCTTCTTAACACCAGTGAACAAGAAGACGTACAGGAAGCAACATCTGCCCTGACCGCCGTAACCGGGGCTATCAGTGATAAACATTTAAATGAAGAAGAGTTATATAATGCTGCCCGTAACATGAGGAATGATCCTGAAGCAAGAAGTGCGGTGAACGCGATTTCTACGTCTTTTGACAATAAAGATGTCAAGGTGAAATACTCGCCGGCTACCGGCAAAAGGTACAGTGCCGATATGGAATATGATCCTGAGACTGGCGTGAAACTTTTACCGGTGGAATAACCGAGCGAAAAGCGAAGAGTGGGGAGCGAAAAGGAGAAGATGGTTTTTTCGTCGTTCGCTGCTCCCCGATCGCCTTTCCTAACAAAAAAAGAGTTATGGACGATTTGAAAACAAAGATTTTTGTTTTGGCTGTCATCGTTTTTAGCGCCAGAACTTTTGCTTCCTATATTTATGATCCCACCATTTATCGCGGCGGATGGTATACCGTAAGAACTCCTGCAGGCTGGAAAAGACAGATTGAAGACGACGAGGTTATTTTTAAAAGTCCCGGCAAGGATTATTTAGGAAATCCGGAAGCAATTTTTTCAATTTACGGCTACCAGTCCAAAGGCGCTCTTTTTATGGACATTTTTTTCCTGAGGTTCTGGAAAGTCTGCAGACCCAGAATGGCAAGCTTTTGCAGCATGGCGAAATTAAAATCGACGAGTTGGTTTCAAACTGGATATTGTTTC
>JBFMEN010000062.1:0-73570 GCA_040753435.1 Candidatus Omnitrophota bacterium | reverse complement strand
AGGCTGACAAACGTCGAAAACATAGCGGAACATTGGCGCATCAGGTAATCCTCCTTTTTAAATTTACAACCCTGTTTCAGGGATAAATTCCCGTGTTTGGAGTCGTTTACTTAGTAGCTTAGATATGGGGGTTTCACTATTGATAAATATTAACAAAGCGAGTTTTTAAAGTCAAGACAATAGTAGTAAAAGACTTATATTTATATATCAAATACTAATAACGAATAATCGTATCATCACGTTTGGAACCGGTTGAAACATAACGAATACGCACCTGGAGTAACTTCTCCAAACGCTCGATGTACTTACGGGCCTGAACTGGAAGATCTTTATAAACCCGGATTCCTGCCGTCGGTCTCGACCAACCCTTCACTTCAATATAAACAGGGCGCGCCTTGCAGATCGCGTCAAAATCCATCGGAAAATCCTTATAAACGACTCCCTTATACTCGTAGCCGACACAAATCTTGATTTTTTCCAGGCCATCCAGCACATCGAGCTTCATAATGGCAAGTTCACTAATGCCATTAACCATAATGGATTGCCTGACCAGAACACTGTCAAACCATCCGCATCGACGGGGTCTTCCTGTTGTCGCTCCAAATTCCTTTCCCTTTTCCCGGATCTTTTTCAGCATATGATCGCCGAACTCAGTCGGAAATGGGCCCTCCCCGACCCGGGTCGTGTAGGCCTTAACCGCAGCTACCGCTTTATCGATTTTTGTCGGGGGAACACCGCTGCCCACACAGGCTCCTCCAACAATACAACTTGACGATGTAACGAACGGATACGTCCCGAAATCAATATCCAGAAATGTCCCCTGTGCGCCCTCAAACAAAACCGACTTTCCATTATCAATCATTTTATTTAAATAAATAGCGGTGTTTTCAATAAAAGGGGCGATCCTCCTGGCATATCCCAAATACTCTTTATAGACGGCATCCAAACTGTATTCCTGGTAACCAAAAACTTTGCTATAGGTCTCATTCTTTTCGTTTAAATTGTCTTCCAGTTTAGCTTTGAAAACTTTTTTATTTAAAAGATCGATCGCCCGAATTCCGCAGCGCGTCACCTTGTCCGCGTAACACGGGCCGATTCCTCGACCGGTTGTCCCGATTTTATTTTTTCTTTTCGATTCCCTCAGGCCATCCAGAACCCGATGATACGGCATCACGATATGACAGAAACCCGAGATCTTCAATTGCTCGGGGCTTATTTTAATTCCAAGGGCCTCAAGCCCGTCAATCTCTTCGATCAAAGCTTTGGGATCTACCACGACTCCGTTACCGATAACGCAAACCTTGTTTTTATGGAGGATCGATGACGGAATGAGATGGAAAATGTAGGTCCGGTCATTGACAACAATCGTATGCCCGGCATTATTCCCGCCCTGATAGCGGACAGTAATATCCGCATCTTTAGAGAGGAAATCAATAAGTTTGCCCTTTCCTTCATCACCCCACTGAGCACCTATCACAACACAATTCATAAAAAAATCCTTTCATTGAACTTGAACGAGTTCTTTTAAATATTGAAGTAATGTCCCCAATCCGGTTCCGGCACACAGCGCTGAAAAGATAAAAGGCAACGTACGCGAAGTGGCAGAAAATATTTTGTCTGAAAATTTATTTCCGGCAAAAAAAATCGCCATTACAAACAATATGATCACATAAGGCAGCAGGATAACCGATTCAAAAAGAAAGATCCCCCTCCAAAAGCTTTCCCCAAGACCAAACGCTCCTCGATAAATCAAATCAATCGCCGAATTATTTAACGGCCATGTTCCTGAAAAAAAACTAAAAACAATTCCCAGCAATAAACTTTTAACGATAACTAAAAATAATGCGGCGGATCCGGTTTTCTTCCGTTTACCCAAACCAGCGTAGAGAATCCGTTTCAGAACGGCTTCTCTGTCATCGGATCGTTTAACTAAAGAAGCAAACAACCAAAAACCTGTGCCGGCCAAAAAGATTGCCGTGAGAATTCTTAGGATATCCCAGAACATGAAAAATCCAGGCACATACGCAACAAAATCAATAACTCCCAAATGCAGTATGGTCTGGAGTACAAAAAAAGGACACAGTAAACAAAATCCCGAAATAATTCCATAGCGGTAAGCGTATTGTGCCCGGGCAACAAAAAATATAAACAGGATCCAGCTCAATAAATAAGCAGGATTTAAACCATACTCTGCTCCTGCTTCAATAACCGATAATAAGCCAATTTGAATTTGCGTTGTGTCGTTAATGCCAAACACCCATTCCCCCAGTTGACACTACACCTTCAAAAATTTGACAAAAAGGACGTCCTTTGCCCTGCGGATTTTTTCGATAGCTTCCTCATTGACGGCGCTATCTACGTTCACAACCGAAACGGCCACGCTTCCCGGGGTCTGCCGCCCAAATGTAATTCCTGCGATGTTGACCCCCGCTTCGGCAAGAATCGTTCCTACCGCCCCCACGACTCCGGGCCGATCGTTGTTATTTATAAATAATAAATGTCCATCTGGAATCGCCTCGACATAAACGTCATTGATTTTAACGATACGGGGCCGGTTATTGCTGGACAGAGTCCCCCAAATCCCGAAAGTCTCCTGATCCGTCACTACATCCATACGGATAAGGTTTACGAACTCCTCTTCGCTGGTAGGTTCAATGACTTTAACGACAATGCCGCGCTCTTTGGCAACAGACAACGAGTTGACAAAATTAACGGTATCACCAAGAATCGGCGCTAATAATCCATAGGTTAACGACATCGTAACCGGTTCGGTCTTGTGGCTCGTTACCTCTCCGTGATAAGAAATCCTTATCTCCTTAATTCCTCCGTTGATCAGTTGACCAGCAAACAACCCCATCTTCTCTCCTAAACTGATATAGGGCGAAAGAACCGCGTAAGCTTCGGCTGACACCGACGGGAAATTGCCCGCATTGGCGATGCCTTTTCCCAGTAAGGCGTTACGCACCGTCTCCGCAATTTCAATGGCCACATTGATTTGGGCTTCAGAAGTTGAAGCGCCCAAATGGGGAGTTGTCACGCAATTGTCACATTCGAAAAGAGGATGTTTTGGATCTGGCGGCTCTTTTGCGTAAACATCAACCGCCGCTCCTGCGATTCGCTTTTCCTTAAGCGCCTTCACCAATGCATCTTCATCGATAATTCCACCGCGGGCACAGTTAATCACCCGTGCAGTCGGCTTCATCATGGCAAACTCATTCTCATTAATGATACCGACAGTTTCAGGTGTTTTCGGAAGATGGAGCGTGATAAAATCCGACTGCTTCAGCAAATCCTCCAAACCCACCATTTCGATTCCGCGTTTCTCACCGATTTCCGCCGAAAGATAGGGATCATACCCGATAACTTTCATTCCGAAACCTTTGGCCATGCGGGCGACTGTTGATCCGATTCTTCCCAGACCAACAATACCGATAATCTTGCCATAAAGCTCGACTCCTTTAAAACTGGAACGGTCCCACTTTCCAGCCCGCACCGAATTGTAGGCTTGCGGAATCTTGCGAGCCAGCGAAAGGATCAAACTCATCGTCTGCTCGGCCGTCGCCGTGGTATTACCGGCCGGCGTATTCATGGCCACAATTCCCTTCTTCGTGGCCGCTTTTAAATCTACGTTATCCAACCCCACCCCGGCCCGTCCTATATACTTTAGTTTATCAGTGGCTTCTATGATCTCAGCCGTCACCTTTGTCCCGCTTCGAATGATCAGGGCATCGTAACCCTTAATCTCCTCTTTCAACTGCTCCGGAGTCAAATCATACTTGCAGTCAACTTGAAAATCCTTGACGGCTTTAAAGATATCAATGCCTTCTTTTTCTAATTTATCAGTAATAAGAATTTTCATAACAAACCCTTTCCCTTATTAACTATTGAAATACCGCTGGGCAGCCGCAACCCCTGCGCCCAATTCAAACTTGTATCCCAACTGTTTGAGAACTTTTTCAAGACACGAGATACCGGTAATAATGTCATACTCATCAAGACAACCCATATGAGCTATACGGATAACCTTGCCCTTAAGATCACCCTGGCCTCCGGCCACGGAAATGCCGTAAGTGTCTCTCATCAACTTTACAACTTTTCCGCTGTCAATTCCTTCCGGAATCCTGACGGCGGTTAACACATTGGATCTTGCTTCAGGGACAGGATAAACTTCAAGTCCCAACCCCTCCACCGCTGCCGTCACGCCTTTTGCTAACCTGGCATAGGAAGCAAAAGCCGCCTCCAGCCCCTTTTCCTTAAACATTTTCAAGCTTTCAGTAAGGGCAATCACGATACCGATGGCAGGAGTGAACGGAGTATCCACCTTATCATACATTTTGGCATATTTGCGCAAATCGAAATAATACTTGGGAGCGGTTGATTTCTCCATCATGGCCTTGGCTTTCGGGCTAACTGCAACGAAGGCCAGCCCGGGAGGAAGCATAAACCCTTTATGCGAAGCGGAGGCAACCACATCGATTCCCCACTCGTCCATTTTCAAATCCATGATCCCAAGACCGCTAACGGCATCAATCACCAGGATGGCATTGGTTTTTCTGACGACATCAGCAATCGCTTTGACATCAGGAGAAACACCGGTCGAGGTTTCACATAATGTGATAAAAACAGCCTTGATCGAAGGATCTTCTTTTAACTTCACTTCAATCTCGGCAGCCTTGACGGCTGTCCCCCATTTGATCTGCATAACAATCGGCTGGGCGCGAAAGGCCTTTGCTAACTCTGTCCAGCGTTCCCCAAATTTCCCCGATTCAACGGTAATGACTTTGTCTCCCTCGGAAATCATGCTGCACATGCTTGCTTCCATCGCTCCCGTCCCTGAAGATGCCATCAAATAAACATCATTTTTCGTCTGCAGGACAAACTGCAGGCCCTCGATCGCTTCCTTTAAATAAGACTGAAACTGGGGCGTTCGATGATGAATAATCGGTCTTCCCAATACCTCACATAGATTTGGTGGAACCTGGGTTGGGCCCGGTGTTAACAAAAGATTTCGTTTCATAACCTGCTCCCCTTCCTTTCGGTATAAATGATCTGAAATCACTTAAAAAATTTTTATCTATTTTTTCGCCGAGACAATAACCTGATCGACCAGTCCGTATTCTTTGGCCTCCTGGGCCGACATGAAAAAATCACGATCCGAGTCTTCAACAACCTTTCCCACGGTTTGCCCGGTGTGGGAAGCAAGGATTTTTGCAAGCTCTTCCTTCATTCTCAGAATTTCTTTGGCCTGAATCGAAATATCACTGGCCGTTCCCTGCGTTCCCCCCCAGGGCTGATGAATCATGATCCTTGAGTAAGGCAAAGAAAAACGTTTTCCCTTTGTCCCAGCCGCAAGCAAAACAGCCCCCATACTGGCTGCCTGCCCTATACAATACGTGGAGACATCGGGCTTAATAAATTGCATCGTGTCATAAATGGCCAGCCCCGCAGTCACAGCCCCCCCCGGAGAATTGATATAAATATGAATGTCCTTGTGGGCGTCTTCACTCTGCAGGAAAAGCAGTTGAGCGATGATAACGTTTGCCACGTTATCATCGATAGCCGTTCCAATAAAGACTATCCGTTCTTTTAACAATCTTGAATAAATATCATACGCCCGTTCGCCATGCGTTGATTTTTCAACCACCATCGGAATTAATTGCGAAAACGCATCCATGCTCTCCCTCCTTCATTGACAATTATTTTATCTTTTCGTCTTGCCATTGAGCCTCTTTCATAAGAAACTCCATCACCTTTGCCGGCACATTCTCTCCCTGTTTGACCTGAATTTTTTCATCTTCCGCGATCTTGTCAAAAATCAAAAACAATTTAACGTCCCGCTCTACCAGTTCCTTCATATCTTTCGTCATTTCATTCGCGCGCTTCTCAATCTCCTCATCAGGCAGCCCCTGGGATTTCAAACGCCGCTTCAAATCGCTTAAACGGTACTCCTGCTGCTTCTGAACCAGCGATTGAGGAACCGTCAGTTTCGCATTTTTCACCAATACATCGGTAATCTGCCGCTCCACATCCATACGGTTCTGGCGGTCCTTGTCGATCTCCATTTGCCGCTTAAGAGAATCTTTAAACGTATCCAGATTGGGATACCCCAGCCCCTTAACAAAATCATCATTAATCTCAGTCTTTTCCCCTTCCTTGCTCTGACCCTTCTGAAAATATTCCAAGGTTTTGGCAAGTTCTTCATCAGTAACAGCTGAACTTTTCCTGGTGACGGCAATCCCTTTGTAATTGGTAACCTTAACCTCCGGTTTGACCTCGATCCCCGCCGTAAACTTCAGGATTCCGTCCTTAAACTCCACTGCACCGATTTCAGGATAATCAAGGGGAGAGATTGATTCTTTTTCCAGGGCTTCCTGATAAACCTCAGGGATAATCTTCTTGATCGCTTCTTCCTTAGCCAGGCCGCCATACTCAGATTCAATCACATGCCGCGGCGCCTTACCCGGTCTGAAACCTTTCACTTTGGCTTCACGGGTTATATCCTTGAAAACTTCTTCTATCTTCTTCGATACACGTTCTTTTGAAACTTCAAAATTCAACTCCCTTTTTAAAGCATCCAGTTTTTTTATTGCAACCTTCATTTGTTTCATTCCTCTTGTTGTAAAATTTTAGGTTGATTTAGCTTTTGATTGATCACATCCTGAACTTTTCGCCAAGATAAATTTCTTTAGCCTTCGGATTATTGATCAGGTCTTCGGCCGTTCCCGAAATCAGGATTTTTCCGTCAACGATTAAATAAGCCCTGTCTGTGATAGACAATGTCTCACGGACATTATGGTCCGTCAACAAGATACCCAACCCCCTGTTTTTCAAATCGCGGATGATTTCCTGCGCCTCAGCAACTACAATCGGATCAATGCCTGAAAACGGCTCGTCCAGCAGCAAGAACGAAGGATTGTTCACCAGAGCCCTGGTGATTTCAAGCCGGCGCCGCTCTCCGCCTGATAAAGTATAAGCTTTACTTTTGGCCAGATGGGCAATATTTAATTCTTCAAGCAACGAATTTAATCTGCGGCGCCGTTCCCGGGGGCTTATCCTGAGCGTCTCAAGCACCGCCATGATATTTTCTTCAACCGTCAGTTTCCGGAAAATAGAGGGTTCCTGCGCCAGATATCCGACTCCCAAACGGCATCGTTCGTGAATCGGTAAGCGGGTTATATCGACCTGATCAAAATAAATATTCCCGGTATCGCACGAAATAATGCCAACGATCATATAGAAAGATGTCGTCTTCCCGGCTCCGTTAGGGCCGAGAATTCCAACGATTTCAGAGCGGCCAACCGAAATACTGAGGCCGTCAACGACTTTACGGCCGCCGTAAGTTTTTCCCAATTCATGTGTTTCTAAAAGGTGAACGGACATAACGTGAAATCACTCCAGGGCTGTCTAAGAAAAGGTTATTATAATACTGTTTCCATAAAATTAAAGATTATTTAGCTAAAATTCTAAAAAAAAGACTTATTCTTCTCTTCTGATGTCATGATCAGCTTGGGACGACCGATAAAAATAACTTTTTGGTCAGCAGCATTATAAACCGCCTTATCAGCATAAGAAATATTATCCCCGCGCTGAACCGATACATTATCCGTACAGATAATCGAAACAATGCGGCGCGTAACCGGGTCAAAAAACACTTCAACCAAATCCGCCTTAAGAGTCTCGTCCCCTCTGATGGCGACAACGTTCTCCTTGAGGATCGCCAGATTGTTCCTCTGATCAAGCTCCATAGGCCCGTCACATGTAATCACGATTTGTTCTTTTTGATTCTCGGAATCGGCTTTTTCGGCCTCAACTTCAACAACGATATTTTTTTCGAGCTGGGCCGTCTTAAGTTCAGGATGGGCTGTTAAACCCACCCCGGTTGCCTTGATCGCTTTATCCGTAATCTCCGCCGAATCCTCAGTGACAACCAGATTTTTCTCTTTTTCCCAGTCAAGGGAATCTGTCTTAAGCTGACTTCCCTCCCTGGTCGTGATCACCACGTTGTCCTGCAAATGAACATTGCCGCTTTTCTTGTCGACTTCCCCGGTGTCGGCTTTCAGGTTGACTTCCTGTTCCCCATAAGTATTCGCGTCGACATTTAAAATCTTGATCGTATCCCCGAAGATGTCGGCCGTCTGCCCATTAACTTCCCAGGATCGCTGCCCGTTCTCATCAAATCCCTCCAGGGTAAAACCATCCACCTGCTGCGTCACAACCTCCTGCGCAAGAAGTCCCGGCGTCAACAACAGCGCTAATATCAGCGCTGACGCCAGCGTCAGAACAGATAAATTTGACGGTATTGGCAGGAACTTTTTATCTCTCAGACTGCTCATGGCTCAAGCTTCCATAAATTTTGCGCTTTTAAAATCATCTCAATGACTTCTCGAACGGCCCCGTTTCCGCCGTTCGCCGCAGTAACATAATTCGCCGCCGCCTTTGTTTCGGCGGATGCATTGGCGACAGCAACCCCCAAACCGGCCCGACGCATCACCGGGATATCTTTCAGATCGTCGCCGATATAACAAACCTGTCCGTCGCTTACTCCAAAGGTCTGAAGAACTTTTTGATAATAGTCTTCTTTCCGGTCGGCGCTCTGAAACACCAGATCGATTCCGAGCATTTCAGCCCTCAGTTCGACGGATTTTGAAAAACGTGCGGAAATAATGGCCGTGTGCTTCCCGTGACTGCGCCACCGCGTCAACCCGAATCCGTCTTTAACACAAAAAAATTTTAATTCGTTCCCGTTCGAATCAAGAACGATTTTACCGTCTGTCAGCACCCCGTCCACATCCATAATCAGAACCTTGATTTTTTTCAGCAGATCATTCATGTCCTGATCCCTCCTGATTAAAATAGTCCCGCCCTCAAAAGATCCTGAATATCAAGAAGCCCGACTGATTTTCCATGATCATCAATGACCGGCAGCTCATCAATCTTCCGTTCTTTCAACAGATGAAACGCTTCAACCGCAAGCTCGGATTGATTAATGGTTGCCGGTCCCTTGGTCATGACCTCACTGACCTTCTGTGTCAGAAAGATATCCTCATGCTCAAAATGCCGGCGGATATCGCCGTCCGTTAAAATCCCGATCAGTTTCCCCTTCCCGTCAACTACGCAGGCGGAGCCGCATCTGGCCTTTGTAATGGCGACCAGCACGTCTTTAATCCTGGTGTTTGCCCTGGCAAGCGGGTAATTTCCGCCTTTCCTCATAATATCTTCAACCTTGAGGTACAGTTGTCTGCCAAGAGACCCTCCGGGATGATAAAAGGCAAAATCCTCTTTTCGAAAATTTTTTCGGATAATCAAACAGGCAGCCAGGGCATCCCCCAGCACTAATGTCGTTGTGGTAGAAGCCATTGGAGCCACACCCAGCGGACAGCCTTCGCGTGCCACTCCCACATCAAGGATAACATCACAGGATTTCGCCAGCGTCGATTTCGGGTTACCGGTAACGGCAATGGTCGTGGCCCCGATCTTTTTTAACAACGGGGCAAGCCGCGTTGTTTCTTCTGTTTCACCGCTGGTCGAAATGATGATGACGATATCATCCCTGGTTACCTGCCCCAGATCTCCGTGAACGGCTTCGGCGCTGTGCATAAAAATACTGGGCGTACCCGTCGACGACAGCGTGGCCGCTATCTTCCGGCCGATAATCCCCGTCTTGCCCATCCCGGCAACGATCAGGCGTCCTTTTGATTTGGCAATCAAATCCAGGGCCTTTAAAAAATTTTTGTCGAGTTTATTAACCAAAGTCTTCACAGCCTCGGCTTCGGTGAGGATCAGCTTTTTTGCGTAAGCAAGTGACATAATTTGTCCTTTTGAAAGGGCACAAGAGCACCGGAGCGCAGGCGCGCAAGTGACTCAAGGTTTTTCATGTGCACATGAACTCTGGAGCACATGTGCTCTTCGTTTCACGATTGTATCAATCGCAATTACATCGATCAAAAGATCTTCCAGCGAGTCCAGGGCCAGCATATTCGGGCCGTCGGATTTCGCCTTATCCGGGTCAGGATGAACCTCCATAAAAAGCCCGTCACATCCCGCCGCAACGGCCGCCCGCGACAGCAAAGGCACAAATTCTTTTTGCCCTCCCGAAGTCGCCCCCTGTCCGCCTGGCTGTTGAACACTGTGGGTCGCGTCAAAAATAACCGGATATCCAGTCTCGCGCATAATGGCAAGACCGCGCAGATCCGAAACGAGTGTGTTATAACCAAAAGAAACCCCGCGGTCGGTCAGTAAAATATTTTTGTTCCCGCTGTCAGCGACCTTCGCGACCGCCTCCTTCATATCCCAGGGGGCCATGAATTGCCCTTTTTTAATGTTCACGACCTTCTTTGTTTTAGCCACCGCTGTTAACAGGTCTGTCTGACGGCACAGAAACGCTGGAATCTGCAAAATATCGGCGATACCTGCGGCGGGTTGGGCCTGCTCCGGCAGATGAATATCCGTCAGGATGGGCACATCAAATGTTTTTTTGACCGCGGCCAGAATATCCAATCCCTTGTCCAGCCCGGGGCCGCGAAAGGATTTTAATGATGTCCGGTTGGCCTTGTCAAAACTCGCCTTAAAAACAAACGGGATTTTGAGCCGTGTCGTCACATCCTTGAGATATTCAGCTATCTCAAAAACAATCTTTTTCCCCTCGATCACACAAGGGCCGGCAATCAGCACAAAAGGATGATTTCCCCCAAACACCACGTCGTTTACTTTAATCATCTTTGTCATTTTCATTATTGGTCTTCCTTTAGTACCCTGGCTACCCGCTCAAGATCTTCGGGTGTATCCACTCCGAGAGTCTCACTTTCGGTGGTGATAGTTTTAATCTTCAGCCCGGCTTCAAGAACCCGGAGCTGTTCCAGTTTCTCGGCTTCTTCCAAAAATGAAACAGGCAGTGAATGAAAGCCCATCAAAAAATTCTTCCGGTAGGCATAAATCCCCAAATGCTTGAAATAGACAGTACCACTTCCCCATTCTTTTCTTGATCGATGATACGGAATTCCATGACGTGAAAAATACAGGGCATAACCATTACAGTCGACGACAACCTTTACGACATTGGGGTTCGCAACATCCGCCTCATCATCAATCCGCTTAATTACCGTAGCCACCGGGCAATGTTTGTCGGCATTTATTAACTCCGCTGCAAGCCTGTCAATAACATCGGGAGAAATTAACGGTTCATCCCCCTGAATATTGACAACGATATCTGCATCCACATTTCTGACTGCCTCGGCAATCCTGTCCGTCCCTGACTGGTGCTCCGAAGAAGTCATGACGGCTTTCGCCCCAAAGGCCTTGCACGCTTTCTCAACATGCTCCGCATCGCAGGCAATAATGACATCTTGAAGCAGCGACGACTTCCTGGCCTGCCGCCAAACATAATAAATCATCGGCTTGCCGTTCAGGTCCGCCAGAACCTTTCCGGGAAAACGCGTAGAAGCCCAACGTGCCGGAATAACGCCGATTGCTTTTGTCTTCATAAACTCCCTCAACATCATCTGTCACCAGTAATATCTCATAGGTAAATACCGATGATCCGGTGACCTTGTCTCAAGCTTTAACAGCCTGTAAAATTTCGGTCGGCGTCGCTGCGGCCGCCCCCATCTTTCCAACCACGATACCTGCGGCATAGTTAGCCAATTCCGCCGCCTGGCGTCTCGTTGCCCCTGCGGTTAAGGCCAATGTAAAAACAGAAATAACAGCGTCTCCCGCTCCAGTCACATCAAAGACCTCCTGTGCCTTGGTCTCGATTCCGTAAGGTTTCCTTCCTTTTTCAAAAAGCCGCATACCCTGTTCCCCCAGCGTTATAAGGAGAGCTTCCGAGTTCAAATATTTTAATAAACGGTCGCCGGCCGTTTCAATATCTTCCATTGTCATCAGCTTATCATTATTCAAACCCAAAATATGTCCGTCATCTTCCCGTATTTTTATATTTCTGATCGCATTCTCGGCTTCTTTTAAATTGGGCGTAATGCAGGTAACACGCTTATAACAACCAAAATGTTCCACTTTCGGATCCACCGTCACCGGGATCCCATTTTGTATCGCCATGCTTGTGACCACTGTAACCAACTCCGGAGTGATCATTCCCTTCCCGTAATCTGAAATGATAACAGCATCAACCTTGTTAATCTTGTCTTGCAGAAAAGATTTAATCTTATTCAGCAACGGGTCCTGAATATCCGCGCCCGAATCCTCTTTGTCGATTCGGACAACCTGCTGATGTTGGGCAATCACACGGGTCTTGGTGATTGTGGAGACATGCTTGTCAATAAAAATCCCGCTGATGTCAATATCTTTATTCTTAATCGCCCTTTTCAATAATTGGCCTTCGAAATCACTGCCGATTCTGCCAACTTGCACAACTTCAGCCCCTAAAACAGCCAGATTATGACCGACATTAGCCGCCCCGCCAGGCTGATAGCTTGATTTTTCTTCTAAAACGATAGGGACAGGGGCTTCGGGAGAAATCCGCGAAACGCTGCCTTGAATATACCGGTCCAGAATAATATCACCTACAACAAGGACTTTTTTCGTCTTGAATTTGGCAATAATGCCTTTATACGTGCTCAAAAGTCCCTCCTTTCAGGGAAAACTTATAGGAAAATTCCTGGAAATTACTCTATAAATTAGAATAGTACTTAAAAGAGGAGCTGATTTTATCACACTTGTAAAACAGCGTCAACAACAGTCAAAACTTGTTCAGGCGTAATACAATATAGAAATCTGTCATCCCGGACCTCTCCTTTGGCAAAGGAAATACTCATATCTTGAGGAGGAGCCACAAAAACAGAACAAGGACCTAAAGGACGCCATCTTCCAGGGTTAATTCCAGGTTGATTTCGCGTAAAGATGGAAACAACTGGCGTTCCGGCCGCGGCCGCAATGTGCACTGGACCGGAATCATTTGAGATCAAAAGATCGCAACGCTTGATTACCGACACCGTCTTTGACAGGGAAAGTTTCCCGGACAGGTCTTCAAACGGTACGTGCGGCACAATTCGCTTCAATTCCACGACCAGTGGCTTCTGATCCATGGTTCCGATTAAAATAAATTGAACCGGATGCCTGTCATAAATATTTCTGACAAGCGCGGCAAAATTCATGACCGGCCATCGCTTGGTCGGACAGCTGGCGCCTAAATGAAGAGCGACATATTTTAAACCCTTTGTCTTCACTCCCAGCTGTTGAAAAAAGCCGGCCGCCCATTGTTCCGCGCTCTCTTGATAAGGAAGGGACATAGTGAGCGTTCCCGTCGATATTCCTAACGGCTTTAACAGGTCAAAACAGTACTCCGACTCATGTTTTTTCCCTTGAGGACGGACATCCGGAATTTTCTCTGTAAGCAGAAAACCGAACTTCTCATTCCGATAACCAATACGATGGGGAATCCCGGACAAAAAACATAACAGGTTGGTCCGTTTTTTGGTATGAAAATTGATCACGACAGCGAACTCTTTGCTCCGGATTTCCTCAACCAATTTCAAAAATCCGCGAACGCCTTTGTGCCGGCCATCTTTATCATCGATCAGGACCTCGTCGATATCTGGATGCCCGGAAACCAGATCTAATGTCAACGGGGAAATCAGCATTGAGATTTTCGCCCCCGGCATTTGTTCCCGCAAGGTATGGACGGCGGGCAGGGTCAGGATCACATCGCCGATCCGGTCCGTCCTGATAAGCAGAATTTTCTTCATTTGAATATCAAACCCCTCATTAAATATGCTCTTTAAATAATCTGTTTTAAAAATTCCAGGTTCAAAGTTAAAACGTTAGTTTTTTATTCTGAATTTGTTGAAAATTTATGTTTTAGAATTTGAGATTTAATTAAATATTACATGTTAAAAACTGGGGTTCATCAAACGCTCAGCCATCGCAATCACTTCAGCGGGCTGAATCGCATTCATGCAGGAATGTTCGGCATCAGGAATCTTTTCACAACAGGCCATGCAGTCTTCATTATGCTGGATAAATCCCGACCAATTCCCCCACGGCCCGCTCTTAACCGGATTAGTAGGCCCATATAAAGCAATAAGCGGAACGCCCAGATAACTCGCCAGATGCATGGCAGAACTGTCGTTGGCGATAACAATCTTTGCAAGCCGCATGATAATTCCAGTCTGGGGGAAAGAGATCTTTCCGCTTAAATCAAGGGCCGATCGCTGCATCCTGGCCATGATTCTTGAGATGATCGGCGAATCGTTTTCGCTTCCGACAAAAACAATATGCAATCCCTTTTGTTGGGCAAGCTGATCGGCGACTTTCGCGAAACCGTCTTCGGTCCATCGTTTACGGTGATCTGCCGCACCGGGAGCCATCACGGCGATCGGATCCTCGGGCTGGAAGTGTTCGCGCAGGATTGACTTGACAGAATCCACATCTTTTTCCAGGGGATAAAACGCATAGCGCTCATTGGATAAATGGGCGGGATGAACGGCATACAGGTACCTCAAGTGTTGGTCACGGTAATGCTCGTCAAGGATTCGCCGTCTGATCAAAGGCGTCCGGTATTTTGTTCTTAAAATAAGCGGTAGAATCCCATGCCGCAAATCAACGATCAAATCAAACTTCTCTTTCCGCAGCTGAGCGATCCATCGGATCTTGTTTCGCAATCCCATGTGCTTGTCATAAATATAAAGATGATCAACTTTGGGATTATCTATTAAAAGGGATTTACCCCTGGGACCAATCATGACAGAAAGATCTGCCTGGGCAAAATCACGACGCAAAATATCGATCACGGGAAATGTCAGGATAATGTCCCCGAGGTTGGATAATGAAATGACAAGAACTTTTTTAACGTCATCCGGATTTATTTTTTTCGCCATGTCAACTCCCCTGCTTCCTGGCCGCGGACCATGACTGATAACATGCCAGCACCCTGTCGAAAACTTCGTCTACTGTTACTGCCCGCATACACCGATTATCCGGGCAATCGAGGTTATAACAAGCCTGTTTGTTGCATTCAAGTTCTTTCTGAAGTATGATCACTTCCCCTTTTCCTCTCGGTCCGGTGACCTCGGGACGGGTCGGTCCGAAAATAGCTATCGTCGGAGTCCCTGCGCTCGAAGCCATATGCATTGGACCTGAATCTGCAGATATGACAATATTCGCACGCTTCATTAACGCGAAAATCTGGGGAAGAGAAGTTTTGCCGGCCATAACCAAAGGAACAACATGCGACGCCTCCCTGATCTCATCGGCCAGGGCCTCATCTCCCGCGGAACCGGAAATGACGACCCTGATCTTCAACTCCCTGATCATGCGTTCGATAAGCAGCGCAAAATTTTCCTTAGGCCAGCGCTTTAAAGGCCAGTTTCCTCCCGGGTTGACAACAGCCAGAAAATCATCTTTTCGAATTCCTTTCAGCATGAGGAAACTGTCAACCTGCCGTCTGGCGTCTTCCGGCGCGGACAATTCAATGGTCCGGTCTGTGACCGGAATCCCGAATGATTCAATGACGTGCAGGTAATAATCCGCCCGATGAATATTTCCTTCGGGAACATCAACCTTGCGGGTCAGCAATCTTCCCAAATCTTTCACATCATACCCCACCCGCTGGCGTACCCCAGCCAGATAAACCATGAAAGCCCGTGTCCATGAACGATGAAGCAGGAAGGCGGCATCAAAGTGGTATTTCCGCAGCTTCATGATCAATTTTAACTTCTGCCAAAGCCAGCGGTGAGCCCCTTTCTCATCATAAACTATAATCTCATCGACGTAAGGGCAGCATTCGAGAACGGGAACGACTCGCGGAACAGCCATACAACAAATTCTGGCATCAGGAAATTGAAGACGCAATGCCTTAAATACGGTCGTTGAAAAAATAACATCTCCCAACCAGTTGACATTGACGACAAGAATATTTTTCATGAATCCATCCTTTAATCCAATCTGGAAACCAGGTGGCAAATATCGCCTGTGGACGTTAAATCCGAAACCCGAATATCAAAGTTCAAACTAAATTGCAATTCGAAATATTGGCATTTAAACATAAATCATTTTTAGAAAAAATTTTTTGAGCTTTGAAAACATTTACCTTTTAAATTTCCTTCGAATTTCGCATTTCGCGCTTCGAATTTTTGAGTTCGCGATTCCGGGAACCAAGGCTCTGGTAAACTTCCATGGTTTTCTCCGCCATCATTTCCGCTCCGTATTCACGTTCTGCCTTCTGTCTGGCGTTCCTGGCAAGAGCATCGCAAAACTCATCGTCATTCAGCACCGTAATCATCTTATCTACGAGCATGTCGACATTGCCAGGTTCCACCAGGACCCCCGTTATCCCGTCCTCAATTAACGACGGGATCCCTCCGGTCCTGGAAGCAACCACAGGCAGTCCTGAAGCCTGGGCTTCCATAACAGACAGCCCCAGCCCCTCCTTCAATGAAGGAGAAACAAAACAATCCAGTAACTGTAAAATTTCGCTGGTCCGGTTAACGATCGGCTGAAAAAGAACGATATCGGAAAGCCCGAGTTTTTCGACCTGGCGCCTGAGGCGGGTTTCTTCTTTCCCCTCTCCCACGATCAAAAGTCTGATGCGCGGAATACTGCCCCGCATAATCCTGACAGCGTCAATCAAAATATGATGCCCTTTGACATCAGCCAGCCGCGCCACGATCCCGATAATTTTGACCCCGTCAAATCCGGCTTTCATCTGAAGCGCCCGCCTGGCATCTTTCGTCACCGGGGAAAAACGATCCAGGTCTATTCCGTTACGAATAACGGCGACCCTCCCGGAATCAACTCCAAAGTCCTTCGTCAAATGCTCACCCACCTGATCGCTGATCGCTATGACTTTTTTGCCCCAGCAGGGAAAAATCTTTCGGAAAAACCGTGGACGAAAAAAACCATGGCAGGTTGAAACATACGGAACGCCGGTCATGGAAGAGACCAAACATGCAAGCCATTGGGTCACCCGGGTATTGGCATGAATAATTTCAATGTTCTCATCCCTGATAAGTTGTTTAATCCGGAATGCAGCCCTAATCAATTTTGGGGAAAACACCGATTTAGTCCTGATACTCATCTCGACATGGCGTGTGCCCGGCCCCTCCAACCCCTCAACACAATTTCCCCCGCTCGAGACGACAATGACATGATGACCGTCTCTCACCATCTGGCTTGAAAGGGTCATAATATAATTCGTGATTCCGCCGGTGTTAAAATGAGTTGTTAAAAAAAGGATCTTCATTTTTACTTTTGCACAGCGGCAACCAGCCCTCTGCGCAGCCTTGGGTTCTACGGCGAAGCAGGCCGCCTCGCCGCTATTTCCTATTTATCAATTTTTTGACCGCCTCAAAAACCTCTTCTTCGCGTATGTCCTCCATACAGGCATGATTGAGAATCCGGCAGAACCTGGCGTTATAGCAAGGGGCGCAGTCCATTTTCCTCTGAATGACGATCGATGAACGGTTCGGAGGAAGATGGCGCTTGGCCGAAGTCGGACCGAACAAGGCAATGAAAGGCGTCCCGACAGCCGCGGCCAAATGCATGGGTGACGAATCCGGGGTAATATAAACATCGCACCGCCTGATCAACACGGCCAATTCATTGATCTTGGTGCGCCCGACAAAATTCGCCGGTTTGGATTTTGTGAGACGCATCAATTCATCGGCGGTCTCTTTATCCTTGCCGGTTCCGGTAATCATTACGCGCACATTTTCGGCCGCCATCAAATCACAGAGTCTGGCCATTTTTTTCAACGGCCAGTTCTTCGTCTTCCATTTCAATGACGCCGAAAGGTTTATTCCGACCAGCTTCATCCCGGAGCTGACCCATTCTGAATCCAGCAGGGCCTGGGCCTTTTGTACGTCTGTTGAAGAAGGATAAATTTCCAGTAAATCCTCCGGGTCCGGTTTAATCCCCATGAGATTCAGAACTTTAAACTGATGTTCTACGGGGGGGAGATCGTGATCCGGATTAACAACGGGATCGGTAACCAGAAAACCTAATTTTTTATTGCGGTAACCGTAAATATGCGGAGCAAAGGTCATGGCAGCGAGCAAATGGCTTTTCTGATTGTTCTGAAAATCAATTACCTTGTCAAAATGATATCCCGTCAGACGCAACCCTGCCTTCAAGATTCCAAGAGGGCCTCTGTCCCTGCCTTTCAAATCAATAACAATCAGTTCATCAAGATAGGGACATTTCCGCAGAATGTCCTTGCACGACTCATCCACTAAACAGCAGATCCGCGCGCGGGGATAACTGCGTCGCAATGCCTTTAATGAGGCCGTGATCAACACAACGTCACCCAATGCCGTCATTTTAATAACCAATAAATTAAGTTGTTCCATCAATTCCTCATACACACTGATAGTCTGCCCCGCCATGCGGTCAAGGGTATAATTTTCTTCCAGATGTTTTCTGGCGCGCGCCGCCATCTCTTTGGCAAATTTTTTTTCATTCAGAAGCCGCATGACCGCATTCGCCATGGCGTCAGGATCTTTGGGAAGGACCAGAAGTCCGGTCTTCTCATGCTCCAGAACTTCCACGATACCGCCGACATTCGTCGCGACAACCGGAGTCCCTACGGCCTGGGCTTCGATAATAACCCGTCCGAACGCCTCAGGTTCGATCGACGACATAACGACCACATCACTCGCAGCCATAATTTGAGGGACATCCTTCCGTCGGCCCAGAAATTCCACATGCTCGGAAAGACCGAGGTGACGCGTCAAAACCTCGAGCTCCTTGCGGTAAGATTCCTTTTTCTTTGGGGCATCGCCGACAATCAACACCTTAACGTAGGGCATGGAACGAACAAGTTTGGCCATGGCTTTTAAAAAATAAACATGGCCTTTCAATGGAGTAAGACGTCCTACAATGGTTACAATCTGGTTTTGACCGGTATGATCTTCCCGTTCAATATTAAAACGCGTCAAATCCACACTCCGGGGAATACACCTGATATGTTCCGCCGGGACATGAAAAGCCTCCATCATATGCCGGCCGATCACGTTGCTTGGCACGATAACCAGTTTGGAGAAAGACATTATCCTTGAAAAAAACTGGACCGAGTAATGGCCATGGCACGTAGTGATGAACTGGGCGGGCGTTTTACGGCAGGCGAAAAAGGCGATCCAGGCCGGAACCCTGGAACGGGCATGGACAATATCAATGTGTTCCTCCAGGATGATCTCCCGAAGCTTTCGGATGCACGACAACGCAGAAAAAGGATTTTTATGATGGACCGGCAATCTGTAGTGATGAATCCCGCGATCGGTGAGCTCCCTGACAAGGTCCCCTCCGTTTGAAACCACAACAGGGTAATGCCCGTGTTCTTTCAGATACTTGGCGAAATCGACAGTCCCCGTCTCGACCCCACCCACATTAAGTTCAGGTAAAATTTGTAAAATTCGCATTTTTTTACTCATAATCACAATTCCAAAAACCCAAATCCCAAACAATAATCAATTTTATAAAATCCTTAACACACCATTACGGATCGTTTCGTCATCATCAAGTCTTCTTGTGCAAATTTTGTTTTTAGCTAAATCAAAAATGGAACAGGCAATCATTCTAAGATCGGAGCATAAAATATAGCCTTCGGTGTTTAACCGGTCAATGAATTGATTATGTTTATGCTCCTCGCCCTTTGTCGATCGTTTTTTTACTGGAAAAACAATGGTCTTTTTCCCGGACGCCGAAGATTCAGAAATCATGGAAATACTGTCGCCGGACACGACCAGAACATCAGATAGTCCCAAAATCCCTCCCACAGCCTCGGCAACATTGTTACGATTGGCGATGACCAGCAGCTGGCAGCGCGGATATTTTTTAAGTTCCCGGGCCAACAGATTCTCGACTTTTGACGATGTCCGCCTTGACGTTGTCAGGAGGATGTCCGCATCCAGCTGTTCTGCCGCATCTTTCAGCTGATGGACCAGTATCTTCACTGCGCTCTCATCCAGAACGTAATTTTTGGTATCCCCGCCCAGCAACACCCCGATCTTAAACTTATCCCGCAATTTCAGATGCGAAAACCGCTGAAGCAGTTTTTCCGCATGGAGGCTGAGATAATCCTCATCAATCAGGTTAACAGCACCTTTGGTCAAAACAACCCGATCACCGGAAACCTTTTTGGCGTCCACATCATGCCTGGGTAAAATTACCAAATCAAACCTTGACCATGGCAAAAGGTTCGGCCGGAGAATTAAAATATTCTTTGCGCAATGCTCCCTGGAAATAACATAATTGACGGGAGCGCTCAAAGATCCCGCGGAAATCACGATGTCCGCCTTCATAGCGGTCAGCCCTTGAAACGTCTCCGGCTTAAGGTATTTCTTCAGCAGCTTCACCAAGACAAACATAGGGAGTATGGGCCCGATCCAGGAACATAAAATCAGTATCATTTGGGAAAATTTACCCGGGTATTCGACCTTGACCGTCTTGACAGATACGCTGCCTCCGCGCTGAACGATTTCCCGGCTGATTGTCTTGGCCACTCCCTCGGACTGGCGCAAATGCCCGACTCTCCCGTCATCAAGAATAATGACGTTGCAGGAAGGATCGAATTTCCATAATTTATACATCCACATATATTGTTCCGGCGCTTCCCGAACCATCGCAGCCATTTGATTGGCGATCCCCTGAAGATAAAGAGCGACATTATCCTTCTCATTAGCGGCTTCATTCGGAAAATAACGGATAAGAAGCCGGTGATAAACTCCATCTTTCCGTCCCATGCCGCCTATAAAAATCGGCGCTCCTGTTTTCAGCGCCAGCCGTACCCCGCCTGACGAAAAACTTGTTCTCCGGCCTAAAAATTGAACTGGAATACCATCTTTCCCCCCCTGGTCGATCACCATACCGACGAGTTCGCGATTCTGAAGGGCTTCCAGTAATTTCCTGGCGCCTACCCCCCGTTCATACAGCTTGATGCAGCTGCCATAACTTCGGTACGCATCCCGCCGGCATTTCATCATCACTTTATTAAACGCAGAGGCGCTATCCTGGGTTTTAAAAATAAGATTTTGCGGGAAACCGAAAACCGACATTGCCAGCGGGGACAACTCCCAGTTTCCAAAATGAGCTGTCATCATCACAGCGCCGCATTTTGCGGACTTCATGACCTCTTCGAACCTTTCTTTCCCGTCACATTCAATCAGTTTTTTAACATGTTCAGGCGACATCTGCGGAAGTCTGAGAAATTCCGCGAAATTCATCCCCAGATTAATGAAAAACTTCAGCGTCAAGGCCTTGATTTCATCCAGTGTCATTTGATCGGCAAAAGCGATCTTTAAATTCTGATAAACCTGATTGCGGTGCCGTCTATCAAGAATATAAAAAACCCTTCCTGCAAGACGGCCGATCATTGCAGCCGCAGATAACGGCATCAGACGAAGAAATGAAGCAACAATATTAATGATTATAGAGATGATGAATTGCATCAGAAAAAATCTTTTCTCCCTCGATAATACGAACTTTAACTTTTAAAACAAAAAGCAACGCTTCCGCAGGAAAGAGTTTCAAAAGTTCATCGTCAAGCTTTACCGCATCTTTCGCCGTCATCACCAGTACGGATATCCCCAATTCCGTCATCTGCCCGGCAATCTTCCGGACATCCTCTTGCCGGTAACAATGATGATCGGGATAAATAAAATGCTCCTGGACGTTCAAACCCGTTTCTTTCGCGGTATGCTCAAAGGCCTGGGGGGTGCCAATGCCTGAGACCAGCATCACCTTCTCTCCCGATAATTCCGCCAAACCGCGTTGTTTTCTGCTCCGCAGATCAAAAAAATTCTCTGCCTCATGAACGGCTTCAACGATACCGGCCCGGGGACAAAAACGTTTCAACTCCTGCTTTACCCGGTAAAGATGTCCGGAACCCAAATCAGCTTTCATCAGAACGATCAAATCAGCGTACTTCAATGCCGTCAGCGGTTCCCGGAGAATTCCTCTTGGAATAAGGCTGTAATTCCCGAAAGGGTTCAGGCTGTCAATGGCCACGATATTCAAATCCCTCCTGATCCGCCACTGCTGAAAACCATCGTCAAGAACAAAAATATCGTGGGCATAATTCGCAGGGACATTCAAAGCGCCCTGGACCCTGTCCCGGTTCACGATCACCGGCACCCGTCCGTTAAATGCCTGGTTTAATACCTGGGCTTCATCACTGATCGCTTCCCTCAATTCTTTTTTTCCGGGCATGTATCCACGAATCAGGACAACCGGTTTTTTTCCGGAGTTCCATAACATTTCAACGATCAATTCAACCAAAGGAGTCTTTCCGACTCCTCCCCAGGTGACATTGCCGACCGAAATCACGGGACGCCCTAACTGATAGGATTTTAATAACCGCCGCTGATAGGCCCAACGCATTCCCCTGACAATAAGGCCATAAATCCATGAACAAAATCTCAGGATGCTGCGAGGCAAAACAGCTGCCCATCCACACTTCTGGTCATGGACAAGCTTCAAATAATACAAACGGCCATGTTCTTTCGTTAACATAAATTTAAACGTCAGTATTGTTGAAATGCTGGAGGAAATAAAAGCATTAGCTATTTTACAGGAAATATTAAAGAAATCTAGTATAGATACTAATATAAAGAATACCGTTTTGGGCTGTCACTTGGGAGCAATCCAAAGAATTATGGCTTGGAGAATTTACAGGAGCATTGTTTCCTGGAGGCCGCCAGGAGCTTTTCCACTTCCTGAAGCGTCTTCTCGACTGATCCTTGCTGGCCCTTGATGACTTGATAACCGCTCCTTCCCAACCGTGAAGCCTCATCAGGATCATCCAGCAAGGCGCTGATTGCTTCCCGAAGTTCTTCTTCATTATAAACGGTGATCAAAGCGCCGGCTCTCGAAAAGAGGTCGGTGATGGCACGAAAGTTATCCATATAGGGACCGACGATGATCGGTTTCGCAAACGAGGCAGGTTCCAAAATATTCTGGCCTCCCCGCCCCGTTAAACTTTTTCCCACAAAGACGATCGTCGCCTGGGCATAAAGACCCCGCAAATGACCAATAGTATCGACCAGAAGAATATCCTCGGCATATTTTCCTTTATTAATAATTCCGGAAAGCCGGGAGAAATGGCAGTCATTTCTAACAAGAAAGCCTTCGATATCAGCGGCGCGTTCAATATGCCTTGGGGCGAGGATCATTGCGATATCCTGGTATTTTTGCTTCAGTTTGAGGAAAATTTTAACCAGGATATCCTCTTCCCCGGGATAAGTGCTGCCGGCAACGATAACCCTGGCCCCTTCCCTTGCGAAGATCCGTTCCGGCGCAGGCTGACCGGAAAGAATATCATCAAATTTCATATTACCGGTCACGGTAACTTTTTTTGGGTCGGCGCCGATACTGATAATCCGCTGGGCATCAACCGGAGTTTGCATTGCAAAACGCGTGACATGGGACAGAACTGTTTTTAAAACCCCCCGCAATCTCCGATAACGCCGATAACTTTTATCGGAAATGCGGCCATTGATTTGAATGACCGGGATCCCTTTCCGGGACATCGCGTAAAAAATGTTAGGCCATATCTCTGTTTCGGCCGCAATGTAAATTTCCGGACGGATCAACCGGAGGTGTGACCGGACAAACAATGAAAAATCAAGCGGAGCAAAAATAGTAACAGCTTCGGAGAAATGTTCTCTGGCAAGTTGATTTCCAGTGACCGTCACTGTTGAGATCACGATCTGCGCATCAGGATGGAGTTCCTTCAGCCGCCGGACAAAATGTTTAACCGCCATAACTTCACCTACACTGACGGCATGAACCCAGATGTTTTTTTCAGATAAAAGTTTTTGCTTGATATCTTCAGGAAAGATCCCGAAACGCATCACGAATCCCGGATGCCATTTCCTTTTTAGCAGAACATACGGGAAATAAGCGAGAGCAAACACGATAAAGAAAATATCATAAAGGATAAACATATTAATTCATCAAACGAAAATCGACAGGCGAAAGGCCCAGACTCATTTGTTCCAGTAATTACTACCCCTTTCCTTTTCGCTTCCCGCTTTTTCCTTTCCTTCAATCACGCCCGCGGATGCGCCTGATCATAGACCTTTTTCATCTTGTCGGTGGTCACATGAGTGTAAATCTGGGTCGTCGATAAGTGGCTATGCCCCAAAAGTTCCTGGACACAACGCAGGTCAGCGCCATGATCAAGCATATGGGTCGCAAAAGAATGTCTTAACGTATGCGGAGACACGCGCATCAGGACGCTTGTTTTTAAAATATACTTGTTAATGATATTGCGGACGCTGCGGTCCGTCAACCGATTTCCATTTGTGTTTAAAAAAAGCGCGCGGGCTGTATTCTGTCTGGACGCCAAATAATCACGGATGGCTGAAACCGCCACGTCTCCGATTGGGACCAGGCGTTCTTTCTTGCCTTTTCCCTCAACTTTCACCATATTGCCGATCGTATCCACACTGTCAACATTCATCCCCACGAGTTCGGAGACACGGATCCCGGAGCTGTAAAGCGTTTCAAACATGGCCCGGTCCCTCAGGGCCGTTTCGGAACGACCAGAAGGCGCTTCCAAGAGTTTAACCGTATCCTGTTCAGAGAGAAATTTAGGAAGGGTCTTGTCGATTTTAGGGGTCGATAATAATAACGAAGGGTTATCCTTGATCAAACCTTCGCGATGAAGGAATTTAAAAAAACTCCGCATGGAGGAAAGTTTTCTGGCCAGCGTTCTGGACTTGTAATTCATCAGCCGCAAATGCGCCAGAAACCGCCTGAAATGCAAATAAGAAACAGCCTGGACTGATGTGGAATCACCGATGAATTTTAAAAACTCATTCAAATCGACTGCATAATTGACAACAGTATGACGTGAATAGTTTTTCTCAATCTCAAGATAAGACAGGAATTTGTCAATGTAGCGGTTCATAACTGAATTATATCAAAAAAGGCGTTCAGTTTGAACCATCCGTCTTGCTATTTTCGTCTTTCGCCCCTTCCTCTTCTTTCCTGGGCAAGGTATTCGTAGTGTAATTACACTTTGGATAACGGCTGCATCCGTAAAAATGCCGGCCGCGGGATTGCCTCTGAACCAGTTCGCCGTCACATCCTTCCTGGGGGCATTTCACCCCGGTCGTGATCGGTTTCGCAAACTTGCATTTGGGGAATCCGGAACAGCTTAAAAACTTTCCCCGCCTCCCCCATTTGACGACCATCTGTCGTCCGCATTCCGGGCATGTTTCTTCAACATAATTCACCGTGCGTGTCATGTTGCTTCCGGCGAACTCCAGTTCTTTCTTGAAAGGCGCGTAGAAACTCTGCAGCAGATGCACATACTCCACAGTCCCTTCCTCCACCTGATCCAGCTCCTCTTCCATCCCGGCGGTAAAACCTATATCCATGATCCGCGGGAAAAATTTAACAAGGAGGTCGGAGACCTTAATTCCCAATTCCGTCGCGGTAAAATAACCGCGCTGGCGGAGGATATAATTGCGGCTGACTAAAGTCTGAATGATCGACGCATACGTGCTTGGCCTTCCGATTCCCTGCTCCTCGAGGGCTTTAACAAGACTGGCATCAGAAAAACGTGCCGGCGGTTTGGTGAAATGCTGTGAAGGTTTTACCTCAAGAAGATCAAGAATGTCGTTTTTAGCGTAATTGGAAAAATCTAACGTGGATTCCTCTTCTTCCTGATCCCTGTAAAGTTTCAGAAATCCGTCGAAAACAATATTGGAACCAGAAACGCCGAATTGAGCCTCCCCGGCCATGATTTCGATCTTCCGGTTTTTAAAAACAGCCGGAGTCATCTGGCAACTGACAAAACGGTTCCAGATCAATTCATAAAGTTTGTATTGATCCTGATCGAGGTAGGCCTTGAGATCGGAAGGTGTTCGCGTGATATCCGTCGGACGAATCGCCTCGTGGGCTTCCTGCGCGCTTTTCTTCGACTTGTATTTGTTCGCCGTTTCCGGAAGATAGGCGTCCCCGTATCGTTCTTTGATAAAGTCGCGGACCTTTCCCATCGCCTCTTGGGCAATATTGACCGAATCCGTTCTCATATAAGTGATCAAACCTACTGATTCCCCGCCTCCGATTTCAATCCCTTCATACAATTCCTGGGCGGTACGCATCGTCCGGTCGGCATTGAAACCAGACTTGTTAAAAGCCTCTTGCTGAAGCGTGCTGGTAATAAACGGGGGTAAAGGATTGCGCTGGCGCTTGCTGTCGGAAACATTCGTGATGCGGAATTCCTGCCCGCGCAGCCTTTCAACAACCTGACTGGCTTCGGCTTCAGAAAGCAACTCGAATTTTTCGCCATTAAGTTTTTCCAGCTCAGCGGTCAGGACATCGCTCAGACCGGCCTTCCGGAGATCGACGCTGATCTTCCAGTATTCTTTAGGAATAAAGGAGCCTATTTCCTTTTCCCTCTCGACAATGAGCCGCAGGGCAACAGATTGAACGCGGCCGGCGCTCAACCGCGAACCCACCTTGCTCCACAGCAACGGACTGATTTTGTACCCCACTATACGGTCAAGCACCCGCCGTGCAGTCTGGGCGCTGATCAGGTTTTGATTAAAATCGCGCGGATGCTGGAAAGCCTTTAGAACCGCATCCCTGGTGATCTCCTGGAACGTCACCCTGTAAATTTTTTTCCCGTCGCCGATACTTTGCGCGAGATTCCAACCGATGGCCTCGCCCTCGCGGTCAGGGTCAGTCGCGAAATAAATCTCATCTTTGCTTTCGGAATCTTTCTTTAATTGAGAAAGAATTTTTTGTTTTGATCGGACAACGATTAGCTTTGGTTCGAAGTCATGCTCGATATCTACTCCCAGGGTGGATTTCGGGAGATCGATCAAATGACCCATGGATGATGTAACTTTAAACTTGTTTCCCAGAATTTTACTGATTGTCTTTATTTTCGTCGGAGACTCGACAATAACCAATTTTTTTATCATAACTGAAATCCCAATAGTTACAGATCATTATTTCAATTTCACAAAATACTGCCCGGGCAAACGCTTTACCCTGCCAAGACATTCCCATTGCGACAACATGCTCAACACACCCTGCTGGTTCAAGGAGGTCTTCTCGATTACTTCGTCAATATGCAACGGCTCATCGGATAATAAAGCTAAAACATCGCGCTCTCCCCTGGAGAGACCCGACAACCAGTCATCTTTGCACTCAACGCCGTCATCAACCGCAGCGCCGGTCATTTGCAGATCCTCGAAAATATCATGGGCGCTCATCACCAGTTTCGCCCCCTGCTGGATCAACGCGTTCACTCCAAAGGCCTGGGGATGCCCTACTTTTCCGGGTACCGCGTAAACCTCCCGGCCTTGCTCAAGCGCACATTCTGCGGTAATCAACGCACCGCTTCGCGAAGCGGCCTCAACGACAACTACCCCTCGTGATAACCCGCTGATGACCCGGTTTCTCCTTGGAAAATGCCGGGCCGACGGCCCCGCACTCATAGGAAACTCTGAAATCACGCAACCATTTCCGGAAATCATCCTGGCAAGTTTCTCATTCTCCTTTGGATACAAACAGGCCAGTCCGCTTCCCAAAACGGCAATCGTTTTACCTCCCGCCTCCAGACTGGCTGCGTGGGCGGCTGTATCGACGCCTCGGGCCATTCCCGAAATGACCGTAACCCCGGCGCGGGCCAAATCACCGGCGAGCATGCGGGCAACGGATATCCCGTAGTAAGAAGCCCTGCGGGAACCAACGATCGCGATTCCGGGTTCCGGCAAAAACTCTTTCCGTCCCATTACATAAAGAACCATCGGAGGGCAACTGATCTCTTTTAGAAAAGGAGGATAAAAATCATCAAAGAGCGTAACGATGGAAATCCTGAATTTTTCAATCAGGGCACTCTCATTTTCCAGAAACATCCGCATGTCAAAGTTTAAAACATGATCGGCAAGATCCCGTCCGAAACCTTCCGTGCGGCAAAGCGTCTCAGCGCTTCGCTGTTTCCAAACTGCCTGGGCAGAACCGAACTTCTCAACCAAGCGGCGGATCCGAACACTGCCCAGGCCCGGGACCGCGTTCAAACCCAACAACGCCTCATTCTCCGTCATGGACTTCCTTTCTCCAGCCACGGAGAATATTGGCAGCAACAAGCTGCCGAAAGGTCACAAACTCACCATGTCACTTCATGCGACTCGTGACTTTGTGTCATGTGACCTTTTAAAAATATCAATGATCTCATTCACAATATCGTCTGCCTTTCGTCCATCCGTCAAAACCTGCCAGTCTGCCTGGGCATAAAACATCGCGCGTTGTTCCATTAAATTTTTTATCGCGCATAAAGGATCGGGAACGTTAAGCAAGGGACGATGCGTCTCATTTTTAATGCGGGAATAAACAGTTTCAGGACTGGTTTTCAGATGTACCACAACCCCGTTTTGTTTCAGAACATCAAGATTCGATTTTCGAAGAACAACACCGCCGCCGCAATCAACAACCAAATTCGTTTTGGCGGAAAGATCCGCGACCACACACGCCTCAAGCTCCCGGAAATATTTTTCGCCGTCATGCGAGAAGATCTCATTGATCGAGCGGCCTTCTCTCTGAACGATCGCGTCATCCGTCGAGACTAACCTTCTTTTGAGGCGATCAGCAAGCATCCGGGCAATCGTTGTCTTGCCCGCTCCCATAAATCCGACCAGAACAATATTTCTCTTATCAATCATCGCGCGGATTTTACTATTGAACATTGTGATTGTCAAATTATTAAAGTGACAAGTTGCATGTTACAAGCAACAAGAATGAAAAAACAAATAAAAGCTTATGAATTTGCGGATCTTGTTCTTTAAACTTTCTACTTACTACCAGCTCCATCAAATATCACTATTTTTATTATCTCTGTTTCTTTTTATTTTCTTGTCAGTTGTAACTTGTTACTTGTTACTTGTTACTGCCTCAAACGGTAAGGCCATACTGACTCAGCACCCAGGCAATGATGACATCACCAAAGAACAGGCTGATCAACGCGCCCATCACGATAAACGGACCATAGGCAATAGCGCTGTCTTTTGTTCTGATCTTCTCGATGATCCCGTAAACCGCTCCGAAAAACGGCGCCACAAAAAAAGCCACCAGTGCAAGTTTCCATCCCAGGAAAGCCCCGATCAATGCCATCAGTTTAACATCGCCGCCGCCCATGGATTCTTTTCTAAAAATAAAATCGCCCAAAAGGCCCATGACATAAATCACGCCTCCTCCGAGCAACAGCCCGATCAACGACGCGTCAAGACTTTTTAAATGCCGGATCAGCCAGAAATCTGAACCTGCTAAAGGACCGCTCATCAGTAAAGTAATCAGCGCTTCGGCAGCCACCATCCCGATAATGACGCTGAACAAAAACAGGTCCTCCCTGTCAAAGTCCCGCTTCAATACCAAAAACTCGATAAGATGGACTCCCAAACAAACTCCAACGATAATCCACATAATGATCCGTCCCATAGCCAATTGATGGAAAAACGCTGAATGAAGGTCAACGAAAAAGACGCTCAGCAATAAACCGGCGAACATCCCTCCTACGCTGATTTCATCGGGAATGATTCTCAACTCAAAGTCAACAAAGGTCGCGACAATAAATGCCGAAACCATCACTAAATACGCCGCCATCTGCGTTGTCAGCCCGAAATACAGATAAAAACCCAAAAACGTGAAGGCAGTGAGCCACTCGATCAATAAATAACGAAATGAAAAGGGTGCTCCGCATTTACGGCATTTTCCTTTAAGAATGAAATACGAAACCAGGGGGATATTATCATACCAGGGGATCAATTGCTGACAGGAAAAGCAATGGGAACGGGGAGTAACAACAGACAACTCTTTTGGCATTCTAACAATACAGACATTTAAAAAACTTCCGATACATGCTCCGAAGAAAAATACGAACAAACCGATAAAGAATTCGGGCATCTTGTCTCCTTTGTGCTTATGACTTTAAGAAAAAGCGACCAACGAAAAGCTATGGGACGCTTGGCTCTACACTCACTCTTCGCTCTATGCTCTTCGCTGTTTAAATCACTTCCCCAATCTCCAAACTCATTCTCATCTGTTCGCGGATCGCAGGCATAACTTCATAACCAGCCCAGTGCTCGAATGCAAGAACACCCTGATAAAAAAGCATTCCGAGACCATTCGAGATCCTCGCGCCCCGCTCCCTGGCCATAGCCAGCAGTTTTGTCTCTCTGGGGTTATAGATCAAATCATACACAAGCATATCCGGATGCAACAGTTCTTTCTCAAAAAGAACCGGGTCTGAAGACTTCAGGCCGACCGGTGTGGCATTAATGAGCAAGTCAGCAATTTCAATATTCAGGTCATCGATACTTCGAACGACCTGGACAATTGAAGTGTCCATCCGGGAGCCAAGATCGGCCACGAGATTATCAGCCTTCTCGCTATCGATATCATAAACAAAAACGCTTCCCGGCCTTTGATCCATCAGACATAAGACAGCAATAATGGCGCGCGCAGCGCCTCCCGCTCCAATTAATGAAACCCGTTTCCCGCTTATATCAAAACCGAGTTCCGCTAAATGGGACATAAACCCGGGGCCATCGGTATTATGCCCGGTAAGCCTTCTGTTTTTATCAACCACGATCGTATTGACAGCTCCGGCCTTTTCGGCAAATGGGGATAACGCATCCAGTAACGGCATTACCTTCTCTTTATAAGGAACTGTAACATTCACTCCGAATATATGGCAATCCTTGTCACGAAGGTGTTTGATAAAAGGCTCGACCTCGTGCTCCTTCAATGGAAATAACTCATAGACTGCAGGGACATCCAGGGCACGGAACGCTGTATTATGCATACATGGGGAAAGACTGTGGCCAAGAGGAAAACCAATGAGGCCGTAGGTGGTTACTTTATTTGGCATTATTTTTTATGAATAGTTACAAGTTACAAGAAAAAAATAAAAGAATTATAATTTCTGAAACAAACCAAACAAAAGCTTTCCAACTTCACAACGATCATGTTCAATCTGATCATATTCTGTTTCTGATAAAAATTCTAAATCTTGAGAAAAATTAAGTAAATATTCCGTTTCAACTAACGAGCCCAAGGCAATCGTTACAAATCTCTTCATCTCTTTTGGGTTATGCCTTCCATGTCCTTCGACCAGGTTAGTTGGTACAGATAAAGCGGCCCTTCTTAATTGAGATATAATACCGCAAACTTCTTATTTCGGAAACTTACGTGTAATTTTATAAATTTTTAGTGCCAGCGAATTTGATTTTTGCCAGACAATTAATTTTCTATACCCTTGATTCTCTCCCATTTCACCCTTCTTATTAATTTTTCTATTCGGGGTACTCTGGGTTTTTCTTGTAACTTGTATCTTGTATCTTTAGCTATGCTACCACTTTATTCAACGCGTTAATATACGCCTTGGCCGAAGCCGCGATAATATCGGTACTGGCTCCATGGGCAATAACGGTTTTATCGTTAAAATTAACGCGTACCGTCACCTCACCCATCGCGTCCTTGCCTTTTGTTACTGATTGAATGGAATAATCAAGTAATGTTCCGGAAACGTTTGTCACTGCATCAATCGCCTTATAACAAGCGTCGACCGGACCGTCCCCTGAAGATTCTTTCGCAAAAATTTTGTCTTTTGATTTTAAAACCACAGTGACCAGCGGTTTCATATTCAGGCCGCTGGTAGTCTTTAAATCCTCAAGAACCCAAACAGGTTCGGCATTCGTTTCAAATTCATCCTCAACAATAGCCAAAATATCTTTATCAAAGACTTCCTTTTTTTTATCGGCCAAGTCTTTAAAGCGCTCGAAGGCCTGGTCAATCTGGTCTTCAGTGAGCTCCAGACCCAACTGAATCAGTCTCGCCTTAAAGGCGTGTCGCCCGGAATGCTTTCCCAAAACGAGGCCGCAGCCGACCACGCCTACATCCTCGGCTTTCATGATCTCATACGTCAACCGCTCATTCAAAATTCCGTGCTGATGAATACCGGATTCATGTGCAAAAGCATTGGCTCCGACAATAGCCTTGTTCGGAGGGACAGGAAATCCGGTTAACTTGGACACCAAACGTGAAGCCTTGGTTATTTCTTTGGTATTGATCCCTGAATCAACCCCGAAATAATCTCTGCGTGTTTTTAACGCCATGACGATTTCTTCCATCGCCGCATTTCCAGCCCGCTCTCCGATCCCGTTGATCGTACACTCCACTTGACGGGCGCCGTTTTTAACAGCGGCCAGGGAATTGGCTACCGACAATCCCAGGTCATCGTGACAATGAACGGATATAATAGCCCGGCCGATATTGGGAACATTGTTCATGATTCCGGAAATCAAGGCGGCGAATTCCTGGGGATTGGTATACCCGACGGTATCAGGGATATTGACCGTTACAGCGCCGGCCTCGATCACCTGCTCAACAATCCGGTATAAAAACTCCGGATTGCTGCGAGTCGCATCTTCAGCTGAAAATTCCACGTCGGCGATTTTGGACTTCGCATATTTGACAGCTTCAATCGCCATCTGCAAGACCTCTTCAGGATTCTTCTTTAACTTATGCTGCATGTGGATAGGCGAAGTGGCGATGAACACGTGAATGCGTCCGCTATTGGCTTCCCGGACCGCATCGTAGGCGGCATCGATATCTTTTTTCATCGAACGGGCAAGCCCGCAGATAGTCGCATTCTTGATCTCTTTGGCGATCATTTTAACAGAAGCAAAATCTCCGGGAGAACTGACAGGAAATCCCGCTTCGATGATATCAACGCCCAGCCGTTCCAGGACATGGGCGACTTCCATCTTTTCTGCTTGATTCATACTGGCGCCGGGGGCCTGCTCCCCGTCACGCAGGGTCGTATCGAAAATTAAGACTTTGTCCATTTTTATTCCTCAGTTCCCCTGATCCCCGGGTTCCCCGGTCCCCCGTAAAATCAATTCCTGGGGGTGCTGGGCACCTGGGCACTGGGGCCCTAGTTATTTTTTCATCCACGACATCATCGCACGCAGTTCTTTACCGACTTTTTCAATCGGATGCTTCTCGCCTTCGGCGCGCATCTGGTTAAAGTTGGGGCGACCTCTGCGATTTTCACGAATCCATTCCCTTGCGAATTTGCCGTTTTGAATTTCTTTTAAAATTTTCTGCATTTCCTTACGGGTTTTTTTGGTAATAATCCTGCTTCCTCTCGAATAATCTCCATACTCCGCCGTGTCGGAAACCCGTTTTCTCATGCCCTGGATGCCATCCTCATAGAATAGGTCCACAATAAGTTTTAGCTCATGCAGACATTCAAAATAAGCGATTTCAGGCTGATAACCAGCGTTGACAAGGGTTTCAAAACCGGCTTTGACAAGTTCGCTGGCTCCTCCGCAAAGAACAGCCTGCTCGCCGAACAAATCTGTTTCGGTTTCTTCTTTAAATGTCGTTTCAATGACTCCGGCGCGCGTTCCTCCAATGCCCTTGGCATAAGCCAAAGCGTCGGCAAACGCTTTTCCCGAAGCATCCTGATAAACGGCGACCAAACACGGAACGCCGCGGCCTTCTTCAAATTGACGACGTACAAGCGCGCCCGGGCTTTTCGGAGCAATCATCCAGACATCGACATTTTCAGGAGGAACAATCTGTTTAAAATGAATGTTAAACCCATGTGAAAAAACCAGGGATTTTCCTTCCTGCAAATAACGGCGGATGGATTTACGGTAAAGAGAAGACTGTACATGATCCTGGGTCAAAATCTGAATGATATCGGCTTTTTTGGCAATGGCCTTGGCTTCAACCGGCTTGAAACCGTCATCAATGGCCTGCTGATAATTTTGGGTACCCTTCACTTCACTGACCATCACCTTGAGTCCGGAATCCCTCAGATTAAGGGCTTGAGCACGGCCTTGAATTCCATAACCGATAACGCCGATCACCTTGTTTTTGATTGCGTTCAAATCCGCATCCGAGTCATAATAAATCTTAGCCATGTCCAATCCTTCCTTTAAAAAACGTTGAATTTAAATATTTTTTTTAGCCTTTTACCACGAAAATTGTTTTTTATTCTAGCATATAAAAAATAGAAGTAAATTAAAAAATTTAAGCCTAAAATACTCAAAAACATCAAGTACTTTCAAAATCATTGGTCATTTTTTAAATTTTTCCATATTTTTAGCGGTCATTTGAGAACAAAAAACGCTCATCTCACCACCAGTTCCGCGGTAAAAATGTTTCACGATACTCATAATCTTCTCTCCAATGCTTCTCCTCTTCAGCCATTCCGGGCTGATTTAACAAATGGTTAACCCCCTTTAGAAAATTCGGTTCAATCCGCTCAAACTCTCTGAACCACAGGATATCCTGGTCATTGCCCAACATCGTTAGGGCGTGATCCATCAGCCCTTCATCCAGCAGAATAAAAATCTGCCGTCTTCCGCGATTGTCCGGCCCGTAAAACAGTCCCTTCAAACGTTCTTCCTTAAGGAAACCCTCAAGGAAGCGCGGAAATGTGCGTGCAGTATCACGCGTCATTAATTCAATCATGATGTCCATCTTTTTTCCTTTCTTTTAAAAGACCCTGTGACCCCAAGAGCACTAAAAATCTTATTTTCTTCATTGTCATCGATCTCAAGTGTTCTTGATGCCATAAAAAAACCCTCTGGTCTTTCCGTCCAGAGGGCTGTAAAACACTATCTATAGAAAATACCCTCAGGGCGGCGGACGCACGATGACCGGGACAACGGCTGATACAGCCGCGACGGCCTTAAGGGATAGAATTTTCCTGGTAATATTTTTCATAAAACGCTACTCACATCATGCCCGGCTGGCAGCTAACTGCAAACTGGGGGCAATTCAAAAAAAATGCCCTGCTGGCGTCTCCACCGCAGGGCATTGAAAAAATCGCATGTTGGGTGAAGACTAGACGGCGCACTCCTTTCCGACGGCAAGGACCGTAATGATTAAAGCGGAAAGTTTTTTGTTAAATGCGTTTGTCATTTCTTCACCTTCATCGTTAAGATGTGACAAAAGTATAACATGAAAACAAACGTTGTCAATACATCCAAATTCACCAAATCCAGGGAAACAACCTGTATCGAACTCTCTGAGCATACTGAGAGTAACCTTCGAGGTCTTTGTGAAGCAGTTCATCCTCTTTGGCGGTCATCTTAAAAACTTCAATCAGCGTAATAAATATGTAAATAAAAATGATGGCACGTACAACTATCGATAAAAATAAGGACAGCATGATGAGACCAAGGCACAACACAACGCCAGATAAATATCCCGGATGCCTGACAAACCGATACGGTCCCGAAGAAATCAGCCTTTGCCCCTGCCTTTTTCCTTTGTGCATTTGAAATCCATAATACGGATTAACCAGCAGAACTGAGACGACCAGAGCCAAACAGAGAATGATGACGACGAACAAACTTATCAAGAAAATAAAACCCATAAAATTTTAACCTTCAGGACATACTTAAGTTTTATTATTTGCAGAACGTCAAAAGTATAGCCATCACCGGCAAGCCTGTCAATAAACATTCGCTCGTCATTTTTCGCTCTTCACTCTAATTTGCCTTCACGGCTGCTGCAAATAATTTTCGATCCTTTTCAACAACAATTCCGCGTGAAAAGGTTTGATAATATAATCCCTCGCGCCCAGATCCAGAGCCTTCTGAATATCGCTCTCTTCGCTTTTAACCGTCAGCATAATAACAGGGATCTCCCGCATTATCGGGTCCTGTTCCAAAACTCCCAGCACCTCATATCCGCCGATCTTCGGCATCAAAATATCGAGCAGAATCAAATCGGGTTTGATCCTCCTGATCAATTCTATTCCTTTTTCTCCGTCAACCGCTGTCAGCACATGGCAGCCCTGCGCCTCCAGTTTATTTTTCAGCAACAAAAGCATCCCCTTATCATCGTCGATTACAATAACGGTCCCTTTTCTCAAGTATTTCGCAACGTATCCCAAAAGTATGCCTTTATCCAGCATGCCCATATTCTCAGTCGCCCCTTCATCAAGACAACGGTTGGCGCAAGCTATGGCATTGAGCTTTTCCTGATAAAACGCGTCGTGTAGTTTCTTTTGTCCCTCTGAGTCACATTTGCTATAAATCAAAATGGGCGTGCGCTTAAACTGCGGCATTTGCCGGACTATCTTTATAACTTCGTGCGGCAATGGAACTCCCACCATCTGTGTTTCAAAAATCAAAAGATCCGGAAGAAATAACACGGCTTTTGAAATGATCTGTTCCGATGACGGCACAAAATCGACGTGATAACCCGCCTCTCTGAGCGTCTCGCAGATATCTTCGACGCAGCCGATATGAGCGCCTGAAACCAGAATGCGTTTCTGCATGTCAATCGCCTCTTTTTTCTTTTCGGGCTGCTCAAGAACACCGCGCACCTGCATAATCAGGGTTTCGGGCGAAAACGGTTTGGCGATAAATCCGACAGCGCCCAGCGTTTCAAAATAATCCTTCATGTTTTTCCGCACGGTTATGACAATAATCGGGATATTTTTACAGGAATGCAGATTTGACAATTCCTTTATCAACTGGTTCCCGTCCATGTGAGGCATAATAATATCCGTGATAATCAAGTCCAGCGGGTTATTTTTAGCGATTTCCAGCGCATCGTTTCCATCGGCAGCCTGCAAAACATGATATCCCCGGGACTCCAGTTTTTTGGCCATAAGCTGGCGGGAATCATCTTCATCTTCTACTAACAAAATATTTTTTTTCCTGGTGTCGATCATTGAACTATCCCCTCTGTTCCGGCCTTAACCGGTTGCAATTGTTGATTTATGTGAATTATCTATATTGAACTACAAATTACTATTAAAAACCATAGGCGGAGGGAATATTTACTGACATTTTTCTCCTTTTTTAAAAATTTTTTTAAAATAGTGGTGGTTTCTGCTTTCGTGTCCTGGTTTATCCAGGCTTGTCCCATTGTTTTGTATAATTTTATATGATAAAGTTAATCCACTTTTCTCTAATTCTTAAATTAATCGCTCCAGTTTTTGGAAACTTCAGATTCAGAGAATCCGTCATTCAAAGGAAGCAGTTTTATCAACCAGGAGACAAAATGTTCCGGCCATTTCGAAAGCAACACAAGCGTTCGTTTTGCAAATCATTGTCTTTAATCATGAACGTCCTGTTTTTCTGGACCGCTCTTAACCCTTCACTGGCGCTGGCCCAATCGGTTGGAGCGCTCAACCTGCCTGTTCCAGGGACCATGGTAAATGTCAGCCCTGCATTTATTCCGGTTTTGCTTAAAGGTCTAACCGTCAATTCCGAAGATCTCCTGGATTTTAATTTCATCGTCGACAGCGGTAACAGCGGGTTTAACGCCGACGAAGTTAGACAGGAAAGTGAGCGGCTGGTCAGATACTTTCTGGCTTCAATGACGATCCCCCAGAATGACCTTTGGGTCAACCTTTCTCCTTATGAAGCCGACCGTATTATTCCTGAGGAACTTGGCAGAACTGAACTCGGACGGGACTTGCTTGCCCAGGACTATATTCTGAAACAATTATCAGCCACGCTGACCAATCCCGACAGTGAACTGGGGGCGAAATTCTGGAACCGCATTCATCAACAGGCGTACGAAAAGTTTGGAACGACAGATGTCAGGACCGATTTATTCAACAAGGTATGGATTTTGCCGGAAAGCGCCACCCTCTACGAGCATGATCAAACGGTCTTCATTGTGGACGCGCATCTTAAAGTCATGACGGACAGGGACTATCAAAAGACACAAGGCGGCCGGGATTCTCCACTGAATAATCCCGAAAGCGTTGAAGACCTTGCCCAGGACGTCATCAAAGAACTCATCCTGCCCGAGATCGAAAAAGAAATCAATAACGGTGAAACCTTCGCGCCCCTGCGCCAGATCTACTATTCCCTGATCCTGGCCAAATGGTACAAGCAAGCCGTGAAAGATTCCGTGCTTTCAAAAATTTATGTGGATCAAAAAAAGACAGGCGGCATTGAACTGGCGAATGACCGGCCGGTGAATGTTATTAATGAAATTTACGATCAATACATAAAGGCCTATGAAAAAGGAGTTTTCAATTTCATTAAAGAAGACTACGATGCGCTTTCCCAAGCCGTCATCCCAAAACAATATTTTTCCGGCGGGTTCAGGGATGAAGCCATGATCACCAGGAATGTCAGCAATCCCGGCAGCCTGGGATTGATTCAGGGCTCAGCCTTCGAGGTCGAAATGCGCACCGTTCCTGAAAAAAACGGAATTCCGGTTGCGCCTATCGGCGAAGAGATGCTGACATTAAGCAAATTTATCCAAGAAAAACTTCCTGTACTCCTTACGCAGGTGTCTTTGGCAAAATACCAGAATGTTATCCTGAATCTCAATGGTTTACCAATCATGGCAATACGTCCCTGGAATTACCATGCCGCGTTATACTTCGAATCCGATATGAAAAAGCTCAAGGAATCGGTAACAGGCGCTCTCGCTGATGTCGACAGCATCAATAACTTTACAGTTGCCGAAAACCGTATCAAGGTGTCGGCTTCCCGAAGAATGCCGGCTGCAACCGACGAGGCAATGCTGACGCTGGACTATCTTGTCGAAGGTCTGTATTTCCCAAGAATATTACGATTGGCTCTTGATCAAATCAAAGCAAGACACTTATACCAAGCCCGCAGGCCCATATTCATTAAACTGAATGACGCCGTAATCGGAGAAGTTTACGGATATGAGTTTGAAGAAGCCTGGAAAGATAATGAAAAAATGCAAAAATTTATGGACAAGATTAAGAAAATCGTTCTCGACAAAAACGTATTGTCCATATCAAAAATTGATGTCGCCGGCAACACCATCAACATCCGTGAAAATTTACCAGTCCGCAGGGTCAGGGAAGAAATCGCAAAAAAAGTTTTCGATCATCCTGAAGCACTTCTGAGAAAAATAGTCAATACTCCCCGGCATAAACGGATAATGGAAAATTTAATTAAAGATTACGGCGATTTTATGGTCCGAATCGACCCCAATACCATGAACCCTTCCTTCTTTCCTCCTTTTAAAGAGGTTGCGGACGCGATGCATGAATTAAAAATTCTAACTGAAAATTTCCGGGCCGGTTCTCCTAATCCTGATTTTGGCAAAAAAAATCTCATTTTAGTTCACGCTGCTATTAACAGAATAGAGCAATTATTTAAAAAGAACTGGGGAGAAGCAACCGCAAAAGTTTACCGGGACCTTGGAATGACCCTCTACGATACCGCAGGGAATGTCTATCCTGTCAGGGGAGTGAGCGATGATGAAGCGCAATCGCGCGAAGTGCTCAGAAACACTATGCTAGCCCTGGCTGAAAAAGCGGGGATTGATTCAGCCATGTTAGTCAAAAATGAAGATACTAAAATCAACGGCGGTATCGATATGAATGAAATCAATTTCACCATGCATGGCGAAAAGACCGGTATCCGGTTCAATCCCCGGGCGATGGACGGTCTGGCGGACATGGATATCGACGGTTTGGCGCCGGTTATCATCAATGTAACTCCTGTCCAGAATATCCTTCCCCTTTTAGGATTTGATCAAAAGGCGATTGAAACAAAGGAACAGGATCTGGCGGCGCGGTTGGATTGATAGATATCTAAGATTTATCCTTGGTAGAGACGCAAAATTTTGCCTCTACTTGATCCTGTAAATCTCCGCATGGCCTTCATCCAGCATCAACTGATTCAGATACATCCCTTTTTCCGCAATCTCCGTCGCATCATCATTCTCCGGCAGAAAAAACACATCAACCAGCCAGCGGCCGAATTTTTCTTTGGCGTCGGGAGCCTCCTGCCCGGATGCTTTGGTGGTGCGGACCACAATAACGGGACATTTCGAAAGAGTTTTGACAAGAAAATCTTTGGCTCCGGGCCCGCCCTTCCCGGTCATTTCCGGCGCGTCGATCCCGCGCAGGCGGACGCGCTCACAGATCAGCCGCAAATAAAATCCAAGGTCGATCCGAAGATCAAGCGTGTCGCCGTCGATGATTTTAAGGACTCTGGCAGGATAGGTGTAATTCTGTCCGCGGCGCTTGTTATTCGCGGTCAGACTGTATTCGCCGTCCGCCCTCTTTTGCGTGCAGACTATCTGCCCGGAACTTAACTGTTGCCTGGTTCCCTTCGGGATATCCCGGCACATGCCGAAACCGCAATCGATGGCCAGGATCTTTTTCCCTTCCACATCCTCGTTCTCGCAAATCCGGTACGTGTAAGGTTTGCCGCGCTCAAAGACCAGTTTGCCGGCGGAGTTGATCTGAATGACAGAGCTCTCCAGTTTTAACCGGTCCAACTCAGCCATTAATTCCTTGACGGTAAATCCTTGTTTGATCGCCTTGCGCTCCAGTTGAAGACGTATTTTTTCATCGGTCACCCGCATCAGGATGAGATAATGCGTCCATGTCAGCGGTGTTCGGTCAGGGAAGATTTCATAATTGCGGAAAAACTGTGCCGAACGCTGAAGCATGTCCTTGCTCATCTCGATCCCTTCCTGCTCACGCAGATCATTGCTCAGTTTAATGTAAAATTCTGTAGTGAGCGGGTAAGCGCTGTGCGGAAACGCGGCGTAAACAACGATGTGCCGCCCGACCAGCCAGTGGGTCTCAAGCCGCGCGTATTCGAGCAGTTGCTGCGCCTGAAGAAGTCCGGTACGAAAGGCAGTGGTGATATCAGTTAATAATCGTGAGTAAGAACTGTCTAACGGGGAAGCAAGAAGGGTTTGTGCCGGCGGATGACCGGCCAATAATTTACGGTCTTTCATTTTCGCCGGTTTCGTGCTCATCGCCTTCTCTCCTTTTTGAAATTGTTTTGCTCCCTTATTTTTCCCTAAACAAATTTAATAAGCATTTTCGTTCTTTTTTAATTCGCTCCTGGTCACCCCTCGCTCTTCGCTCTTCACTTTTCCTTTCAAAAAATTAAAGCGTGCCTGTCACTAATTATTTTTTATTACAGGGAAGTGAGTTCCCTTTCCTGCAATCGCGATAAAAAAGGGCGGGAAAACCCGCCCGATATGTTCACACCACCTCGAGTAGAGACGTCCCGCCGGGACGTCTCTACTCACAAAAAAAATTATTCCGCCGGCTCAGGCTCCATCTCTTCGGGTTCCATCATCATATCATCATCACCCATTCTCTGCTGCATCACCGGGCATTCCTTCATCATCTTTTGCATCTTCTGCTGAATCTCTTCGGTCATGTCTTTCAATTGAACCTCTTTGACGAGATTCAGATTTTTGTCATACTTCGCCAGACTGTTTCCCCGCAAGACAATAACGCCGCCATCGGGCGTGACAGTCACGGTCGTCTTCATCATGATTTTCATGATGTCGCCCGCGGCACACATCTTTCCCATCATCATCTTCTTCTCCAGGAACTTGCCGCGCCCCATCATTTCACGATTTTTCATGCCATAGCCGTAACCGGCCCCCGGCTGAACTGTGCCTTCCTGCGGCGCTGCCGGCTCTTGCGCAAAAACCGGAGAAACCATCAGGGCCAAAACCATCACTGCACTTAATAAACCTTTTCTCATCACACACCTCCATCGTTATGAATCAATCCATCGTTTGTCTCATCCCATGAAATTATAGCCGATCAGACCGGGATGTCAACGAACAGGGACAAGTTAATCTGCAAGCACGGCAGGTCCTGAAATATCGGAAGAATATCCGGCCGGAATTCGTCAAAAAGTGTCCACTTTTGAATAAAATAACCCGGGGAAGCACTGGTTTTTTGCTCAAAAATGTTCTATGCTTAGCTTTAAATTCCTTATATTACCTTTTTTACCTGAGAAGAGAATGATAAACAAGTTCATCAAAAACAGTGTTCTCTGCCTGATTCTGGCGTCTTTTTCTGTGAATTCGGCGCTTACTCCCGCCTATACCCAGGAACTGCTCAACCTTCCTGTACCCGGCGCCATGGTCGCCCCAAGCAAAATTTTTACCCCGCCACTTTTAAAGGGCGTTATCATCGATCCGGAAAACCCGTTCCATTTTGACTTTATCATCGATACCGGTGACCAGGCACCTGATGCAATCGCGCTGGAAGCGGAATCAAAAAAAATCATCCAGTATTTTATGGCGTCTTTAACCGTGCCGGAAGAAGACCTCTGGGTCAACCTCTCCCCCATGGAAAAGGATCGCATTATCCCTGATAAATTCGGCCAAACCGAAATGGGCCGCGACCTTCTTGCACAGGATTATATTTTAAAACAACTGACCGCCTCACTTATGTATCCGGAAGAAACGCCCGGAAAAAAATTCTGGAAAACCGTCCGGGAAAAAGCGCTGGCCCGTTACGGGACAACAGATATCCCTGTAGACGCCTTTAACAAAGTCTGGATCGTTCCAGAATCCGCAGTTATTTATGAAGACCAGGACATCGCCTGCATCCAGGAAAGCCGGCTCAAAGTCATGCTGGAAAGCGACTACCAAGGTTCCGCCAATGAAACCCATGATAATCCTGAAGAAACGGAATTCCGCCGGGAAGTGTTAAAAGAAATCATTATCCCCGAGATCGAACGCGAGGTCAATCAGGGCGCTCATTTCGCCCAGCTCAGACAGATTTATCACGCGCTGATCCTGGCCGCCTGGTTCAAGGAAAACCTCAAGGAAGCGATCCTGAACAAAGTTTACGCAGACCGGAACCTGGTGAACGGGATCAATATTGAGGACACGGATGCAACGTCGAAAATTTACCGGCGTTATCTCGAAGCCTTCCAAAAAGGCGTTTATGACTACATCCGCGAGGAATACGATCCCGCGACCAGAACATCAACCCCAAAAAGATATTTTTCCGGCGGAGCGGATTTCGGGAAAGACATCAGCAAAAAAATCATTAGAAAACCTTTGAACAAACAATCAGCCGGAATTGTTAAAAAAGGGATCCGGGGTCTTGTCGTTTTAGCCTCCGCGCTCCTGTTAAACAGCGGTTCCGGATTGATTGATGCCGGCGCTGATCAGAATCTAATCGTCAGGATCAATCCTGATTATCTTTCAAATGAGCAGATCGACAAAAAGGCATTTTTCCCGGCAGAAGAGTCCCTGGTGCGCGCCGCTCCGTTAACCGATGAGGAAAAAAAGAATATCAATGCTACTGCACGGGAAAGGGTCAAAAGCCATCTCGATCTTTACCGGCAGAACATCCTTTCGTTTGCTGAACCAGTCATCGTAACCGGGCTGGCCGCGGCTCCCTTACTCATCGACGCCATTCTTGATGAAAAAGAACCCTGGAGAGTCCGTGAAGAGGCCGCGAAGTTACTGTACCGGATCGCGCTTGCGGAAAACCGCCCCGATCTTGTATCTGTTGGGGAAACCGCGGAAAAAGATAAACCAGATCCGCGGATCCGGACGATGGTCATCCCGGCCGCTTTAAAAATTCTTGAAAACGTCAATAACAACGATATCCGCAAAATCGCCGCCGGAATCCTTGAACAAAGCAACGCGCAACCGAAAAGACCCGGCGATGGCCAGGCCTACATCGGATACCTGCTCGCGCATGAAAAATGGGATGCCCTGGCCGAAGCGGGAGCCGCGGCCCTGGATCTTCTGCTTAAAGCCGTCAATGACAACGGGCTCCCGTTCAAACAGGATCTCTTCTGGACGATCGGCGTCATCTCGGCCTCGCTCCCGGATCAGGACTACGTCACTCAACGAGTCATCCCGTTAATGATAGAAAAAGCGTCATCTGAAAAATATATTGAAGACACTTCCCCTTACACTGTCCTGGGAATGATCGCATCTTCCCCCCATTGTGATAAAAAGGCTATTCAAAAAATCAGTCTTTTCCTGATTGACGAAGCGGCCGAATCAACAATGACCGGTGAAAATTCTCCATTCCGGGCGCTCGCCAGAATCGCCGCATCAGTGCCGGATTCAAATCCTTTGAAAAAACAAATCACCGGCCTGCTGCTGGCCGCGCCTGGCGACGTGTCCGGGGAACTGATCCTGGTTGCGCGATCATTTTCACAGCCGAATCCCGTCAAAGATATGATTATTAATAAATTCCGGGGCAATCTGACCAATCCCGAACCGTCGGTCCGCCTGCACGGCGCTGATGTGTTGAAAAAAATCGGCTGGGAGCCTCTACTGCCGGAAGACAAGAAAATTTTTTATTATGCCGGCCGGCAGTGGAAGGAACTGACGGCGATGGGACCGGAAGCAGTTGATTTCCTGATCTCCAGGCTGAAGGACAGGAATCCGGACCAGGCAATAGAAAACACTATCTTCACCATCATCGCAAAAATGGACGGAGACGCGGATACCGCCGGCAAGAAACATTTCGTCAAAACCCGCGTCATTCAACCGGTACTGGATTTGATCGCAAGGAGAGAAATCTCCGCCGGTATCATTATTAAGGGCGCCGGCCAGGCCATCATTGATCTTCAGGAACCAGAATTCACCAAAAAACATCTCCTGCCTTTTCTGCTGGATGAGAACCTTGGAATCAGGTCATTTGCCCTGCTGAAAAATGCTGCCCTGCAGCTGAAAGATGATCCGGTTCTTGAAGAAAAGATTATTCCCACCCTGGTCCACTCCCTTTTCTTTTCCGAATGGTTCCGGCTTCATGCCGCCATGGTTCTGGAAAACATCCGGGAAGAAGTTCCTGAAGAATCTCCGGCAAGACTTGCGATCATCAACTCAATTCTGAACGGAATCAGGAACAAAGACGGCATATCCGCCGACTGGGCCATCTCTTCGCTGGCCAAGATGGGATTGACCGACCTCCCGCTCCTTAAAAATGAAATTATTCCTGTCATCTTCAATTACGGATTAAAAGATGAGAATGACGAAGTCTTCAACCAGGCAGTGGACGCGATCGGAACAGTCAGTCAAAGCATCGGGGCAGATCCGGAAGGTATCTTAAAAAATCACCTCCTTCCTGCGATCCTCAAACTTTATGAGGAGGACAAGGGCATCGCAACATGGGCGATATGGGCCGTCGGGTTCAATTTATCGAATGAACATCCGCAAAAAAGGCTTTTTCTTAATCTCTCCTATCGCTGGGCTGAACTGGGCAAGGGGGTCATTTCGCTGCAAGATTATCTGCTGATCTACTCAAATAAAGAATTCAGTAAAATGACAAAAGACCTTCATTCCGTGAACCAATTCTCCGTCGCGCGCGCGGTTGACACTGTTTTAAAAACACACGGCCTGGGCCTGGATGATGAAAAGATCTCCGCGCTCATCCCGTTCATCCTCAAAATCCGCGAAGACTTTCTTGAAAAAACACTTCTTGATCGGGGCTACTCCGTTATTATCGGCACCAATGACGACAGCCTTATCTTTTCAACAGAATATATTAAAAATTTCATCAGCCAGTTCATCGGCGCCAGACCCGGCGAAGACTCTTTCGATAAGCGCGTCAAGGCCTACGACGGTTTGGCTTATTACGGAAAGGACGCGCTGAGAAAAGAGATCCGGACTTCTCCAGGAAAGACCTTTATTTACCTTAACGGCCACGGCGGTCCAAATCATTTCTGGCTGCGCGGCGGGCAGGAAGGCAAAGAAAAATCAGAGAACCTCTCGCATCCCGACGGAATCAGCTACAAGGAACTCGCAGATGATCTCATCGAACGGGCCTCTGGTTCCGGAGGCGTTCTTTCGGACCTCGTTATTATGATCGACTCCTGCTACTGCGGGGATTATGCTACCCGGGTCCTGAACCTCCTTCAAAAGGCGTCAATAACGATCACAGATTCCTTCAGCATCGTGACCGCAGCAAATCGCGGAACGCAAGCCACGGGTTTTTCCGAATCCGAAGAAGATCCCAGATCGACAATGCTGAAAGGGATTAAGGAAGCGACCGGAGAAGACAGCGAGCTCAAAGGCAAACACATCGTCCGGGCGGAAACAATTGAAAAGATCGCCTTCAGGGAAGACCTTACGATCTTTATAACGTTAACGCCCGAACAACAGCGGCAATTACGGGCGCTTTTGGGTGTTAACCATAACGGTGACGGAAGCGTCCGGTATTTCTCATTTGGGCAGAAGGAGGATCGGGTCACAGAACCTTTTCTTAATGAAACGATTCCCGTCCTCGCCGGTTTGATCGGCAAAAACGCTCACGGAGAAATTGTCAGCAATGATGATGGCGGGGAAGATGAACTCCATCTTTACGACAGGGAAAACCATTTGCTCGGCGTGCGGGATCTGATAACGGTCGAGAACGGCCGCGGGCATCTTGAGACTGCTTTAACCGGATTAAAAAATGAGAGTGTCAACCCGCATAATCAGCAGATCATCGACGCATTCCTGCGATTACTGGAAAATTCACCGCCGGAGCTCAGGCTGTTTACCGATCCGGTTGCGGATTTCCTCGGCATCGCTTCTTTTGAAAAAAAGCTGATCGCTCTGGCCCGGGATTTATCCGATAACAGCATTTCCATATTTCATGAGCTGGGCGAATACTATGTCCAGGGCGAGATTCTGAAATTGTCGTTCGACGGAGAATGGCTTGTCATAACGGCTGACGGAAAGACGGCGCGGCTGCATTTGCAGGGAAAGGCGAGATCCATCGCATTAAAAGGAAAAACATTTTCCGGAGGAAAAGATGCTTATCATCCGCACTACTTGCTGCGCGCTTTGCAATATGCGATGTTCGGAGGACATGATGAATTACTGACAAAAAAAATCAAGCAGATCAAACAATCCGTTGATTCCGCCAGGACAGGAGCAGATCAACCGCCGGGCGGTATTGATCTTAATCCCTCCCGGCTCAAACTCGGTCGCCGGGGGCAAGGCATCCGGTTAAACATTCCGGATGAACTTCGCGTTAATCCCGAATTGCCCATCCAGGGGCTGACCCCGGTCATCATTCAAATCCAGCCTGTTTACGACCTGCCGGTTTTATTAAATCAGTAACAGGGGAATCGGGGCAGTCGCCGCCCATACCTCAAATGCCAAATTTCGAAACGGCCGGTATCAGATTAATCGCAGTCCGGCTTTCCTTTATACTTTGCTCCAGATCCGCGTATTCAGGTTCAGTTCCTCGACGATGCTCAATGCCGTATTCAAATCATTAAAATATTCTTCGACCGGTTTAAAGTCCAGCAGGGTCCGGAAGATATTGGGTTCAAACAAATTTTTCGCGTACGGGATCGCGATAAAAATCGCCGAATCGATAAACGACAGGTACAGATTCCTTCCGGTTTTGCGCCGGAAATTCATAACGCGGCTCATCAGACTCGATGTCAAAATGTACCGCGCCTCTATCTGATCGGTTCCGTAAACGACAAATTCCTTTTCAAACCCGGGGTCGTCCATACTGACCAAAGGATCCCGCGACACATTTTTTGACTGCAGGAATTTTCCGAACCCGCCGAGACACCTTTCGGCCTGATCCGGAAGGACCACGGTCCGGCCGCTGAAATTCTTGTTAAAGTCGGCAATGAAAAAAAGCCCTTTAAAGATCGTATGCCATTGGGTCTGTCTGCGGCCTTTACTATCCCTCGTCTCGACCTTGTACTGCGTATGAAGTTCAGAGAACTTGACCCGGGTCTTTCCGATCATACCCTCGACCAGGTCGTCGCCGCGGTATTCATCGACATGATGCAGGAACAATTTCGAACAGGTGTAAAGGTCACAGGAAATACAACCATCCGGGGTATAACTCAGGCTTTCATCGAAAAAACGGACCAGAGGCCTGATCACAGTTTCTTTAAACGGAGAACGAAAACTGTGCGTGAGCACAGCGAACAAACCGGCCATGACTAGTACCCCGATGAAGAGAACAGAGAGCAGCGGCTCGCCTCCGCCGGAATTGTAAACAAGCCCGGCGACAAGCAACGTGACGGCCAATACCCCCGCCTCAACCAGAATAACCGAGTTCAAAACTTTTAAGCGTTTCTTTTCCAGTTCCTTGAGGCCTGGCGACAGGACAACATCAAAAAAACTTTTCAAATCTTCGCGGGTTTTCATTGATCATCCCCTGCTACGATTTAAAAAGCCCGGCCACATCCACATTCTGGCGCTCCTGTTCGGCGATCTCAAACACCTGCTTGAGTTTGAAGTTCATCCCGGAGGCAAAAATATTGGTGGGAAACATTTCGACGGCGTTATTGTAATCAGTGACCGCGGCGTTGTAGGCGCGGCGGGCGGCAGAAAGCTGTTCCTCGATCTCGTTCAGCGAGCGCTGAAGCTGAAGAAAATTTTCGCTGGCCTTAAGGTCCGGATAATTTTCGACCGCAACCATAATGCCGCCGATGGCTTTGGTCAGTTTATTGTCCAGCTCGACCTTTTCATTGTCGGAAAGTCCGCCGGAAACCGCTTTGGCACGGAGCCCGGTGATCCCGGTCAGAACTCCGGCCTCATGCTGCATGTAATTCTTGACGGCGGCCACAAGGTTGGGCACAAGGTCGTAACGTTTTTTGAGAACAGCATCGATACCGGCGAAAATATTCTGCACCTGATTGCGCTTACCGATGAGCGAGTTGTACATCGAGACTGCGGAAATAAAAATAATTGCGGCGATACCAAGGACAATCCACATAATAATCCCCTCCTTTTAGATTTGCGCGGGATCGAGGCGATTCGTCTCCAGCGTACCTGCCATCACCCGCGGACAGCGTGTCTTTTAAAATGATTAACATTACAATACCAGCGAAAAACGAAAATGAAAACAGGAAAAAAAGGAATCAGACCTGTCCATGTCAGGTCTGATCCGCATTTTTCCGGACAAAAACACGCGGCGCTTTCGCCTGGCTTTGTTTCCCCCGGCCGGTTTTTCTGTTATAATAGGCCTCCCCGAAAGCGGAAAACACTTTTTAGCGGGCAAGAAAACATTTATGTTCGACAATATCATCGAAAATTTCTTTTCCTTTTTTTCCGGCAATTCAAGCCTTCTTAACATTATTTCCTCTGAAAACAGCCAGGATTTCCTCAAACTCGGCGGGATTGCCTCCATCATCGCCGGTCTGGCTCTCACGGCGGTCATTCTCGCCGTTATTCTGAAATGGCGCCAAAGCCGCAAAACCGACGGCTTTAAAAACCTGGCCATACCTGATTTTTCCAAGAAACTTCAACGCGAATACAGCCATTTTACCCGCGTCCGGCCGGCAGATTCCCAGCACGAAGATATTTCAAAAATCATCGATATCAACCCTGTCTTGCAGGCCTATATTTCCGAACACGACAAGGGGGAGTACTCTTCCCCTCTCTACCTGTTCCATTCATTCAGTTTAAAAAACGGACGGCCCAAGGCCGATGCCATGGCGGAACTGCTGAAATTGGGTGACACATTATACGTGATCCTTATCAAACATCCCACGAGCCCTTCCCTGCGGCTGCCGGAGCGTTTCATTTATTACAAAGTCTTCAAAGAATTCGGCCTGGAGGTGGAAAGGATTGTTTTTATCTTCACCAAGGACTCTTCCGGCAAACATTATCAGGACCAGTTCCACACGACCCTTTCCTACAAAACCGGCCTTTCCCTTCCGAGCTTTAATCAGGAACACATAACCTCGGAAGAGCGTTCACAATTTAAATCAGACTTGAAAAAAGCCGGGGTCTGGAGAAAGATCCGCACGCTTGGCGATTCCGGGCTGTCCTTCCAGGGGCCTTATTACGCCTTGTATGTCACGGAACGCCTGAGCATCACTTCCGGGGTGAAGTACTGGTTCCGCGCGCTTAACTTCAGCCCTCTCTACCGCACCGGCGAAGGTTTCTGGCTATTCTACGCCTATTTCAGCCAGATGCTGCTGGGCGTGTTCTTTGTCGCGATCGTCGCCTACGCCGGGCAGATCACGATCGCCGGTTTCGTTGTCATCAGTATTTTTTATTTCATCACCTATGTCCTGGAGCGCTACGTCCTTCCTCTCATCCGGCTGAAGATCGCGGAAGAAGTGAACCGTGATGTCGTTTTTTACCGGCGGGCGGATACCCGGATCAGCCAAAAGGATTCCGGAAGCCTGTGGCAAAAACGCCTCCAGAATTACGATGCCAACAATAATCTCATCCGGTTTTTCCGGTACTTCGCGGTCCTCAACATTATCATGGTTTTTCTTTTTGTCCTGCTGATCCCGGAAAAAACGTTTCTTCATCTTCCCCTGCTGAGATTTTTTCCCCGTTTGACGCCGATGCAGTACCTTATTTTCTTCCTGTTATGGTGGCTCATGGACAACGCGGTTTCCATTTACGGGGAACTTTACTGGAAGGAACTGGCGACGGCCGAGGTCATCACCGGCGAACAGGCTGTCAAAACCGGTCTTTCGCGGTACAGCAACCTTGTGGAAGGGGTCAGTGATTTTTTCACCTTTGTCGTTAGTACCGCAGGTTTCCTGCTTGGCTTCGGGATTGCAACCCTGAACATCGAAATGCTGATGGCCATGCTGCTCATAATCGGCTCGGCGGTTTCGATCGCTTCAGGATTTATTCTGCCCATGGCCATGCCGGCGTTTAATTACTTTCTGATCCTCCACGCGGAAAGTTTTTTCGACAACGGAAAGGATAATGAAATCATCATCAGCCCCGGGCTCAAGATGATTCTGAACCCCTTAAACCCGCGCCTGCGCCACGTTGTTCCAGTGGACTATTCCGACGGGAAAACCTGGCTTCCCGCTGTCGAAGACCTGTGTCCGGTTCTTCTTTATAATGAAAAGCCCGAAATCGCGCTGAAAGGAAACCGCGTCATCATTTCCGGAAAAGGAACGCCTCTCATCACCCTTAACCGCACGCACGGATTTTTTTCAATCAAAGATTTGGTCTCTATAAATCAGAACGTGCATCAAGACGGGGCCATGAACTACGCAGTGCATCTTATGTTATTTAACCAGCCGGGCGGACTGCCGGAACCGCAGGGTTAATTGGCCCGAAAAATCTTTTCAATCTGAAAAAGTGGAATTAGTCAGGAAAATCGCGGAATCCAGAATTTGTTTTTGGCGGGGACTTCAATAAAATAAGGCCAGTAAGGAGTTTATGAAATATGAGAATTCCCGGGCACATAGGCATTATCCCTGACGGAAACCGGCGCTGGGCAGAGCGGCGCGGATCCCCGAAAGAAGACGGCTACGAAAACGGTCTCATGCCCGGCCTTCAGCTCTTCAAATTATGCAAGGAAACCGGCATCAGGGAAATGACCTTTTACGGGTTCACCGTTGACAACACAAAACGCTCTTCGGAGCAGACAACGGCCTTTACAAAAGCCTGCGTCAAGGCCGTTGAACTGTTGTCACACGATAACGCCTCGCTCCTGGTCATCGGAGACACCAGTTCCCCGAAATTTCCCAGGCAGCTTCTTCCTTTCACGAAAAGAATCCATTTCGGTAATGGCGGGATCAAGGTGAACTTCCTTGTGAACTACGGCTGGCAATGGGACCTGGCAAACCTTAACAAGCCGGAGCGCAAAATTACCAGCCGCAATATCGGCAAACATTTAAATTCGGCGGACATTTCGCGCATTGAGCTCATCATACGCTGGGGAGGACGACGGCGTTTGAGCGGATTCCTTCCGGTTCAAACGGTTTACTCGGACATTTACGTCATCGATGATTACTGGCCGGATTTCAAACCGGACCACTTTTTTAAGGCATTGGAATGGTATAACACGCAGGATGTGACGCTGGGCGGATGAGATGCACGCTGCCAGTTATTAGCTCTCCGGCGGAAGTCCCTTTGCAAAATACTGCTGCTGAAGCTGGTCCGCGACCTCATTGAGACCGCGCTTCCGGTATGTCCTGATCGCCGTGGCCATCTGGTCCTGGGCTTCAAAATAATTCTTGAGATTGATATTAATCTGGGCAAGACGTACAAGGATCTCGGGATCATCAACTCCGATCTTAAGCGCCTTGTTAAATATCTCTTTTGATTTTTCCCAATCCTTTTTCAAAAAATACACCTTGGCCAGATTAACATACGCCAGTTCCATCCCAGGCGCCAGCCGGATCAATCGTTCATAAATTTCGACCCCTTGATCATAATCGCCCCTGAGTACGTAAATTGTGGCCAACCCGTTCAGCGCGTTTTCATTGTAGGGGTTTAGCTCGACGGCCTCCTGGTAATGTTCAAAGGCCCTTTTGCTGTCACCCTGCAGATTATTGATATTGCCCATCTCCGTGTGAATCACGTCTGATTTGGGGCTGCGTTTAAGCGCTTCCTCCAGAAGCGGCTCGGCCTTGTCCCAGCGTTGCCGGCCGATATTAAACTGAGCCAGCCTTAAATAATACTCCCCCCTGGCATGCTCAGGATCCAGATCAATCGCTTTCCGGTAATAAATCATGGCCAATTCAGACTGCCCCTGCAGCTCGTAAATATAAGCAATCTTAAAATAATTGTCCGGATGCCACGGAGCGATGGCCGCGGCCTCTTCAATAACCTTCCGGGCTTTGTCTAAATTCCCTTCCCTAATGTAATGGCTGCTCAAATTAAACCGGGGGCGCAAATGATGCGGCGACTTGGCAATATTATCCTTCATCAGGGCCTCGGGATCAGACCATACAGTATTCCTGCTGACTGTCAGAAACGCCAGGAATAACGTCAACGCCATAGAAGCGCTGAGCCTCGCAGGTTTCCATGAAATTTTAAAAACAACGGCATAAGACAATGCAAGCGCGAAACCGGCCAGGGGCAGATACAGGCGGTGTTCGAACAGCGCGTCCTCAAGCGGGAAAATACTTGATTCCGGCAGCAGTGTCACGAAAAACCACAGAACGACAAAACTGAACATCCTTCCCCGGCGACAACGGTATGCCATGTAAAGGAGATACCACAAGACCGCGAAAGAAAAAAAGGTCGGCCAGGCCAGAAGCCCTTTGGTAAACGGAAATCCATAATCCAGATTTTGGCTGATCGGAAAAAACAACAGGCCGATGTAATAAACCAGGACGTTGAATTGCGTGGTCAGGTATCCCCAGCGGGAAACAAAAGGCGTCTGACGGGTGATAGATACAAAGGTCCCGATCGAAGGACTGATCTCTTTTAACAAAGCCAGCAGCCCGGGCACGATCATGACGGCTGCCAGAAATGCAGCGATTCCCCAACCGGTCTTTCGTTTTTTTTCCACACCTTTCAAAAAGAAAACTTCGAGCAGAACAAGCGCCAGCGGCAACGTAATTACCGACGGCTTGCAAAAGGAACTGGCAAGGGCCGCGGCAAATCCAGAATAAAATGATAATCTTCCCGGATAAAGTCTCCATTTCAAATAACCGATCATGGCCAGAAGATAAAAAATGCCCGCCATGATCGTCGAACGCTGCACGATATAAGAAACCGTGCTGGTCTGAACCGGATGGATAATAAAAATCAATGCGGCCAGGAAAGGCCAGATTTGGCTGTCTTCACGGTCCTCCAGTTTAAGGGCCGGGGCCTTCATCAGCAAGACGACCAGCCAATAGACGCAAAATCCTCCCAGAACGTGAAGAATCAAATTAAAAAGATGATAGGAAAACACCTCAAACCCCGCAATCCGGTAATTCAGGGCGAAGGTCAGAGCGGGCAGGAAACGCGTGGGGTCATGTTTCCAAATGGAAACAATATCGGTCAAGTGCCTGATCGCCGGGTTTAAGATGATCACTTTATAGTCGTCAAAAACGAAACCGGCGTGCATATTCACCCGGTAGGCCAGCGCCCCGATCAGCGATAATCCCAGGAACGAAATAAGAACATTCTTGATTTTCATCTTTATAAATATGGTTGCGGCTGTTAATGGAATATGTGATATTGTATAGAAAAAACAGGTTATATAAAAGTTTTTTTATTAAAGAAATGTCGGGGGTATTTTTGCCCTGACATTCGAAAGCACTATTTCTCTTGCCCTCAAAATAAATTTATTTATAATAAAAACATTCCATGAGCAATATCATCAAACACTGGTTCTCAGGCAAAAGTCGTCAAGAACAGCCTGATATTTCCCTCGCGAATATCTGGTGGCTCCCCGCTCTCGTCCCCTTGTTCCTGGTCCTTTCTTCATTAATCAGCAAGGTTTGGGCCTGGGGACTCATGGATGACCACGCCTTCATCATGTCCACCGAAACCATCTGGCAGCAAATGGTCAACGGAATCCAGGGCCTGCTTAAGACAGGACGTTTTTTCCCTGTTTACAACGCGCACGCAGCCGTTTTCTACACGTTATTTCACAGCAGCCCCAAGGCCTTTCTGATTTTCCGCTGGTTTGAAGTCATACTGACACTGGGCGTCTGGGGCTGTCTGGCGGCCGTTATTTCACGGCAAAAATATGCCGCTCCTTTTTTTATCGCGATTGCCCTTTCCTTTTATAAATTCTATGACGCGTTTTTTTTCTTGTCGACAGTAGAAATCCTTGGCTCACTGTTCTCGGGCCTGGCATTCCTGCTGTTCTATCGATCACTAGCGCCGGTGTTTGAGACATCCCGCACAGGTCTGAAAACATCGACAATCATTTGTGCGTCCGCCTTCCTGCTGCTCTCGTTCCTGTCCAAAGAAACCTTTGTTGCCGCCGGAATCGCCCTGGGCGCCAGTATGATCGTTTTTGCCGCGCTGGCAGGTTTCAAAAAGTTTAAAAACGTCTTCCTGCTCGGAACCTTGATCCTTGCGCTTTCGCTTGTTTACGCTCTTATTATGAAATTCGGCATCTCAAAAGATCTCACCTACTCGGGAGATTACAGACTGACTGATTTCGCGAGGATCAATTTTAATCTCCGGGTGTGGCTGAATAAAGTTTTGGTAAATCATTCTCCCTGGATTGCGCTGACGCTGATCGCGTTCCCTTTCTCGGCAAAGCAGCCCTCCCATCCGGGATTATTGTTCGGCCGGCTCCTGGCGTTTTTTGCGTATTTCGGTTACGCGATAATTATCCTGCCGTGGAATTCATGGGGGCACTACGTGACCCCGCTCGCGCTTTTCTTCGCGTTGATCATCACGCTGATTCTTGCCCCGCGGTTAAAAACCATTCCTGTTTCACTTTTCATTATTCTTGCAATCACCGGCCTTCTGCTGAATACTGTTATCGGCGGAAGCGCGGTGAATTACCATGAAACTTACCAGTACGACACAATGAATCTACAGCGCTGGATGGCTAAAAACGCGGTATTTAAACATGAAGTCATTGATAATGGCGCAACCGTGCGGACGAACGCCTTTGAGCCGGGCTACGCGATTCCGCGCCTGACGAACATGAATTACGGGAAGACCTTTCCCGACTTTATTTTTACTTCAAATGTCAGGGAGATTATCGTCGATCCGGGAACGCTTTATTATCTTTACAACCCTTACAGCGGCGACCAGAATCTTGAACTACTGGGCGGGATGTGGTCCCCGATGTTTGTCAGCAACCACTGGGTCATGTTCAGGAGGATCCGTTATGCCAATTGATCTGTCCATCGTCACCCCCGTTCATAATGAAGAAGGCAACCTTCACGACTTGTACGAATCGGTACGGCGCGCCATACCGGAGAAATATACCTGGGAAATGTGGTTTATCGATGACGGGTCGACGGATTCCTCGCGGGAAAAAATACGTGAAATTTGTCAAAATCATACAAACGCGAAGGCGATCTTTTTTCCAAAAAATTTCGGGCACCAGATCGCGCTGACCGCAGGCCTTGATCATGCCGAAGGCCGGGCCGTGATTACAATGGACAGCGATCTTCAGCATCCTCCGGAAAGTATCCCGGCGATGCTGGATGCGTGGGAAAAAGGCGCGGACATCGTGTTCGCGGTCAGGGACAGACAAAAGGACATGCCCTGGTTTAAAAACCTCACCTCCCGGTTATTTTACCGTTTTCTCCGAGCCGTCTCGCATCTCGATCTCGTAAACAGCGCGGCGGATTTCAGGCTGCTGAGCCGCAAGGTCGTTGAGTGCCTGCGTCAGTACCGCGAACGCGACCGGTTTTTGCGGGGGATGGTCTCGGACATTGGCTTTAATCAAGCCAGGATCTTGTACCGCGAAAATCCCCGCCGGAATGGGATTTCCAAATACAGTCTCATTAAAATGATTAAGCTGGCGATCACCGGAACGCTTTCGTTCTCGAGTGTTCCGCTGCGCGCATGCTCAACGTTCGGATTTTTCATTGCCGCCTTAAGCGTCCTGTATGCTCTCTATATCATTTATGATAAATTGGCCCACGGAGCCCCGGCCGGCATCCCTTCCATCCTGGTCGGCGTCTTTTTTATCGGCGGGCTTCAGTTGATCTTCATCGGCGTTCTCGGCGAATATCTGATGACTGTCTTTAAAGAAGTCAAACAGCGCCCGCTTTACTGGATTTCAGAAAAAATCAATCATTAATTTTGCAGGGTGACGACAGGAACCAGCCGGGGGAGTTTCGGCAGAGACGATCACGGTTCTCTCTGCATTATTTTTGAATTATCTTTTGAAGAGAAAAGGTCAGGCCTGTCAGACCGACGACAGCAAGAAAAATGGCCGCATCCCGCCAGAAAAGATTCGCGGTTGCAAGGCCGAGGATCGCGCATCCGGTGATCAGCACAAGCCAACCCACGCAAATCCCCCTGACCAGGGCCAATTGTTTAAGGCGCTGTTCATCCATAACGTCGCTCTCCTTAACCGTAGATGTCCTGAAAAAACGCTTTAATGAACGGAAACGTAATATAAATCACGATGAACACCCAAAACATTAATGACAGCCCGATGGATAACAAATCAAAAAAGGCTTCAACCTTCACCCTCCGTTCAAAAAGGTCATAATAGGCGCTGCGCTTACCCTGCTTTTTATTTTCACTCCCGTATTGTTTATAAATAAAACGGGTGTTAACAATGTTTCCCGTCATAACATCGTCAATAATGCTGAAATACTCTGTATTGTAGTCGCATTCTTCCCGGGAATGGCGCCCGGGGATAAATTTACAGCTGCATCTTTCGCAGAAACCTGTGTGGCTCATATGAAAAGAATTGGTGCTGAGAACATTAAAAAGAAACCACGGGATGTTAAAGAAGGCGGTAAAGTTGATCGGCTGAATAAAGAAACGCTTTGGATCCCTGCCGTGTTTCAGGCGGTTCCTGGCAATATCGTAGAGTAAAAACAATGAATCATCGCCGAGATAACGACGGATCAAATATTCTTTATAAGCGTCTGGTCTTGTCGCCTGGCTGGAGATTTGTTTCTCGAGGGAACGTTTACGGGTTAACTGCAGCGCCTGGACAAACGAAATTTCTTCAAGCTGCCCGTTGCAGCGGCTGCAAGCCATCGTCCCTTCCTGAAAGAACTCTTCGCAACGGAGGCAGACTTTCATGATAAAACAAGGAAGGATAAGGTTGAAAAAAACTTTCAGACCTTATCCTTCAGCTTTTTAATACCTGTAATGTTCGGATTTAAACGGGCCGTTAACAGGAATATCAAGGTACTTCGCCTGTTTTTCCGTCAGCTTCGTTAATTTGACTCCCAGCCGGCCAAGATGCAGCCGCGCGACTTCCTCGTCGAGATGTTTGGGCAGGCAATACACGCCGATGGCATAGTCCTTGGTCCAAAGCTCAATCTGGGCGAGAGTCTGGTTCGTGAACGAATTGCTCATGACAAATGAGGGATGGCCTGTCGCACAACCCAGGTTCACCAACCGGCCTTCGGCCAGCAAAATGATCGAATGGCCATCAGGAAAATAATACTGATCGACCTGGGGCTTGATGTTTTCTTTCCGTATGCCTGGCCATTTCTGGAGTTTCCCCACCTCGATTTCATTATCAAAATGCCCGATGTTACAGACAATCGCCTGGTCTTTCATTTTCGACATATGCTCGGCAGTTAGGACATTGCAGTTTCCGGTTGCGGTCACGTAAATATCCCCTTCGGTCAGTGCATCTTCGATGACGGTCACTTCATACCCTTCCATGGCTGCCTGCAAAGCGCAGATCGGATCAATCTCGGTAATGATGACACGCGCCCCGTAACTCCTCATCGAATGGGCGCAGCCCTTTCCGACATCGCCGTAACCGCAGACGATAACGACCTTTCCCGCCACCATTACATCAGTCGCCCGCTTTATACCATCGGCCAGGGATTCACGACAGCCGTAAAGATTATCGAATTTGGACTTTGTTACCGAATCATTCACGTTAAAAGCCGGAAACAGAAGGCGTTTCTCTTTCATCATCTGATAGAGCCGATGAACGCCGGTCGTCGTTTCCTCGGAAACCCCCTTGATCTCTTTGGCGATCTTCCGCCATTTTTGCGGGTCCTCGGCGAGAATCTCTTTCAGACAGGCGTTAAGAGTCTCCTCGTCTTCAGTATCGGCATGACGGTCCAGGATCGACGGGTCTTTCTCCGCATCAAAACCGCGGTGAACCATCAGAGTCGCGTCCCCGCCGTCATCGACGATCAGAGTCGGACCTTTTCCATCCGGGAAGGAAAGCGCCATTTTTGTACACCACCAGTAATCCTTGAGGGCTTCCCCTTTCCAGGCAAAGACCGGAATGCCAAGATCGGCGATTGCAGCCGCGGCATGATCCTGGGTCGAAAAAATATTGCAGCTTGCCCAGCGCACGTCGGCGCCAAGCTCGTGCAACGTCTTGATCAGGACCGCAGTCTGAATCGTCATGTGAAGGGAACCCGTGATGCGGGCGCCTTTCAGCGGCTTGTCTTTTCCGTACTTATTCCTCAGGGCCATCAACCCCGGCATTTCCTTCTCGGCCAATTCAATTTCTTTATGGCCGAAGGCCGCCAGGGACATATCCTTCACTTTATAATCGGGCATGACTTCCTCTCAGAAAAATTATAATTGATTAAAAATTGACCGCCCCAATATCCGATGATAAGGCGGGTAACTCCAAAACGAATAATTCATTATTGATTCGTTACCAATTCCGCCTGCCGTTTTGCGTCTTTCTCAAGCTGGGCAGCCTTGTCCGTTTGCTCCCAGGAGAATTCCGGACGGCCAAAATGCCCGTAAGCCGCAGTCTGCTGATAAACCGGTTTTAGCAGATCGAGGGCCTTGATAATTCCTTTGGGAGTCAGATCAAAATGCTTGCGGACAAGTTCCACAAGTTTCTGCTCGGCAATATGCCCGGTGCCAAATGTGTCGACCATCACGGAAACAGGTTCAGCCTTTCCGATGGCATAACCCAACTGGACCCAGCACTTCCTGGCCAATTTGGCGGCAACGATATTTTTTGCGACGTAACGGGCCATATAAGTCGCGGAACGGTCAACCTTGGTCGGATCCTTTCCTGAAAAAGCCCCGCCGCCGTGGGAAACGACGCCGCCGTAAGTATCGACAATGATTTTGCGTCCCGTCATTCCCGTGTCGGACTGAGGTCCGCCAACGACGAATTTCCCTGTTTCATTAACATAAAATTTAGTATTCTTATCGATCAAGCGGCCAACAACGGGTTTGGCAATCACGTCAATGATTTCCTGACGAGCTTCGGGTGTGATCGCCTTGCCGCTCTTGTCAAGGATCTCTTCCGTGTGCTGGCAAGCCAGAACAACGGCGTCAATGCGCCTGGCGCTGTCTCCGTCATACTCGACAGTGACCTGGCTTTTGCAATCGGGACCGAGATAAGCAAGGATCCCTTCCTTCCGAACGTCCTCGATGCGTTTCACCAGCTGATGCGCCAGCATGATCGGCATCGGCATAAGTTCGGGCGTGTCATCACAGGCGTACCCGATCATGATTCCCTGATCACCGGCGCCTCCGGCATCAACACCCTGGGAAATGTCAGGGGACTGGCCGTTAATGGCATTGAGGATCGCGCAGGTGTCAGCGGAGAAACCGTATTTTTGATGGGTATAACCGATTCCTCTCAAAACGTTCCGTACCAGGCGGTGGACGTCCACATAAGTCTTTGTCGTGATTTCACCGCCGACGATAACCAAACCGGCGGTAATAAAAGTTTCACAGGCGACCCGGCCTCTCGGATCTTCCTTTAAAATCGAATCAAGCACCGCGTCAGAAATCTGATCGCAGACTTTGTCCGGATGGCCTTTTCCTACAGATTCAGAGGTGATGAAATATTGCCCTTTCACGTCGTGTCCTTTCTTTAAAACAATGAGTAGTTGATAAAATTGTGTCGCTGAGCAACTTGAATATTCCTGAAGCCCGGGCTCACTTGAATTTCGACCGGGCTTCCTTTAAAGACTCGATACTGCCAATATCGTACCATGTCCCTTTAAACTCAAATCCATACACATCGGCTTTCCCGACAAGCCACTGGATATAATCACCGGCCTTGTCCGTATGCCGGTTGGTTCGCATGTATTCATGAATCAGATCCAGCGATCTTTGAGGAAAATAGTACGAGCACATCGCGATCAGCGATGATTTTGGTCTCATCGGCTTTTCCTCAAAAGTCCTGATCCGCCCGTTGTCGTAAATTTCAACCACACCGAATCGCGCGGCATCTTTCAGAGAATGGATATCATACAAACCGATCGTTACCGACGGATTATTTTTCCTGGCAAAGGCTACGTAGTCGTCCAGGGTGTAATCAAAAAGATTGTCCCCTCCGAGCACGAGAAGGTCATCATCGATCACATAATTATTAAGAACGAATTCAATATCACCGACCGAACCGAGACGGTCTTCCGGTGAAGATGTCCCGTCATTGATGACGGTGACAGGCGCGCAAAAATCCTTTTTCTTAGCCCAAAGGTGAAACAAGCCATAGAATTTGTCATTCGTCACCACGATCACTTCCGAAAGCCCGCCCGCCGTCTTTACTTTATCGAGAAGATGATCGATCAAAGACTTCCCCCCTATATCAAGCAGGGGCTTTGGCGTGTTCTTGACAATCGGATAAAGCCGTGTCCCGTATCCCGCCGCCAAAATCAGTACCTTCATCATATCCTCCACTTTATCGCTTATTGCTTATAACTGCCATACGCCATAAACAATACGCTACACATCCGCCACAGCATACGCAAAATCACTCGTCCATTTTAAACACATTGGGAGCCATTTCCTTTACCCGCTTCTTGCAAAACGCGTCAATCTCATGCCCGGTCTGCATCTCAAGGACTTGTTCCGCAAGAGCGCGGGCATCACTCAGTCTAATCGAACAGATCAGTTTTTTGATCTGAAGCATGCTTAACGGAGGCATGCTGAATTCATCCAGCCCGAGCCCCAGCAACAACAGGGCAAGATGAGGCTCGCTGGCCATTTCACCGCACAAAGCCACACGGATGTTGGCCCGATGGGCGGCCTCAATCGTAATTCTGATAAAACGAAGAACCGACGGATGGCTCGGCTCATAGAAGTCCGCCATCTGCTCGTTGCCGCGATCTACGGCCAGGGTATACTGAATCAAATCATTGGTGCCGATGCTGAAGAAATCGGCTTCCTTTGCCAGCAAATCTGCGGTTATCGCCGCCGAAGGCAGTTCAATCATCACTCCGACTTGCATCTGTTCGTTAAAGGGAATCCCTTCCTCGCGCAGTTCCTTTTTAGCCTCGTCAAGGACCGCGTTGGCCTGACGGAGTTCGGCCACGCCTGAAACCATGGGATACATGATACGGATGTTTTCGCTGACCGAAGCGCGCAGTAACGCCCGCAGCTGGGTCTTGAAAATATCGGGGCGGGCCAGGCAGAATTTAATGGCACGCCATCCCAGAAACGGATACATGTCCCGCGGGATCTGAACACTGGAAATAAATTTATCGCCTCCAAGATCGACGGTGCGGATAGTGACCGGTTTCGATCCCATCTCTCTCCCTACACGGCTGTAAGCCTCGAGCTGTTCATCTTCCGTTGGCAAGTCCGCCCTGTTCATATAAAAATATTCTGTCCGGTACAAGCCGATACCGTCGGCGCCCTGCCGTTTCACGATACTCAACTCATCCGGGACCTCGAGGTTTGCAATGATTTCAACCCGGTGCCCGTCAATAGTCTGGGCCGGAAGTTCGCGGACATCGTCAAAACGGTGGCGCAACGAAACCAGACGTTCCTGCTCCTGTTTATAAATATCAAGGGTTCGGGCCGAAGGGTGAACGATAATCAGACCCATCCTGCCGTCGACGATCAGGGTGTCCTGATTCGTGATCCGCAATGTGGCATCCTTCAATCCGACGACAGCAGGGACCCCGAGCGACTTGGCCATGATCGCGGTATGAGACGTCCGGCTTCCCACGTCCGTGGCAAAGGCCAGGATGTTCTTCCTGAACATGCAGACCGTGTCAGAGGGAGAAAGGTCATGGGCGATGATAATAAGATCCTCAGTCAGGGTGTCGAGCTCGTGGAGCTTGTCTTCATCCATCAGGTTTTTTAAAACCCGTCGTCCGATATCGTTGATGTCCGCCATGCGGTCGCGCAGATACTCGTCCTGCATCTCGGAAAATATTTTGATATATTTTTTCAGGACACGCGAAAAGACGAACTCCGCAGACTGCTTTTGCTGGCGGATGCCCTTGATGACGTCCTCAATCAGCATGCGGTCTTCAAGGGCGAGCAAATGGGCGTCGAAGATCTGGGCGTGCTGGGCCCCCATTTCATCGGTGATCTTGCGTTTCAACCCGGCGATTTCTTCGCGCGTTTTGATCAGCGCCTCTTCGAAACGCGCTATCTCAATAGGGATCTCCTGTTCAACGATGTCACGCGGAGCGACAATAATTTCCTGCTTATCCAATATATAGGCTGGACCGATCGTGATGCCTGGTGCGGCGGGAATACCTTTTAAAATTATTTCATTCATTTTTTTGCAGAAAAGACTCGAGATCCTCGATCAATTGCCGGGCGTCTTCACCTTCGGCGCAAAGCCTGATCTGGCTGTTCTGTTGCGCGCCCAACATTAAAATGCCCATGATCGACTTCCCGTTGACGATTTCGTTTCCCTTCTGCACTGTCAGGGAAGCGTCGTATTTGGCCGCAATCTGCACGAATAACGCGGCCGGACGGGCATGAAGACCTTGAGCGTTCTTTATTGTAACGTCTTTTTCTATTTTTTCCATTATCTTTTTATGACCCTATATTGCTCGATCAGCCTGATTAAGGCCTTTGTCAGTTTTTCCGAATCATGGCGGATGAAGTTCTCCACCTCAAGCAAATCCGTCGCGTAAACCTTGTATCCCATTTCCCGGATGCGTTCACAATCGGCTTCAACCGGGAATGAATCGCCGGTCCGGTAACGCCGCAGGGCTTCATCCGGAACCGCCGCATTATTGATAAGACATGCGTCAAGCAAATCCCTGTCCGAATGATCGATAATCGCCTTTAAATGATCGCCGGCCGAATATCCGCCGCTTTCCCCCGGCTGGGTCATGACATTGCAGACATAAATTTTAAACGCGTTCGAAGCGCAAATCGCCTCGGTCATTCCATCGACAATGATATTCGGAATAATGCTGGTATAAAGACTCCCTGGGCCGAAAACGATAATGTCTGCCTCTGCAATCGCATCCAGGGCTTGTTTGGTCGCAGGAGGATGATCGGGATTCAGGAACACGCGTTTAATCCGGGAGCGGCTGTTGGGGATATCAGCCTCCCCTTTCGTCACGCTTCCGTCTTCATATTCGGCGACGAGATGGACGTTTGAAACCGTAGACGGAACGACATTGCCGCGGACAGCAAGAACCTTTGAGGATTCCTGGACCGCTTTTTCGAAATCGCCGGTCAACTGAACCATAGCGGTTAAAAATAAATTTCCGAAATTGTGTCCCTGCAGGGCCGAATCCTGGGAAAACCGGAACTGAAAAAGCTCGCCCATTAACGCCGGGGCGTCGGCCAGGGCAACGAGACAGTTACGAATGTCCCCCGGGGCGACAATATTGAATTCCTCCCTCAGTCTTCCAGAGGAACCCCCGCTGTCGGCGACCGTTACAATGGCCGTCAGGTTCGATGTGTATTCTTTCAAACCTAACAGCAGATGGGAAAGCCCGTGTCCGCCTCCGATACATACGATCTTTGGTCCCCGTTCAAGGTACCGCCGCTGGTAAAGAATATTAACAAGTTCGCGTTCGCCTTTGGGAAGAAAAAGGGTGATCAGGGAAACAATCATTTTCCCCATGCCCATAACGATCATAACCACGCCGCAAAGGACGATGACCACGCCGAAAACACGCACAAACTGATATTCCGCGGCCAGGGTCATCGCGCCGCCCGCGACAATTCCGACACCTAACAAAGACATGAATAACCAGCGTTTGATATTCATGCCGGGGTAAAGCCATTTGATCAGGTTACTGGACATGGTCTATTGAGCGGAATTGTCTTCCTGGTTCAAAAGGCTCAAGATTTCTTTGGCGTCTTTTGAACTCTTTAAATTTTCGCGGTAGAATTTATCCTTTAACAGACGGGAAATTCTGGCCAGGGCCTTCAGATGAGGTCCTGAAGAATCAACTGGCGCCACGAGCAAAAAGAAAATGTAAGCTGGTTCACCATCAAGAGAATCAAAATTCACTCCGGTCTTGCTGATCCCCAGGGCTGCGGTCAATTTCAGGACTTGCTCGCACTTTCCGTGCGGAATGGCAATCCCCTGCCCGATAGCAGTGGACCCCAGGGATTCTCTGGCCATCAAGATATCGACGAGTTTCCCGCGGATCTTTTTTTCAACCGCCCCTGCTTTCACAAGAAGATCGACAAGTTCCTGAATGACTTCTTTTTTTGTTGTTGATTTCAGATCAGCCGTCACGGCCTCACTGCACAAAAAATCTCGTATCTTCATAAACAATAACCTCCTTGAAGCAAGACGAATGTAAAAACATTGTAAACGAACCTGTTTTTGCCGGCCTGTTCGTCCACGCTGAGCGTTGAAGAAAGCATTTAAAAGCGGCGGATGGGATTCGAACCCACGACATCCACCTTGGCAAGGTGGCATTCTAGCCAACTGAATTACCGCCGCATCTTAAGTCTTAAGATATGCCGCAGTGCGAAGCAAAACAACAAACCGGGAGTTCCGTTTTGTTGTACCGTTCTACTGACAATGAATCATTATTGCAGCTTGGCGACTGCTGTTTCTCAAAGAAATCTTTTTACGACTTGCCTCTTTTGCTTACGTCGTAAATGGGCGAGAGAGGACTTGAACCTCCAAGCCTTTCGGCACTAGTTCCTAAGACTAGCGCGTATACCAATTTCGCCACTCGCCCTGTCATAGCGATAAGAAATAAGCAGTAAGAAATAAGAAAAACCAAAAACCGGAAAAACAAGCCTAAAAACTTACTTCTCTATTTTATCCGCCCTTTTCATTTTTCCAAATGATTTTACCCTGTTTCTTACTACTTATTTCTCAGTACTAAGTACTAAATTGGTGACCCACCCGCGACTCGAACGCGGCACACCAGCCTTAAAAGGGCTGTGCTCTACCAGATGAGCTAGTGGGTCGAAACATATCACAAGGCACATGACACAAGGCCCACAAAAAGCAAAAAGCTTAAAGCTCCTTGTGTCTTGCAACGTGTTTCCTGTGTTTTTTTCAAAGAATGTGTATTAAAGCACAAAAAAAATTAAATCTCAACCAATTCTTTTATCTTTTTCTCGATCATCTCGTCAATTTCTTTAATGTACTTGTCCGTGAGCTTCTGGATCTCTTCCTGGGCGCGGAACCCTTCGTCTTCCGAAACGAGCGATTCCGACTGCATCTTCTTGATCTTTTCGTTAGCTTCCCTGCGGATCGTCCTCAAGGAAACTCGCCCTTGCTCGGCCATATGCTTGGCGAGCTTTTGCATTTCCTGGCGCCGCTCGGCCGACAATTGGGGAAGACCTACGCGAATGATCTTTCCATCAACAGCCGGAGTTACCCCCAGGCTTGAATTCAGAAGCGCTTTTTCGATGGCCTGGATGACAGAAGGATCCCATGGCTGAATCACGATAGTGCGGGGGTCGGGAATGGTGATGGACGCCATTGTTTTCAGTAACGTAGGAGTCCCATAATAATCCACATGAATCCCTTCGATCAGACCAGGATGGGCGCGGCCTGTCCGGACCTCAGACATTTCACGCCGCGTTGCGTCAAGCGCCTTCTGCATCTTTCCTTCAATATCTTTCTTAACTTCTTTCATGGCCCCCTCCATTATTGAACGATGGTCCCAATGTTTTCCCCCATCACGGCCTTCATGATATTTCCTTCCACCGTCAAATTAAAAACGACGATGGGGATATTGTTGTTCATACACATGCTGACAGCCGTGGCATCCATAACTCTCAAATCCTTCTTCAAAACATCCATAAACATCAAACGGTCGAATTTGACCGCATCTTTATCCTTCACCGGATCGGCAGAATAAACCCCGTCAACTTTTGTAGCTTTGAAAATAACGTCCGCATTGATCTCCGCCGCCCTCAAGGCCGCCGCCGTGTCAGTCGTAAAATACGGATTCCCTGTACCCGATACAAAAATGACGACCCTTCCCTTTTCCAAATGCCTCATCGCGCGCCGCCGGATGTACGGTTCGGCCACGGCGCTCATGTGGATCGCCGTCATCACCCTGGTAGGCACCCCGATCTTTTCCAGCGCATTCTGAAGCGCCAGACCATTCAGGACGGTTGCAAGCATTCCCATATAATCGGCGACCGAACGGTCCAGCCCGAATTCCTTTGAAGCTACCTGACCGCGGAAAATGTTGCCGCCTCCCACAACCAGAGCAACGGTCACCCCCAGATCGCAAACCTCTTTAATTTGCCGCGCCAGCGAAGCGCACATCTCGGCCTCGATCCCGTGCTCCTGGGAGCCCATCATGGCCTCGCCGCTGAGTTTCAACAGAACTTTTTTGTAGGCAGGTCCTTTACTCACCTTCACCGACCTTATACCGGTTGAAGCGATTGACAAAAATATTTTCACCGATCCTGGCGATCACCTCATTCAGATAATCCTGAATGGTTTTGCTTGAATCCTTGATAAATGCCTGGTTCATAAGGCATTTTTCCTTAACATAGGCCTTGCGATCCTCAATGCTCGCCAAAACATCTTCCGGAATATCCGCTTCTTTAATATAGCGAGGCGCCATCGCTCCGATCTGCATGGCGACATCTTTCGAAAACCTGATAAAGTCTTCATTCCTGGCGACAAAATCAGTTTCGCAGCTCACCTCAACAATAGCCACCAGCTTATTACCGGGATGCACATAAACTTCCACGCGCCCTTCCTTCGCAACCCGTCCAGCCTTTTTGGCAGCTAATTCCAGCCCCCGCTGTTTAAGGAGTTCTTTGGCCTTTTCGATATTTCCACCGGTTTCTTCCAGGGCCTTTTTGCAATCAATAACACCGCAAGAAGTCGCTTCCCGTAATTGCCGAATTGTTTCTAATGACGCTGACATTTTAAATCCCTTTCATCTTGAATTTAATTCTCTTATCCAGCCGCCTCAACTTGAGGTTTCTGGATTTCTTCCGTTTTCTCTTTCTTCATTCCGGTTTCGTCTTTTCGTTTACGGATTGCTTCCGCTTCCATAAATTCTTTACGACCTTCAATGATACTATCGGAAATCGCCGTCGCTATAAAACGGATAGATTTTAACGCGTCATCGTTACCTGGAACCGGATAATCGATAAAATCAGGATCGCCATTCGTATCAAGCAACGCGATAATCGGAATGCCCAAACGAACAGCTTCCTTGACCGCGATTTCTTCACGTTTGGTATCGACAATAAAAATAGCCGCCGGGAGTCCGGGCATCTCCCGGATTCCGCCAAGCACTCTTTGAATTTTTTCTTTTTCTTTATTGATCGATGCAATTTCTTTTTTCTTCAGATTGGCCAATGTTCCGTCTTCGGCCATCTGCTCGATCTTGCGGAGTTTCGACAATGATTTGCAGATGGTTTCAAAATTTGTCAGCAATCCGCCTGGCCAGCGAAAGTTAATATAAGGCATCTCGGCCCGTACCGCTTCAAACGCCATAACATCCTGGGCCTGCTTTTTGGTTCCAACGAACAGGATCTTGCCGCCTTTTGCCGCCGTTAAGCGGGCAACGTCGCAAGCCTTGGTTAAGCATTCTTCTGTTTTCTCGAGGTCAATAATGTAAATGCCGCTTCGTTCCCCAAAAATAAATTTTTTCATTTTTGGATTCCAGCGACGGGTTTGGTGGCCAAAGTGCACCCCGCACTCCAGCAACTTCTTAAGAACTTCGGATGGCATGTCCTTCTCCTCTCATCAACCTGTGGAAGAGGTCAAGTGAACACAGGAAGACATTAATGTTAAACCGGACTGAAAACCGGGTAGGGCACGCTGCCCTGTCCTGATAGCCGCGTTCACTTTACCAGTTAGCTACCGGGAAATTCCTGACAAACATATTTTTAAAAAACGTCAGTCAAAGAATTGGTGAAATTATAACAAAATATTATAAAAAAGCAACTGATTTCTAGGTGCTTGAAAACGAAATCGATATGCGAAAAGAGAACAGCGAAAAAATTTCAAAAATATTCCTCTCCGCTCTTAGCCTTTCACTCTTCGCTTTTCGCTTTTCTTTTCGCTCTTCCCTTTTCGCTTTTCGCTCTTCGCTATTTACCCCACATCAAACTGGGTTTCATACAACCGCTTATAAAGGCCGCCCCTGGAGATTAGCTCTTCATGGGTTCCTTTGTCAACAATACGGCCGTCATCAATCACGACAATTTTGTCAGCCTGCATAATAGTTGATAACCGGTGGGCGATGGCAATAACTGTCCTCCCCTTCATCAAATCATCCAGCGCCTCTTTTACATACTTCTCGGATTCTGAATCCAGGGCGCTTGTTGCTTCATCAAGGATCAAAATGGGCGGATTTTTGAGAATGGCACGCGCAATAGTTACGCGTTGTTTTTCCCCTCCTGACAGCCTGACTCCCCTGTCACCGATAACCGTATTATACCCTTGCTCCATATCAACAATAAAACGGTGAGCGTAAGCTTGCCTCGCGGCCTCTTCAATATCCTCCTTGCTCACATCCCCTCCCCCGTATGCAATGTTATATTTAACGGTCTCATTAAATAAAAATGTGTCCTGGGAAACAATGCCGATCTGCTTTCGCAAAGAACAGAAAGCCACATCTTTCAGGTCAACCCCGTCAAAAAGGACCTGGCCCTCTTGCGGATCATAAAACCGCGGGATCAGATTGACAAGGGTAGACTTCCCTGAACCGGTTGGGCCGACAATGGCGACCAGTTCGCCTCTCCGGATCTCCAGATTAATATCTTTCAAAATGACAAGACCGTCCTGGTCGTACTTGAAATTCACATTTTTAAAAACAATCTTTTCTTTTAACTCTCCCAATTCCAGCGCGTGAAGCTTCTCTTTAACCGTGGGCTCTTCGTCCAAAACCGCATAAATCCGCTCGTTCGCTGAAATCGCCCGCTGAACAATCGCGTTAACGTTCCCCAATTTTTTGATCGGTCTGATAATTGAGAGAATCGAGCCGAAGAAAACGGCAAATACCCCGAAGGAAAGTTCCCCGTCCATGACCTGGCGCCCCAGCCAGAAGATAATAAGAATTCCGCAAATAACCCCAAAGATTTCAGAAATCGGATCAAGAAACTTGGTGCGCTTAACGGTCTTCATCTTGATTTTATAGTACTCAAAATTTTTCTTTAAAAAACGGTTGAATTCGAAACGTTCGGTGCAAAAAGCTTTAATCACTTTTATCCCGTTTATCGTTTCCAGTAAAATCGAGCTGATATCGGCTACGCTCTCCTGTTCGCCATATCCCAACTTTTTTAATTTTTTCCCGATTTTACTCACCGGCCAGATCACCCAGGGAAGGATAAAAAACGTGATCAGCGAAGCCTGGGTATGAATCGACAAGGCAATCACTACATACGTAATGATCAGGAAGATTTGTGTAAACAGGTCAGTCACCGCATAGGAAACGGCATTCTCTATAATTGAAACATCGTTTGTGACCCGCGAGACAAGCTCTCCCGTTCTCTTCTTGTTAAAATAATCAAGAGATAAACTCTGTATTTTCTCATAAAGTTTCATACGCACATCACGGAGAACCCGCTGGGCCAGATCATTCATAAGATAACCATGGATAAAAGTAAAAATATGTTTAATCAGAATGAGCGCCAGGGCAACAAACGGAAGCGTCCAGAACAGGGTTTCCGGACTAATCGAATTCAGGCGATCAACCAGGTCCATGACCGGTTCAGGGAGATCATTTGGAAGGACTATTTCTTTTTTGTTGAAAATACGGTCTGTAATCGGGATAAGAAAGGAAATCTGAAACCCTTCAAACAGACTTGAAAAGAACATGGCGATAACCGCCAGGCCGAAAAGTCGTTTGTGGTCCTTTAAGAAACGAAGTAATTTCCAATATCCTTGCATTAAAATTTCCTCAAACAGCTGCCGACAACTCGCTTTCCGGCAAACCTTTTTCTGGTATAATTTTGCGAGATGCTGGTTGCCGGATGCCAGCTGCTTTTAAAATTTCCATTCATTTTTTCAGAAATCCTAACACATCAATTGACTTTTGTCGAGGCGTTTGTTACCATCTCTTTATTGCGTTTCGTCTAAACAAATTATGACTAACCTTAATATCCAGACTTATTTATGAAAAAAATAAAGCTTGCCATCATCGGGATCGGACATTTGGGCGCCCGCCACCTGAAATGCGCTTCCCAACTTTCCGATAAGGTCGAACTGACCGCAATCTGCGACACAAAGACCGCCCGCACCAGAAAACTCGCGGACCACTACGGAGTCACCCTTTTTAAAAATTATCAAAAACTTCTTGGCCGGGTTGACGCAGTCGACATCGCGGTTCCGACAGTCTTTCATCATGAAATCGCCAAATTTTTTCTTCAAAACAAAGTCCATGTCTTTGTTGAAAAACCCATTACAAAAACTCTGGAAGAAGCAGATGAATTGATTGAATTGGCCGGACAAAATAATCTTAAACTTCAAGTCGGCCACGTGGAAAGATTCAACTCGGCTTTTATGGCCATTACAAAACTCACCAAACATCCTGTCTTTATCGAATGCCACCGCTTGAATAAATTTCCCAACCGGTCTCTGGATATAGGGGTTGTCGAAGATTTAATGATTCATGACCTTGACATTCTGCTCTCACTTAATGCGTGTCCCGTGAAAGAATTTCATGCCGTAGGTATGAATGTTTTGACCGACAAGGAAGACATTGCTTCCGTCAGACTGGTTTTTGAAAACGGCTGCACCTGCAACCTCACGGCCAGCCGCATTTCCGAAGACGTCATGCGTAAAATACGCATCTTTACCCGAAACACCTACATTTCCCTCGATTATATGCAGCAGGCCGCCCATATTTACAAAAAGAAAGGGCCGCTGATTCTTAAACATTCCCTTCCCATTCAAAAAGAAGAACCGCTAAAACAGGAAATCGAATCATTTATTGATTGTGTCCGGGAAGATAAATCTCCGGTGGTACCCGGAGCGGCAGGCCGTAACGCTCTCGAGATTGCCCTCAAAATCTGTGAGGACATCAAACGCAACAGGGAAAAAGTATTTAAAAAATGACAAAAATAAAGCACATCATGATCGTTGCCGGGGAAACCTCCGGCGATATCCACGCGGCTTATCTGGTCCGCGAGATCAAAAAGATTCAACCGGATATCAAGTTTTCCGGTTTGGGCGGCTGGCATCTTGCCGCAGAAGGCGTGGAATTATATGCCGATCTCGCGTCCCTGGCCGTCATAGGTTTCGTGGAAGTTATCAAGAACCTCGCGAAAATCAAACGGCTTTTTGACCAATTTTTGGAAAAAGCCGATGATCTCCGCCCTGACGCGGTTATCCTTGTTGACTACCCCGGTTTTAATCTGAGGATGGCTGAACAATTAAAAAAAAGAAATATAAAGGTTATTTATTATGTGTCGCCGCAGGTTTGGGCCTGGAAAGAAAAACGCGTCAAATTGATCAAGCGGGTCACGGATCTTATGCTGGTCTTTTTTGATTTTGAAAAAACATTTTATGAGGAGCGCGGCTTGACTGTCGATTTTGTCGGGCACCCGTTGATCGATCATATTAAAGTCACAACTGGCCGGCAGGACCTTTTGGAAAGCAAAGGCCTTAACCCCTCTGCCCCCGTCATCGGCCTCCTCCCCGGCTCGCGGATCAAAGAAGTTGAAACTTTGCTCCCGGTCATGATCGCTGCCGCCCGGAGCATCCATCAGCGAATTCCTTCAGCCCAGTTCGTGATCACCAAATCACATAATATCGCGCCCGGCCTGATCAACGCCTGTGTTCACGACCTCCGGTTCCCTGTCGCGGTCATTGACAATGAATTCCATAACACGATCAACTCATGTGATATCTGTATTGTCGCATCAGGGACGGCCACCCTCGAAACCGCCCTGCTCGAAAAGCCAATGGTGATCATTTACAAAACCAACTGGTTGACGTATCTCATCGGAAGAATTTTTATCAAAATCAAATGGATCGGCCTGGTCAATATTGTGGCCCGGAAAAAGATCGTTCCGGAATGCATCCAGGGCGAAGCCTCAGGAAAGAATATCGCGGACAAACTCATTGAGATTTACAACGACCCGTTCAGGATGGAAACGACGATCAACGACCTTAAAGACGTACGGAAGAAACTCGGCGATTCCGGGGCATCCCGCCGCGCGGCTGAAAAAATAACGTCCTTCCTCACAACTTCTTAATCCTGAATATTATTTATATTGTCTGTTTCGGATTCCGTGTTCGGGGAAGGAAGCGTACTTGCGTCCGCCTTTTTGAATATCGTTAAGATCTGGTAGGGAATAAAATCATGGGCGCTTTCCAGAACAAAACCCGCTTGGGCCATTTCGGTTTGAACCCCTTTCAAAGATAATGAAGGATCACTGCCGCCGGGAAAATACGGCGGGGTCCGGTTAAACAGAAAATCCCTGAATTTCTGAACAATTAAAGTCATGTTAATAGTTTTTATAAAAAATACCGCCATCCGGAATCTGGTTTCTGCAAAAGATAAAGACTCCCGGGCTCTGTCTCCAGCTCGGATAAAGGATGAATCTGGCAGGTCTTTGCTTTTTTTAGAAGAAAAAGACATAGGGTCTAATAAAGATTTAAGACTTGAGCAGTTCTTAACAATGTCTGTATTATCCGACATCAAGACTTTCATGAAATATTGCAAAATTTTGCGCTCGGAAGGCTCCACAGATAAATTTTGATCCAGTTCAGAGCCGTTAAAGAACTGCTTAAAGAAACAGGGATCAGCAAAAATTTCATTAAACTTTATGATTATCTCAGGTTTTATCCATTCCGGAAGCTGATTAATATCCCGGAGCCTTCCCATCCTGGCGATAACATCATAAAAGAACGGATAAAAAGGATCGTCCTCCTTTAGCTCAAGGATTGCGGAAACAAGTCCGCTCCAGTCTGTCACATCATCCGGCTTTAAAGGCACCTCATATTTATAAGTGAGGAATACGATTCGCCCATCCTGCTCAATGCTATTTCCCAAAGTTTGAAAAAAAGCGGGCCGGTCATTGATGGAATAATATACGTTTCCGGCAAAAACCAGATCAAAACGCCTGGTCGCATAAAAAGGATCAAACCCGTTGTCCGTGACGACCACAGGAACGATATTCCTTAAGCCGTTTTCCTCGCTTTGAGCTTTAATAAAATTAATAGCGGCTTCCCGGCTGTCTGCCGCATAAACAGCGCCGGTTTCCCCGAGATGTTTGGCAAAGGCTAAAGCATATTGTCCGGAATCTGCTTTAAGATCAAGAATAATATCGCCGGATTGGATATCTAATGTTTGAATGAGTTTGGACGGCATTGATGATTCAAATAACTCTTTTTGGAACAACGCTGTCTTTTTGGAAAACGGTAAATATTGCGCGGTGGAATCGTCTGCAAATGACTGGATATTCCCAATCAAAAATAAAAGGAATATTAATATTTCAACATATTTTTTCATTAAGG
>JBFMEN010000061.1:0-22620 GCA_040753435.1 Candidatus Omnitrophota bacterium | reverse complement strand
ATGCAGTGTCGCTTGCGCGCAATACAAAAAATAAATTTCCGCAGACGGTGTTAGTGTTAGGACAAGCTAATAATAAAGCGAAAATCAAATTTTGGCGAATGGAGAGTTTTGTCTTTCCGCAAGCACTAGCCGAGAATAAGAGTATTAGAAGTGATATTCGTGCGTATCTCGAATTAGCGAGGACTGGGAATAGAGGTCTTTGGGATGCGTGTAAAAAATATGCTCGGTTGCTTCTTAGTAAGGGAGATCGAAAGGAGAATCGGAATCCAGAAAAAAAAGATATAGACAATTTTGTTGAGCAGATGCCGGTTCTTTCTCATTATTGGACAGCACTTGAATCAAAATTTCACGAGATGCTACGTGATTATACGCTCGATAAAAATCCCGATGATATTCAATACGATTGGCTCCTTTCTGTACGCGATGCTTTGTTTTCAGCATGGCAATTACAACGTAAATCGATTGCCGGAAGTGACGCATGGTCGATACGAGCATTTGAGAAGGCAGATAACATTGTAAATATAAAAATAGCGGAACTTAACAAAAATATCCAACTACTCAAGGAGGTTGCATGAAAACAATGATTGAGTATTTGGAGGATATGGCTCAAAGAGAATCAAAAATAAGGGCCGCGCTCAAGCGCAGCCTTGCATTTGATCTGGGGACATATCCTCCAGTGTTTCAGTATATTGAACGATGGATAGGCGAAGATGATAACGATTGGAGGCGATTTGTTTATTATCTTGTTGCCGGGTTATGGGCTCTTCAACGGCGAGAGAGTCGCAAAGGTATTGGACTAAAGATGACAGAAGCAATTCGTATGTTTTATTTTTCAAATGAGCAATCTCCAAGCGTTGAGAGACGTTTTATAGCAATACTCGATGCAGACGAAGGTCAACTCGCTTATCGCTTAAGGCAAATGATAGCATTGCTTAAAGATTATCCCATCGACTTTGTTGATCTTTTAAGAGATTTACTGTTTTGGAATCATCCGGATAAGCTTGTGCAAATCAAATGGGCAAAAATATTTTATCGTAACAGCGTTGAGTCAAATGAGGCAGAAACAATTAACGAGAAGGAGAATTGATTATGAAAACTTTGATTGAAATTCATGTTTTACAAAATTATGCGCCAAGCAATCTTAATCGCGACGACACCGGATCCCCAAAAGATGCATTTTTTGGTGGTCGTCGTCGCGCACGCATTTCTAGCCAATGTCTCAAAAGGGCAGTACGGGAGTATTTTAAAGAAAAATCTAAAAGTAATCTTTTTGATACTGCCAGTATTGCTGTTAGAACAAAACGATTACAGGATGATTTGATAAAATTGCTTGTCGAAAAAGGTAGGGATAAAGAGGAGGCCATTGGAAAAATAAATTTGGCGCTTAAGGTTGTAAAATTAATTGTGGGCGACGATGGTAAGACACAGTATTTACTCTTTCTGGGGAAAAAAGAAATTGAATCGGTTGCAAATGCAATTTATGAGCATTGGGATGACATTGTTCCGTCTGTCGAAGCTGAAGAGAAAACGAATAAAAAGAAAAAGAAGAAGGGGTCTGAGGCTGATGGTCTTCCCGAAGAATTGAAGACTGCCTTGGAGAAAGCATTTGATGGAGGCAAAGCAGTTGATCTTGCTTTATTTGGTCGGATGCTTGCTGATATGCCTGAAAAGAATCAAAATGCTGCCAGCCAGGTTGCACACGCGATTTCTACTCATGCCGTTGATCGGGAATTCGATTTCTTTACAGCACTTGATGATTTGAAGCCCGAAGAATCCGCGGGATCTGACATGATGGGTACGGTTGAATTTAATTCGGCATGTTTCTATCGGTATGCTGTCGTTGATTTTGAAAAATTAGTCGAAAACTTGCACGCTGATGAGTCGCTTGCTTCAGCAGGCTTGCGTACATTTCTCGAAGGATTTGTTGTGTCTGAACCGACAGGGAAACAGAATACATTTGCTGCCCACAATCAGCCAGATTATGTGCTTGTATCAATTAAGAGGAATAGTTTTCCAAGTAATTGTGCGAATGCGTTTGAGGTTCCGGTGCGCGTTAAGGGAGATGATTCCTTGACCAAAGAATCAACGAAGAAATTAGTTAATAAAATGCAAAAGTTGATTGATGTGTATGGTAATGCGGGAAAATCATTCTATTTTGATCTTGTTGATGTTGGGGTGGGTATTGGGGAGAAAAGCGTCTCACTTCAGCAACTTCTGGATAAAGTTATTGCAGAGGTAGAAAAAGGGAGGTAATTATGTGGACCTTACTATTGCGGTTGGAGGGGCCTATGCAATCATGGGGAACGACCAGCCGTTTTGATCAACGTGATACAGGAAAAGAACCGAGCAAGTCAGGTGTTATCGGATTACTTGCTGCCGCAATGGGAATTGATCGTGATAATTGGGATGATCTCGAGCCATTAACAAAATTAAAAATGGGCGTTCGTTACGATCAACCAGGTGTGCTACGGAAAGACTATCAGACTGCTGGGTGTTCTGAGTTAGATACGATAATTAAAGCAGATGGATCTCAGTCGAAAGATGGTGTCGTATCTGAAAGATATTATCTTGCAGACGCATCATTTCTCGTTGGAATGGAAGGCGAAGATTATAATTTTTTGTCCCGCGCTCATAAGGCATTGCTTAATCCACAGTGGGTTCTTGGCTTGGGACGGAAGTCGTATCTTCCGGCAGAACCAATCTATTTGCAAGACGGATTGTGGAATCAACCGTTGAGGGAAGCATTATTGTCATACTCATGGTTTTGCAGTGAAGAGAGTTCTCAAGAAGTTTTGTTCTCGTTTGAGTCTGTTGATCGTTCCGGTCGGATGGTCATGGATCAGCCTCTCTCGTCTTTTGCGGAACGTCGGTTTGGTTCCCGCTACGTACAAACTGAAATAATTGAATTACCAAGGGAGGTCGCCGATGCTACTCTATAGAATTTATTTAAATTTACGCTGTAAAGAAGCTAGGCGCGATGTTGCAGATCCGTATGAAATGCACTCAACGTTATGCCGTGCGTTTTCTCCGGCAGATACAAAATGCCCAACGAGTTCATTCTTATGGCGGCTTGAACCGGAAACGCGAAAAGACGGAGTGCCGATAGTTCTTATTCAAAGTGAAAACATTCCAGATTGGTCACGTATCGGTGTGTCAGATTGGTTAGCTGAATTACCTAAAAAGCCGATTGATATTAAAAATAAACTGCATCTGACTGTAAATGATTTATCAACTGGGCTGCGCTATCGTTATCGCCTTCGAGCTAATCCATCAGTCAAGCGTAACGGGAAGAGACAAGGACTGTATAAGCCTCAGGAACAAAATGCATGGCTCATACGACATGGTCAATCACAAGGATTTGAGCTCGAAACAGTTTATCGTTCCCAAGAACAAATGCTATTTGGAAAAAGAAGAACTGGCAATACAGTTAATGTGTTCTCAGTGCTTTATGATGGTATATTACGGGTATCAGAACCAAAGTTGTTTATCGACACAATTACTACAGGCATTGGTCATGGAAAATCAATGGGCCTTGGCTTGTTGTCTGTTGTACCAGTAGGATAATAACTATTACCAGAATTTTAATCCCATCAAATCCGATGGGTTTGACGTTCTTTAATAAAAGCCCCTTATCATAAATCCTTCCCCGGGACAGGAGATGTACATGTCACGGAAAAAAGATGTTCGAGGACCAGCAAAAAAGAGAGATAAAAATAAAACAACTGCTTACGAGCGGATTCGCGCGATTATCGAAAACGCCCGAAACAACATCGTCCGCGCCGTTAATACTGAAATGGTTTTGGCTTATTGGCATATCGGCAAAGAGATCATCGAAGAAGAACAAAAAGGAAAACGGCGGGCTGCGTACGGAAAGCAGGTTTTAGAGAACTTGTCGCAAAAATTGTCAGAAGAATTCGGTAAAGGGTTTGATGTAAAGAATTTATGGAATATGAGATTGTTTTATCAAACATATCCAATTCTCGACGCACTGCGTAGAGAATTAAGCTGGACGCACTATCGAATATTAATGCGTGTTGATAAACCCGAAGCGAGAGAGTTCTATGAAACGGAATGTGTTGCCAATAATTGGTCGGCGCGTGAACTTGAACGCCAAAAGGGGTCTTTGCTGTATGAAAGGCTGGCCTTGAGCAAAGATAAAAAAGGCGTTATGCGGTTAGCCCGCAAAGGGCAGGAACTCGCGTCATATGAGGACATGATAAAGGATCCTTATGTTCTGGAGTTTGCGGGACTTTCCGCTCATCCAAAATTATATGAAAATAAATTCGAGCAGGCCATTATTGATAATCTTTCAAAATTTTTGCTTGAACTCGGGAAGGGATTTGCATTTGCAGGCAGGCAGAAACGCATTTCATTGGACGGTGATCATTTTTATATTGATCTTGTTTTTTACAATACCATTCTGAAATGTTTCATGCTTATTGATTTAAAAGTTGGGAAACTCGCTCACCAGGATATCGGGCAAATGCAGATGTATGTTAATTACTATGATCGGTCGATGAAAGAAAAGGATGACAATCCGACAGTCGGGCTTATTTTATGTGAAGATAAAAAAGACGCTGTTGTCAGGTATACCTTGCCGAAGAACAACAGACAAATATTCGCTTCACGGTATAAATTGTATCTACCGACAGAAGATGAACTTGTTAAAGAGCTGAGAAGAGAACGGTTTTTACTGAAGTCGAAAATAAAAACCTAAACAAAGAGCAACATTTATGAGCACCGGAAATAATCCATTATTACCAAAATTATCACCAATCACCATTAAGGAGCGGGTCTCTTTGGTTTATGTGGAAAAAGGAAACCTTGATGTTTTGGATGGAGCGTTTGTGGTAGTGGACGTGACTGGAGTACGAACACATATTCCTGTTGGAGGAGTTTCATGCTTGATGTTAGAGCCGGGGACACGAATTTCACATGCCGCGATCGCGTTAGCTGCCCGGGTTGGTTGTTTGGTTTGTTGGGTCGGCGAGGCCGGTGTCCGTTTGTATTCTGCAGGTCAGCCTGGTGGAGCGAGGGCAGATCGTTTACTTTATCAGGCAAAACTTGCTCTTAATGAAGATACCAGACTTAAGGTTGTTAGACAAATGTACCGTTTACGGTTTGGTGATGAACCACCGGCAAAACGAAGTGTCAATCAACTTAGAGGAATAGAAGGGGCACGGGTTCGAAAAATGTATCAACTCCTGGCTAAAAGGTTTGGAGTTTCCTGGTCTCATCGCAAATATGACCCTGCTGACTGGGATAAAAGTGATTCAGCAAATCGATGTTTGAGCGCTGCTACGGCGGCATTATATGGCATTACGGAAGCCGCTGTGTTGGCAGCTGGTTATGCTCCGGCAATCGGATTTATACATACTGGAAAGCCGCTTTCATTTGTATATGATATTGCGGATGTGTTTAAATTTGAAACAGTTGTGCCGATTGCTTTTCAAATCGCGGCCAGAAATCCATCGAATGTTGAATCTTCTGTCAGACATGCATGCAGGGAATCTTTTCGCAGTACAAAATTATTAGAACGAATTATTCCAGTCATTCACGAAATACTTGCGGCAGGTGGAATACCAGTTCCTGAATCTGTTGGAGTTGTTGAACCCGCGTTTCAAGAAAACGGAGAATTGGCTGATGATGGTCATCGTTCTTGAAAATGCTCCTCCGAGGCTAAGAGGGCGTCTGGCAGTTTGGCTTCTTGAAGCCAGAGCAGGTGTTTATGTTGGGGTTTATAATGTTAAAATCCGGGAAATGATCTGGAAACATGTGGAAGCAGGCATTGAAGAAGGAAATGCGGTTATGATGTGGGCTTCACCTGTAGAGTCTGGTTTTGAATTTCAAACATGTGGATTAAATAGACGTATTCCTGTTGATTTTGATGGATTAAAATTGGTTTCATTTATGCCCATGGATGAATTCAAGGATAATGTCTGTGAAGAAAGCAATGGGTTGCCAGATGCCTGACAATGAAGTCGGTAGGCTTAATTTTGAGCTACCGAGGATTTTTTCGTTGAAAAATTCTTTGGAGAGGAAATAAAGAAAAAATAGAAGTATGTTCCCCACGGGTGTGGGGATGAACCGTGACTTCTCCGGTTGAATGCTCTTCAACTTTTATGTTCCCCACGGGTGTGGGGATGAACCGAGCTTCGACAAAATCAGGCGTGATACTTTCGAATGTTCCCCACGGGTGTGGGGATGAACCGTCGAATGTTTCAGAGTCGAGCAATGAATAAAAATGTTCCCCACGGGTGTGGGGATGAACCGTTAACTTTTTCGATCTTACTCGGCCTGCCTGTATGTTCCCCACGGGTGTGGGGATGAACCGACACCAGTAATTAAACATTATCCGCCTGACCCATGTTCCCCACGGGTGTGGGGATGAACCGCGTTTTGATATTTCGAAAGATTACTGCCGCGAATGTTCCCCACGGGTGTGGGGATGAACCGCCAGCTTGATTGTTTCCGGATCAGTGCAAATAATGTTCCCCACGGGTGTGGGGATGAACCGCTCAGCTTGTATTTCCGGATCGTACTTTTCAAATGTTCCCCACGGGTGTGGGGATGAACCGTGATCATAATCACCACGTAGGCGCATAACAGTATGTTCCCCACGGGTGTGGGGATGAACCGGGAAAGAGGTCCGCCCGGACAAAAATCATGTGATGTTCCCCACGGGTGTGGGGATGAACCGACATAGATAAGCCGGTGTATGGTTCCGCAATAATGTTCCCCACGGGTGTGGGGATGAACCGGCATATTCCTTGCTCATCAAGAGTAGTATCTGATGTTCCCCACGGGTGTGGGGATGAACCGCTCCTCCTGAGCCTCTAAAACTCGCTTGGCGAATGTTCCCCACGGGTGTGGGGATGAACCGGGGACGTTTTTCTTTGCTGTTATTATTACCGTATGTTCCCCACGGGTGTGGGGATGAACCGTTTGAGGGTACGACCGGAGGTGCTTATATCACATGTTCCCCACGGGTGTGGGGATGAACCGAGCGAGCCGACAGTACAGGATGGTCAGGGACCATGTTCCCCACGGGTGTGGGGATGAACCGTTTCGCGGGGTGTGGTTCCGGTTGCTTCCGCTATGTTCCCCACGGGTGTGGGGATGAACCGTCGTGATCGAGGTTGTCGTAACCGTTCCGTTAATGTTCCCCACGGGTGTGGGGATGAACCGGCGCTTCTCATCACTGCCGCGAGTGATGAGAAATGTTCCCCACGGGTGTGGGGATGAACCGAGTCATTATCTTGGGACAACAAAAATTTTGGTATGTTCCCCACGGGTGTGGGGATGAACCGGATATGTTGAAACAGCGTGAGGCTTATTCGTTATGTTCCCCACGGGTGTGGGGATGAACCGCCCAAATCTATTAATAGTCGTACCGCCGCCATATGTTCCCCACGGGTGTGGGGATGAACCGGGAGACTGTATGGAGCCCGAGTTCCGAGATACATGTTCCCCACGGGTGTGGGGATGAACCGAAAACGTTGAAATGCTGCAGAGGGAATGGAATATGTTCCCCACGGGTGTGGGGATGAACCGGTATGGAAGGCGGAGGCGGCGGCGCTGAGCAGATGTTCCCCACGGGTGTGGGGATGAACCGGAGTTAATAATGCCGGCAAATTATCCAGCGACATGTTCCCCACGGGTGTGGGGATGAACCGACGCATGCGCTTCATCGGAACCGGCTCCACACATGTTCCCCACGGGTGTGGGGATGAACCGCGTTAACCGTGTTGCGTTTCTTTTTTCGACATATGTTCCCCACGGGTGTGGGGATGAACCGGTCAATTCACTGGCTGACGCGGACCGGCCGCAATGTTCCCCACGGGTGTGGGGATGAACCGCAATCGGGACATTTATCGGGATCCTCTTTGGTATGTTCCCCACGGGTGTGGGGATGAACCGCATCGATTACGCTTGAGATCAGCGGCGATATCATGTTCCCCACGGGTGTGGGGATGAACCGTTCATTTACCTGGACAAATCCGGTGGATGACAATGTTCCCCACGGGTGTGGGGATGAACCGTGAACGCAATAGGGGGAGTGAGGTGTTAATGTATGTTCCCCACGGGTGTGGGGATGAACCGGAGGAGAGAAGGGACGGGAGGCGGGTAACATAATGTTCCCCACGGGTGTGGGGATGAACCGCAGGCATCCAACATGGCAACAAGGCATGACAAATGTTCCCCACGGGTGTGGGGATGAACCGTCTGCGGAGTTGAATTTGGATAAATATGCCGTATGTTCCCCACGGGTGTGGGGATGAACCGTTAAGCATCTTTCTGTTTCTGAGGATGTTGTCATGTTCCCCACGGGTGTGGGGATGAACCGTCAAATCCTCGTCGGTGTCATATCCTTCACGAATGTTCCCCACGGGTGTGGGGATGAACCGCTGTTTTGGTTGTTTTTAATCGACACCTGTGAATGTTCCCCACGGGTGTGGGGATGAACCGGATTAACGGAATAGGATCCGGAGCGGTTGAAGATGTTCCCCACGGGTGTGGGGATGAACCGAATGAAATGAACGATGTTCGGCCGCGGATCAGATGTTCCCCACGGGTGTGGGGATGAACCGATCTTCCTCTTCTTCGAGATTAGATATTGAGAATGTTCCCCACGGGTGTGGGGATGAACCGATAATACTGATGAGATCAGCGTTGATCTATCTATGTTCCCCACGGGTGTGGGGATGAACCGTTCCAAGCGAAAAGGCGGTTAAGGCTTATGTTATGTTCCCCACGGGTGTGGGGATGAACCGTGACAGGCAAGAGGCAAGGCAGAGTCGATAAAATGTTCCCCACGGGTGTGGGGATGAACCGACAGTGCGGGAAGGCAGAAGGGTTGCAGAATGATGTTCCCCACGGGTGTGGGGATGAACCGTTTACCTTGCTTTGCAATGAATGACATTGCGCATGTTCCCCACGGGTGTGGGGATGAACCGCAGGCCAACGCCATCCTAACTTTGAGTAAGCAATGTTCCCCACGGGTGTGGGGATGAACCGCGAAAAAAATGGTTCGGTGTTGGTGTTTTGGTATGTTCCCCACGGGTGTGGGGATGAACCGATTTTGATATAATTTAATTTGTTGCTCAATCAATGTTCCCCACGGGTGTGGGGATGAACCGGAAAAGGTTGGGATGAGAGAGATAAAGTTTAGATGTTCCCCACGGGTGTGGGGATGAACCGTGGTTGCAGCCAGAAAGCGCGCCGCTGAGATCATGTTCCCCACGGGTGTGGGGATGAACCGGTGTTCCTGTCGATGCTCCCGGCGATATTCAGATGTTCCCCACGGGTGTGGGGATGAACCGTCCTGAAGAGTTTGAACAGCAAATGAACCAGAATGTTCCCCACGGGTGTGGGGATGAACCGCTTTCTCCCTGGGTGTAAAATCTTTGAGATCTATGTTCCCCACGGTGTGGGGATGAACCGGGCCGGATTGCTCCTGCTTTTACGTCGCCCCTTGCGTATATCGCCAGTCGGGTGCGTAATCATGGTTATTTTCCCATAAGTTGTACTTGCCGCCGTACTTGCAGGCATTCTTTTCAAATTGATTTATGATGTGTATAATACTCTCCAATCTTTCAACGTTAAGAGATAATATTTTTTCAAATCATGGTTAGAATCTTCTTTAATACCATCGGCTGCAGGACAAACCAGTATGAAACGGCTGTTTTAAAGAGTTTTTTTGGGAAAATGCCGGAATTTCAGACAGTTTCAAATGCAGAAAATGCCGACATAGCCGTCATTAATACATGCACGGTTACGGAAAACAGCGACAGTGACACCAGGAAATCTGTTCATCGTCTGGTCCGGTTAAATCCTAAAATCCGCATCGCGTTGACTGGTTGCCAGGCTCAACTTCAGCCGGATTTGTTAAAAAAACTGCCAAATGTTCATTGGGTGATCGGAAACAAGGAAAAGTTTAATCTGCCCCGAATCATTCACAGTCATCTTGTTCCTGTGAATCCGGTCATTTTGACTCCTGCCATGGACTCTGCCAGGCCGTTTACTGTAGCTATGCCGGGGATTAACCCCGACGTAACCCGCGCGAATATCAAGATCCAGGATGGATGCAATAATTTCTGCACATACTGTGAAGTCCCTTTTGCAAGAGGGCCTGCCCGGAGCCGGATTTTCAAAGATATTCTTAACGAAGCCGAAGAACTTGCGGAAAGGGGATATCAGGAGTTGGTCCTGACAGGAATCAATATCGGCGCTTATGACTTTAAAGGAAAAAATCTGATTGACATCATAAATAGTCTGGAGAATATCGATTTGATCAAGCGCGTCAGGATTTCATCGATTGAACCGACTCAAATCCTTGAAAGTCTTATTAATCACATGGCGCAGAGTAAAAAATTATGCCGTTTTCTGCATGTCCCTCTTCAGCATGGGCAGAATACTATTTTAAAAAAAATGGGGCGGCGTTACGCCGCTGAAGATGCGAGCCGCTTGATTCGCAAAGCAAAAGATACGGTCAAAGACATTTGCATCGGAACTGACGTGATTGTCGGATTTCCTGGCGAAACTGAAAAACATTTTCAAGCTCTCATTGATTTTCTGACATCAGAACCTGTGGATTATTTCCACGTGTTTAGTTTTTCAGACCGTCCGAATGCAAAAGCAGGGCATTACAAAAATCAGGTTAAGACAGAAACGATCCGGTCCAGGAGTGAAACGCTTAGAGCCTTAAGCCTGCGAAAGCGCGGTCATTTCTATAACTCCCAACTGGGCCTTGTCACATCCGTCCTGTTTGAACAACGCAAAGACGGGGAATGGAAGGGATTAACGGACAACTTTATACCGGTTTCTGTTATTTCAAATAGTAATTTAAAAAATAAATTCCGCCGTGTAAAATTAATTCGCGTAAGAGGGCAAATCATGCGAGGAGAGGTAATTCATTAATAAATATGAATAAAAATGAAATCCTGGACTGGTTAAAGACTGGCGAGCAGCAAAAACTTAAACAGCTTTTTCAGGCGGCCTACGAAGAGAAATGCCGGCAAGTCGGAAAAACTGTATATTTGAGGGGAATAATTGAGGTCAGCAATATTTGCCGTAAAAATTGTTTTTACTGCGGTATCAGGAATGAGAATAAAGATGTTCAACGCTACCAGTTATCTGAGGAAGAGGTTTTAGAATCCGCAAAAACAGCCATGGAACTGGGTTATGGTTCGGTTGTTATCCAGGCAGGTGAACGCCAGGATGCGGCCTTTATTGATTACATAAACCGGATCATCAAAGAAATAAAGAATCTCAGTCAGTCGAAACTGGGCATCACGTTATCGTTAGGCGAACAGGCCGCGGACACTTACCGTCGATGGTTTGACAGCGGGGCGCACCGTTATTTACTGCGCATTGAAACATCAAGCCGGAAACTGTATCAAAAAATGCACCCGCAGGACCATGATTTTGAAACCCGATTACGTTGTCTGGATACCCTTAAAGACATCGGGTTTCAAGTCGGGACCGGCGTCCTGATTGGTCTTCCGGGACAGCGCATGGAGGATCTTTGTCATGATATTCTTTTCTTTGAGCATATTGACGCTGACATGATCGGCATGGGGCCGTATATTGTCCATGGAAAGACCCCGCTTGCTAAATCTGTTGGGCTTTCTTCTGCCGAATCAAATCTGGAATTGGGTCTCAAAATGATTGCGCTGACGCGTCTTCACTTGCGCGATGTCAACATCGCATCAACCACGGCGTTGCAAACATTATCGCCAACCGGCCGTGAGTTAGGCATCAAGGCCGGAGCAAATATAATTATGCCCAATCTAACTCCATTAAAATACCGGAAAGATTATTTGCTCTATGAGAATAAACCCTGTCTTGATGAAAACGCTCGGATGTGCGGGTCTTGTCTGGAACAGAGGATCAAATCGATCGGCGAAACCATCGGTTATCATGAATGGGGAGATTCCAAACATTTTGCCAAACGGCGCCAAATGAAATGAGGTAACATGAGCGGGGAACAGCAGAATCAAAATCCTGCCGGCAGTGTTCAACCTAACCCGGAGAACGAAACGGCATCAAAAGACATTTTTGTCGTCTCGAGTGAGCGTGATGAGATCAACACGGATTGCCTGAATGTTTTAAAGAATTTCGGCATCAACGCGATTGTTATCAATTTTCCCGATCAGCATTTGTCACTGTCCGAAATTCTGGGCTTGCACCCCCGGGTCAAATTCGGTCTGATCATTCTTGCCGGTGATGATTTCATCTATGACCGGCTGACCGGAAAACCCGGATCCGCCATTCTCGGCGCCAAGGCGAACGCTGTCTTTCACCTTGGATATTTATTGGGACGGTTTGGCCATTCCGGAATACTGGCCGTTTATAAAGAACAAAAAAACTTCCGTTTTCCGACAGGACTTCAAAATGTCTCGTTCGTCCCTTACCAAAAAGGCGGCAATTGGGAACAGGTTCTTAAAAGCAGGCTGCAGAAGTGCGGAATCTTGTCCGGAAGTAAAGCGTCATAATTTTTAAAAAAAGTAATTCAAACATAAAGCTCCCTGTGATACATTGATTCAATTTTAATGAAGGAGTTCATTTCATGCCTGAACAATCATTTGAAATCTATGACCGGAAAGTTTTAATAAAAATCAAGGGGCATATCTGCGAAACCGCTGACGAGCTCTTTTCAAGCGATCTTTTCAGGTCCGTCCTTAATCATTGCATCAGCCAGCTTCAACGCCATGATTCATATTTATTGTCTGTTTTTCAAAGTAAAACGATTCGGGAAGAGGATGTTGACCAGCTGATACAAACTTTTATTTTTTTAAGCAAAATGAAGAGCGCCCTGGTGCCGAACATTGTTAAATCTGCTGCGGTGTTTTTAAAAGACGAGGCGCTTTTAAACGAGTTTGTTGAATATCTTTATAACTTTTGGCGGAGCTATGACCGCTTTCTGGTCTGTGAATCGGAAGAAAACCGGCTTGATAAACGGCCTTATCGCGTTTTCAATAATACGATTGAACAACTGACACATTTGATCCGCGCGGTTTATCGCGATATCCAGGAGAATATCACCGGCAGCCACCCGAAAATTTATCGTCAAATCCGTGCAGGCGCTGAAATTGCCGCAATTACCGTCCGGACAACTTACCGTTTCTCTCAAAAGGAATACCGGAAATTAAATGAAATCCCTTTTATCCGTCAAATGCTGATTTATCCGCCGTTAATTCTCAATCCGTCAATGAATAAACGGAAAGGGGTGTTTGAACGAACGCCGAAAAATCCTCTGGCGGGGATTAGTCTGGAGAAGAATGACTGGTTGTGTTATCCGGCAAAAGTCGGGGCCCTGGTGATCTTTATTTACTTTCATAAAAAATTCTATGAACTCGGGTTCTCGCTCTGCAATTTATTTGAAATGGCGGACGATCGAGAGATCAAGCGTAAACCTGATGCTGTCTATTGTTTCGGAGTACCAGGGGATTCCGGCCGGCCAGAAAAAAATCCAACAGTTTTTTATGAAGATGAAAAAAATGATTTACTGGTCGCGACTGTCCCTAATGATGATGAATTCGGTTATTTCGGCTATCTGAAAAAAATGGCGCTGACTCTTCATAATATCTGCATGATGAAGCTTGGAGCCCTGCCATTTCACGGCGCGCTGGTTCATGTCATGCTTCCTGAAGGTATTAACGCAACTGTTCTTTTAATCGGGGATACAGGAGCGGGAAAATCTGAAACCCTGGAAGCACTGCGCGACTTCGGGAAAGATGAAATCCGCGATATGATTGTCATTGCCGATGATATGGGCTCTGTCCGGATTGACAAGGCAGATGGAATCCTGGGTTATGGAACGGAGACCGGGGCGTTTTTACGACTGGATGATTTAAAACCCGGGTATGCCTTCGGACAAATAGATCGCGCAATTATCATGAGTCCGAATAAAGTCAATGCGCGCATTATTTTACCGGTAACAACTTTTGACAGGGTGATTTCAGGATATCCTGTCGACTGCATTCTTTACGTTAATAATTACGAAGAGGTCGATGCCGATCATCCTGTGATTGAAAAAATTACTGATGTCGATAGCGCATTAAGAATTTTCAGGGAAGGCACGGTCATGAGCAAGGGTACAACATCTGCGACCGGCCTGGTCCATTCGTATTTTGCGAATGTTTTCGGACCGACCCAATATCGCGAGCTTCATGACAAGCTCGCCAGAAAATATTTCAAAAAGTTTTTCGAGAGAAAGATTTTTATGGGCCAAATGCGAACCCGCCTCGGAATCCCCGGATATGAGCGGAAGGGACCGGAAGCCTCGGCGCGAGAACTCCTGAATCTGATCGTCAACGGGCTCTAACGGACAATTTTTTATTTCCAATTGTCGCAACCCAGGGCAACAGGAACAGCGCGCTTAATCCCGAAAAGACCGCCCCGATTACGATAATTGCCCCGAATCGCTGGGTAGGCGGGAACCGGGAAAAGAAAAATATCCCGAACCCGAAAAAAATCACCAGGACGGAATTGATCACCGGCTTCCAGAGATGGCTCCGGGTTCTTTCCCAGGTTGACTGGGAGGATCGGCATTCGGATCGAACACGTTGAAAATATTTCACCATGTGGATCATAGCGTCTATCCCGATGGAAATGGCGATATTAATTGCAGGGGCAGCGATGACGTCGAACGGCAGTTGAACGAGCCCGACAATTCCAAGAACAATGACCGGCACTACAGACAGACTTCCCACCATGGCAAATCCGGTTCTTAAGGACCTCGCGATTGACCATCCTATAAAAAAGAAAAGTATCGCAAGTCTGCTTAAACCATTGATCATGCTTACAGCTACTAAATGTGACATGCGTCCTTGAAGGGCATAGATGCCGCCGACCATTTCCGGAATAAAACCATATTCCCGTATAATTTGCTTAAGTTCATCCACAACTGCAAGCCTGGCTTCTTGCCTGCCAAACTCCTTCATTCGGAAAAGAAATAATCCATGCCTGCGGTCTTCGGTAATAAAGCTCTTCGAAATCTCCTGAAAATCCGGCGTCTCCATGATCTCAAACAACCACTCCCAACTCAGAAAAAACGAAAACGGCGTTTGACGCACCTGGGCCATCAGAACAGGCAGGGAGATTAGTGTTCCAACGGAATCATGACGCTCAAGCACAAGTTGGAGTTTCCACATTCGCTCGAACATCTCATTGGTGTTCAACCGGCTCCGATCACTGCTCCGGATAATAATGATCAAGGGACTGCTGCCTCCCTGGCGGTCAATTATTTTAAGACCTCTGGCGATTTCGCTTCGTTTTCGAAAATAAGAAAAGATAGAAGGGTCATGCCTGATCAGCGTCAACCCCGAAGCGAAAAGAATTCCCAGAATGATTAGAAAGGTGGCAACAAGTTGTTTCCGGCCCTTGATACGCCGGTACACAATATCTTCTGCGCGTTCAAACACGTCTTCTTCATGATAAAAATGTTCAATTCGTTTTAAGAAAGCCGGATACATTGTATACACGATCGAAATTGACACCAAACATCCGATAGTTCCTGATATGCCCAATTCCTGCAAAGGTTTCGCCGGAACGGTTAATAAAGTTAAAAAGCCGAGCGCCGTTGTTACCATGCTCCAGAAAGAGGGGGAAAAGGTCATAAGAACGGCTTGATGAGTAATCTTTCCGGCAATGATGCCGCTGCCGTCATGTAAATGTTTCCAGTTATAAGTTAAATAGACGATGTGCGACAAAGTCAAAACAAAGACAATTGTCGCGATGTTTGCCGTTAAAAGACCGATTTGAATATTCAGTATGTCTGTAATAACAAGCGTCAATGACCCGGCGGCAAGACACGAAACCATGGTCCCGATCAATATTCGTATGGATTGGAATATAAAGAGGATAATAACGGCGAACATCACAAAAGCCATGAAGCTGAATGTTTTGAAATCTCTGACGAGGTTTCTCTCAATCAATTCAACAATATATGGAGCGCCGGATATCAGTAATTGGAAATCTTTTTTGTCCGACTCATTGATGATCGGCTCGATCGCTTTAATCGCGTCTTTAATCATGGTTCCTTCAACTATGACGATAATGTTGGTGGCATCATTATTTTTCGCGATCAAAAGACGCTGCCATAAAGGGCCGGAACGGGCGGAGCGGAGATCCCCCGGGCCGCTGGATAAACTTAAAACGTTAATGACTCCCGGCGCGGATGCGATTCTGCCGGTAAGGATTTTGATTTTTTCAAGATATTCCGGCGAGCCGATGTCCCCTTTGGCGCTGATGACAAGCTGGGTATCTTTTCTTGCGAATAAGGCCGATATGCGTTTTTCCTGTTTAAATTGAGGATCGTCCGTTGAAAAGAAGAAGTTCTCATCGACACGCGGCGTCAGATTGGCGAACTTGACAAGGGCGAAGAGAGAAACAGCCGTGAGAAAAAGGAATGTGACGATTTCTACTGAAAAGAATGAAATAAATTTCTTTAAAACGCCGCCAGCCTTCATCCGCCACCCTTTCCGCCAAACAAATTTCTCGTCGCAGAATTATAGCATATACGTTAGTCATAATAATAATTATTTTCCTTTCGATAATAATGCAAGAAAAATATTACATTTTTACAAGATACTCATATAATATTTCAATAAGCTGAAGCCTCAACATATCGTCATTGAAGAAACGTTGCGTTTGGGAGAACATGGGTGATATGGAAAAACATAAGAAGACAGCCTTTTCGCTTGACCGGCTCAAAGAGCCAAACGCAGTTTTCAACTCTGCCTTAAAATTCCGGCTTGTCCCGAAACTGCATTCCGCACTGGAACAACAGCCTGATTCCGTCCCGCTTGAACAAATCATCAAAACAATTCTCGACAACAGTGACCTGGGATCCTCAACAATCCCCAATCTGGCGGCGCATCTTCATGAGCTCACCAAAAACATCTCGGATGCTTTGCTGATTATCGATACGGAAGGAAACATTATTTATAAAAATCATGACCGGGATGACTTTTGGCAATGGATTGTTTCAGACGGCCGAAACTATCCGGTCATCCGTAATTCGGAAGGGGCTGTTATTCCAAAAGACGCATGGCCCTTCAATCGTCTGAAACGCGGCGAAATATTTGATGATACCGAGTTATCGATTGAAGGCAGGGACGGTTCCGTTTTCTTTGTAGGAATTTTCAAAACCAGAAGCCTGACGAATGTCCTGGGAAAGCCTGTATTTTTTATGCTGCTTGTCCATGATATTACGCATTGCCGGAAAATTTTTCTTGAGCAGCATGATCTGATCCGGAAACTTGTTGCTATTTTTAACAATATTTATGAAGGCCTGATTATTTGTGATCGACAGGGAAATATCATTGAGATGAACGCGAAAGCCATGGAACTTCATGGATTAAGCGTGATGGGAGACCAGAAAGAGGATAATACCCTGTCGCTTCCCGAATTAATTTTTTTTAATGAAGAGCATCAGGTTCTGGAGGAAGAATACTTTCCCTTGGCGCGGATTCTCCATGAAGAAAGATTTAACAACCTTGAACTTATCGTGCGTGATCAAAAGACCGGAAGAGAATGGGTCGGCTGTTTCAACGGCACCCCAATTTATGACGACAGCGGAAAATTTGTTCTCGGGCTCCTGACAGTCAGGGACATCACCAGGCAAAATATTTTAACGGCTAAACTCAGACGAAATGATGAAATCCTTCATCTGGCCCTTACGGCCGGGAAGATGTTTATCTTTGAATGGGATCTGGTTAACAAAAAAGTCAGCCGTTCGAAAGAAGGTAATAATCTTTTAGGTTTAACTAAATCGATGCACGAGGAACCGGGCGCTTTTTTAAACAACATCCACCCCGAAGATCAGGAAGCCTGCCGCAAGATTATCGGCACGTTAAATCCTCTTGAATATGATTATACTCAGACATTGCGCTTCGTCCGTCCTGATAACCGTGAACTCATTTGGCTTGAAGAGCGCGGCCAGGGGTTCTTTGATGAAAGAGGAAAGCTTGTCAAGATCGTTGGTATCTCAGTTGATGTTACGGAACAGAAGGTCAAAGAGGAGCGCATAAAATGCCGTGAACGCCACGTTCATGAGAAGCTGGCGGAGCTGGAGGAGATTTATAGTTCTGCCCAGATTGGATTATGCGTCCTTGATAAAGACCTGAATTATCTCCGTGTCAATAAATACCTGGCGCAGGAGAATGGGTTGCCGGTTGAAGCGCATATCGGAAAGAATGTTTCCCAAATCGTTCCTGCGTTCGCAGAGCAGTCCTTTAAAATCGCGCAACAGATTTTTTCAAGCGGAAACCCGGTTTTAAATGTTGAATTCGCCGGTTCGACACAGGCCCATCCAGATGACTTTAGATACTGGGTTGAAGACTGGTTGCCTTTTAAAGACGTTCGTGGCAATATCACCGGTTTTAATGTCGTTGTTAAAGATGTGACAAATCAAAAACTCTTCCAGGCGAAACTCGAAAAAGACTCGGTCATTCTTAAACATATGTCTGAAGGCGTCAGCATGACAAATATGAATGGTTTCATACAATATACCAATCCCGCCTTTGAGGAAATGTTTGGATATGAACCCGGAGAGCTGATCGGGAAACATATCGCCACGCTCAATAGTTATTCTCCGAAAAGGAATATGGAGATTATCCATGAGATGATGGCTGAACTTGAACGATCTGCCCATTGGGAGGGGGACTTCACGAACCGTCGAAAAAATGGGACGGAATTCACGACAAGAGTTAGAGTGGCCAGCCTGACGATTAATAAAGAAAAATTTTTTATCTCCGTACAGGAAGATGTAACTCAATTCCGGAAACTGCAGTTTCTTATTGAAGAAGGGAAGAGGGAACTCGAACAACAGGTCCGCCAGAGAACGAAAGAACTTCGCCAAACCAATGAGGTGCTGGAAAAATTTTTCTCCGCATCAGGTTTGATGATAGCTTATCTGGATACATCGTTCAATTTTATCCGTGTAAATGAGGCCTATGCAGCCATTATTCACGCAACTCCTGATTTTTTCATAGCAAAGAATTTTTTTGAAATATTTAGTGATGAGGGAAGCCGGACGATATTTGAACAGACAGTCAATACTGGAAAGGTTCATATGGCGTTTAGCCAGCCTTTTAGCTGTTCTAACCGTCCAGAACTTGGTTTAACCTATCTGGATATGACTCTTCAGCCCGTTAAAAACGCCGCAGGGGCCATTGAAGCTTTGATTCTCATCCTGATTAATGTTACTGAGCGAAAAAAAATGGAACTCGAACTTGCCGAAGCGCAACGTAAATTAAATGACGCCAAGCGGCTTTCTGACATAGGCACCCTGGCTTCGACAGTCGCCCATGAACTGCGCAATCCTTTGGCTGCAATCAATATGGCGATGATCAATATCAAACGGAAGACCGGCAATCCTGAAATAATTTCAAATCAAATCAGGACAATCGAGAGAAAGACGGCCGAAAGCGAACAGATTATAAATAATCTGCTTTTTTACTCGCGTATCAAACAGCCTCATCGCGAGGTTATGGATTTGATGATGATCCTTCATGAATGTCTGGAACTCGTGAAAAAACAGCATCAAAAAAACGTCGCGGTTGAAATTCACCAGATATCTTCAGGCCCTGTATCAATCAGCGCTGACCCCACTCAAATGAAAGAAGTGTTTTGTAATGTGTTAAATAATGCCTTCGATGCAGTTTCTGAAGGAACAGGAAAGATTGACATTCATATTAACCAGCAGAATGATACTATATTTATCAGAATTGTTGATAACGGAAGCGGAATAGATCCCGCACATTTAAAAAGAGTCACTGAACCATTTTTTACAACAAAGGCGAAAGGAACGGGACTGGGTCTTTCTGTCAGCACGCAGATTCTCAATATTCATAACGGTCATATCAATATTGAAAGTCGGCTAGGCGAAGGCACAGCGGTTACAATTAATCTCCCGGTAAACATTTAAGGAAACGACTATGGAAAAAAATTTATTGATTATTGACGATGATGTTGATTTTGGAAGCCAGGTTGGGGAGTTTCTCGAATTTGAAGGCTATAACGTCCAAATAATTAATGAGCCGGCTAACGTAAAGAATATCGAGGGTCAGTTTGACATATTTTTGATCGATTTAAAAATGCCTAATATTAGCGGAGTTGACCTAATACGTTACATCAGGAAAACTTATCCCGGATCAGCCCTTTATGTTATTAGCGGCCTGCCGAGTCTGGAAAAATTTATCAAGGATGAAGGTCTCCGGGAATATATCAATGGCTGTTTGAGCAAGCCTTTTTCACCTGAAAAGTTACTCGAAATTCTTCAATCCTCCTGAATTAAGGTTTCCCCGTTTATCAAATCTTGGAATCGAATTAAATATCCGTGGAACCAACATGTTTTTTTTGAATTCAGAAAGTTTATACTTTACGCCAGGTCTTTTAAATTATAAGAAGGAGGTGGTGAAATGACTAAAGAGATGTCCAGAATTATAAGCTGCGACGCGATACAATGTGCCTATAACACCAATCGTCAATGCCATACGGTCGGAATAACGGTTGGCGATGGGAAATGTCCTCTTTGCGACACAGCTTTAAAAGCCGATCAAAAAGGCGGGATATCAGACATGACAGGAGGGGTCGGCGCCTGTAAAGTCGCAATTTGTGAATATAACGAAAGCCTGGAATGTACTGCGCCCGGCATTAATGTTTGTATGCATGAAGACCATCCGGAATGCTGCACTTTTGAACAACGTTGATTCCTTGCAGAAAGAAAACCATATTCTTTCTGGAATATGGTTTTCTTTAAAAAAATTTCAAATTGATTACTGCCCTTCAGTCAAGTCAATATCGGAAACTTCCTGCGCTGTCTCCTTCACCCGATCCTGAACATCGTTCCACTCGGACTCATCAGCATACTCCAGCCGGATCAGGGATTTCTCAAGTTCGCTTTTCAAATTGCGCATTTCTTCTACCTGGCCGTCAATGCTGTCGATTCGCTTATTAAGCTCGTCAACCTTACCAGACACTTTTTGTCTAAGCTCATCCTTCCGATCATATGCATATTCCTGATCGATTAATTCTTGCATATCGAGGAATCCAGCATCTTGTCCTGCAGCTTCTGTTTTCTGTTCACTTGGCTGCAACGCCGGACTCCGGTCGCCTCTTTGGCCGATTGCCGAATCGGAAAGGCTGATGATCGTTATCATGGAAACAGCAATACAAATACCTAGAATTTTTGATCGCATATTGTTCTCCTTTTCTATGATTGAAAATATTTTTCCACTGTAAAATCCCGTACTTTAAATTCACGCCACTCCGCTTATGAAAATTAATCACGCCCGCCTCCTTAGTAGTGTTCAAGGAATTATTTCCATGCGCTTTCGAAATCTTCGATAAACAGAAACAAGGCCTTTTTCAGTATAAGTTCAAACTTTTAAAATCGTATGGCAAAAGCCCGTCAGTTCTTAACCGGATTCCACTATTTCCTTAAAATTCAGGTTTTAAGGATTGAAGTTAAAGATCAGTGGGAAAAGCCACTATTCGCCCGATGACAGACTTTTATAATTGGTGCATATACATGTGCCGCTAAAGAACGGGATGTTATGGTTGATAAATTTGATACAACAATTGAAGAGTTAAGGCTTAAAAATCATAAATACCGGCGTGAGGCCATTCTGGCAGCTCCGATCAATTTCTTAATCTACTGTTTTTCCAGACAGTGCAAACACTCAAAAGGACATCGTCAATATGTTGAGAAGAAGGCGGCCCGGGCCCGGCGGTTGGGGAGTGCCAGGCTTGCATGGATCCTTGCCGTCCCGTGTTTTATCCTGGCCTTTTTATCTTTAAAACCAACGCGAGGAAACAGTAATGAAAATTTTTGAATGGCTTACGGGATTAAATGCGGAAACGGCTTCGTTAAAAAGCCCTTTCAGAAAATTCATCAAAACCGAGATCGCGATCCTGTATCTTTCGATTTTAAAGTTGATGCATCGCGTGATCGTTTACTTTTTAAAGATCATCGCTTCAATATTGCTGATCCACCTCGGGGTTATTTTTTTGCTTGTGGCGCTTGCCATTCATTCCGATTATATCGAAGCGGCCTCGCTGATTGTCGGCATCCTGTTCGTTATCATCCCGCTCATCGCCGTAATCATTTTACTGACGCCATCTTCATGGATGAAAATTTTTAAAATTGATAAATTTCTTGAGGATATCCGGAATGGTTCAGGTGAGTGAAATATTAAACACGTTCTATTAAACCACGAAAGGAGTTAATAATGAACGGACAAGTACGTAAAGAAATCCAGGACGCATTGGAAACATTAAATAAAGCAACCATAGATGAAAAGGAAGAAATTAAACGAATCATGCAGAACCGGTTTTCTCACGCCTGGGAACTTTTTAATGAACAGAAAGGCAGGGTAAGGGAAAAAGTTGCGCAGGGGCAGGAAATGATCACGGAACGTTTTAATCAAATCGATCACAAGGTTCAAGAAAATCCATGGCCATATATGGGGATTGCCGCCGCAAGCGCCTTTGTTTTAGGCTTGCTCTTAAGGGATCACCATAACAGCAGGTAATCACGGAAATGTACAGTCAGAAGAAACGAAAAACTTTTTTCTAAATGCAGGGGGGTATGATGCTCACTTGGTCATT
>JBFMEN010000060.1:0-25118 GCA_040753435.1 Candidatus Omnitrophota bacterium | reverse complement strand
GAAAAAACATGGAAACAAAAATCGCCAACGCCATGCGTTTTGCCTATCTCTCCGGTAACATCAATTCTGAGGCAACGAATCCTAAATTCCCTCTTCACGAGTAACATCTAATTATGAGTCAACTGGCACGGCTTTAAAGCTTCTGATATGTTAATGTTTGAGAAGGGTTGACCTCTGATATGGTGATGTCTTTAACAATATCGCCATCAAAGATAATGCAAACGCTAATCGTTTCGATACTTACCTGTTTTCCAATAAAGCAATATTGCCAAAAATTTTTTGAATAGTGATGCTGTGTCGATTTCGAATAAGTCCACATCTCACCCAAAACGCCTGATTGCGTTTTCATCATAGGCTCACCGAGCAATGCGAGGACTTCTTTTTTTGTTGTTCCGCCTTTTTCAATTTTTTCAAGGTTGTTTTTGGATAGAAGGCTGTTCCCAGAGTTGATGTTATAGTTTAAAGATCCGCACCCAATAAGACTTAAAAACAGCAGTAATAAAACCACCTTTTTCATATCGATCTCCCCTATTCCAATTGTTTTGGCAGCAATTCTATCACCCAATGCCTTTGGTGTAAAGAATGGCGTGTCCAAACTATAATTGGAGCCATGAACGAAAATGATTATGCTATAGTTCGAAAATTTTCTAAAAGATTACGGGAATTGCGCGAAAAGGAAGGATTAACGCAGGAAAAACTTGCGGAAATTTCTGATATTTCTTATAAAAATATTCAGTATCTTGAAGCTAAAAACCCAACCTGCCCCAGTCTAATCACTCTTAACAAACTCGCCAAAGCTTTTAAAATGCCGATTTCTAAACTATTTAATTTTTAGTTTCAATTTTTTTAAAAAAGAGTATGGCGGATTCTAATCTCCCTACCAGCAGACCTTATAATCGTATTCTATCTGATGGTGTAGGCAAAGCCGAGAGACTTGTCCCAGGATATTGATATTGAATCATTGATATCTCGGCATCATTCAAAACTAAATCGGCCATATATGATAAGTCTTTGGAGGACTGAAACACCGTAATATCATCTAAGTAATTTTCTTTATTGTTCTCGCACATCAATCAATTCCTTTTCAAAAGGCAAATTTTTAATAAGATTCGCATCGGAACTATTTTTCGCTTGGATAATTTTACTACAAGTCTCTCTCAAAATGGAAATTTCTTTTCCGTCAAAAAATTTCGTCCCCAACTTCGTAATAGTGCCCATATCTGTATCTGAACCGACTCCCGGGGCACGCTCCGCTGCAAATTTTGCCTCAAATGTGCAGTAGATGGATTCATTGAACGGAAACTTAACCGAATATTTACTGACTATAAATGAGGAAGTGGCATGCATCGCACCTGAGCCAATGGCTGCATAACCTATCTTGTCATGACAATTGTAAATACCTGGATTTTGGACAGAATATAAATGACCACCCATGATGTCAACCCCGGCAATTATTAACTCCACGCCTAAGTTGAACTGAACCATATCTCTGTCGAGTGCGAGAGCTAACTCCTTGGGTATTCCCATACTTTTTCCCTCTTTGTAAAATGAATCTAACGAGAGTGCTCTCGGCTTCAACCAGACATTCTCAACCACCTCAAGACGATATTTTTTATAAACATCAGCAACCAGTTTCACCACGTCCTCAACCCCAACAACTTGTGTAGATGCTAATCGCGCTTTTGACCTTTGAAATATTTCTGATGCAGGTAAAACCTGTCCTGCCGTAAGGAAAAGAACTTTATCAGTAAGGGCATCAATTTTTGAGCCGGTATGTTCGAACTCAGTGGGTGGTAATTGAAGAGTCACCATTCTATCAGCCGCCACAATGACGTTAGAATTAGATATCGAACCAATACAAACTGTCATTTTACACCTCCGCATCTTTTTGCATATTCACAAAAAAGCAATCTCTCCCTTTGAAAGATTGCCTGAGTTGAAAAAATAAAATCGGGATATATATATGTCTGGTCTACTAAACAAAATTTATAATAATACGAAAGATGCCTGTCGAGGCAGAAAATGCTTTTTATGAAAAGCTCCCTAAACAAACTTCATAGCCTCGTTATTCTCATCAGCATTAGACTGAATTGGACCAGAAATATGAACTTTTGATTTCGATCCATCAATAAGCTTATTGAATCGCGCGTTTGGAAGTTTAGACATCGCGTTAAGAATCAAAACAGGAACATTCTTCAAGGTCTCAAAACAAAAAGCAAGGGCGCCCTCTTCCAAAGCCTCATCTTCTTTCGCAACCTGAACGATATTGTTAAGATATCCTTGCATTTGAAATGCATGGTATTTAACCATATCCACCCATTTCATATCCTTTCTTCTAAAGCCTATCTCAAGTTCGAGTCCGAGAGCATTCCCGTAGTCAATAAAATCCTTAATCGACAACTTGTCATCCTTAGCCGACTCAATTTTCGATACCCGCCCTTGAGAACAACCGATCTTTTCCGCCAACTCTTTCTGAGTCATCTGATGTCCACATCTTAAAAAAGAAAGAAATTTACTCAATCCATTCTCGGAAATCGTTTTAAGAGCCTCTTTTTTGAAATTTTCATCCTCAGAAAGCCCCTTGATTAAATCATTAACATTTTTAAATTGTTTAGCCATTTTCATACTCCTTTTAGACTGATAACAAAATCAGCGCTGAGCTTGACATCGTCTTTTTGTGAATTTTTATCTCCGATAGTAATCAAATACAAGATCTTCTGATCAATATCCGGATAAACATATAAACGAGTCTGTCTCAATTTTCCTTTTCCGCCACCTTTCTGATCAATCGCCCGAATACCCTTCCCCTCGTCATGAATGCAACCTAAAACCACAAATTGGGGATGAGTTCCGTGGCTAATTATCTTAAAATAACGATCAAGATTATCCAAGACTGCAATCAATTCACTCGGTTTTTTCTTTTCATGCCATTTATAGGCTCTAACATAAGTATCTGTCGGCTCCATTAGCCACTCTGTCATAATTATTCCTATCTGTAATAAAGTATGACATGCATACCAAAAACTTACAATAAAATATTACTATATGAAATATTTGTCAAGAGGGTATTGGATATAAAATTAACGATATGACCAACTATCTTCTGTGTCGCCTCAAAGTCATGCCTATTAATCCAATGCCGAATAAGGTGAGCGTTGCTGGTTCGGGGACAGCGTTGCTACCATCCTGAACATGAGTGCGAAAAGCCAAATCCCATTCGCCATTGCTAAAAACTGATCCATCTAAGAATAAATCTCCCGATGAATACTGATCCGGATAACTTCCACCTAAACTTGTGTTGTCATATGTATTCTTTGCGCCAATAACAAACTGATCTCCTTGCGAGAAATATAAACCAGCTGAAGAAACATCAATATAATTCCAATTATTTGCATTTGTAAATGAAATCGTTGAAGAAAAATTAGCAGTGTCACTTTGCCATGCCAATCCAGTATTAATAAAAAAATCAATCACATTGTTATTAACGCTTCCAGCACTTGTATGCCAATACAAATCAATCCCTGATAGATAGCCGTCAAGGCCAACTTTTACCTCTTGCTGCCACGCTTCAGTTATCCCGGCTTCAAAAGATGCATTGTTATAAAGATTATTTACCTGATCTAATACAGGAAGTGCTGAGGCAATGCTTGTATTTAACAGAAAAATACCGATGACAAATAATGTCCTTCTCATAATATTCCCCTCCTAAGATGTTGAAATAATGCTGCCACTTTAAAGGTAATTCCTTTATCCGTCAATATGACTACAGGGGACAAACTAGGACAAGGGTGAAAAAGCTTAAAAAAAACTATAAAAATTGGTGAGTACACCTAAACACCCCCTACGGGGGCGTTCCTAAATCCCTTTTTGAAAGGTTCTGGGCGAGTGAGGGCGGTGCCATTTTGGTGCCATTTTAAAGGGCAAAATATGCCAAAATTTACCAATCTAGGATAACGGGGAAAATAAAAGAGCATGGGAAAAACTCCCATTCAAAGACTCAAAAAGAATGGTTTGTCGACGATAAAAAACCCGACCTCGTCGTAAGACAAGATCGGGTTATATGGCGGGGCTGACGAGACTCGAACTCGCGACCACTGGCGTGACAAGCCGGTACTCTAACCAACTGAGCTACAGCCCCAAAATTAATATTCAATATTCTCCAGAGGCGGGTCCGCCCCTGCCTGTCCAGCAGGTCCGGCAGAAACTGAACTACAGTCCCCAAAAAGTTACAAGTTACACGCAACAAGTTACAAATAAAACCTTAAGACTTGCCAGGCGTAGTTCGAACATGGAAATATTCGAACGAAAACTGGTGGGCGGTGCTGGGCTCGAACCAACGACAACCTGAATGTAAGTCAGGGACTCTACCAACTGAGCTAACCGCCCTTAAAATCAGTTACCGGTTAAAAGTGACAAGTTACAAGATAACAAAGAGCTTTACAAAAGTTATCTGCCGTTGGGCGAACAAGCACACATGAAAATCAAAAACAAAGAACAACACCATTCAAAGGATTTCAAATATTACTATAAAATATTTTTATTGTCAATATCTAAAACCGGGGTATAGTGTCAAGAACTCTGCTGACTTTCATAGAGCGGGCAACCTTAAGTCAGCCCTGGTTCAAAAATATCCTGTTTACGCGTCCTCACGCCAGCAGGCAGTATGGTTAGCTTTCCTTGCGCGCCAGCAAATTATCCGCTTCCTCTGTCAAAAACCCGAGCATGAACGGTAAAGAGGTCACGGGTGTGATATCAATAATCACCGGCGTAAAACCATTAATGCGGATGGCCTCGACATCCTGCAGCTCAACCGGCAAAGGAACGCCCTCCCTGTTCCTTCTGATCTGAATATGGCGCATTGGCGAGGTCAGGTCAATACCGCCGGGGGCTTTGCCCGCAGCGGATTTTTGTGATTCATTACTGTCTGTCACCGCCAGGTCCCTGTCGCCGGATAGTAAGGCAGACTCACCTTTCTTCGGCAACTCGCCGGATCTCCACGGACTGCTCCCCTCATTTTCCCGGGACCCCACGGCTTTCTTCGCTAAATTAAGCAGGCCTTGGGCCATCCTCCCCGTGTCCACCAAAATACTCACTTTCCAAAAAGCACCGTTTTTAACCACTACGCCAGGATGTCCGGCGTTCCGGGAGGGCTTCTTCAAAACTTTAATCGCAAAAGGCGAGTCAAGTTCTGTCTGCGGACCGGCAACTTCCGAAATCTCAACTGAAATAGAATTTTTCCTGGCGTAATCAAAAAACAGTTTTAAAGTTTGATCATAGTCATTCAGAAAACTTCCGGCAAGATAACCGCCTTCCTTTATTTCGAAAAACATTTTCGCGATCATTTCTTCCTTATTTCCCACACGGGGATCATCCAGGACATTGTTCGCGACAATTATCGTTTGACTGGATTCCGGGATGCTCAGGTCCATATAATTCAAAGGCATGAAAAGCTCAAAGGTCCCTCCGGCCTCTTGTATTGAATCGGCAACCATCCCGGCTTCTTCCGTTTGCATGTATTTATATCGACTGTTTAATTCCACAGACCTGACGTAAGCTCCTTTTAAGGCCAAAGCGACTCCGGGATATGGCGACGATGAGGCGCCTATCTGGACAACCTGGTCGCCTTCATGAATTCCCGCTTCATCCGCGAATCTGATTGAGTCCGTCCTGAAAGAAGCTGTCGTGTATATTTTTAACCGATCTTCCTTTGGAACATCGGCTATCCCAGGATCAACTTCTGTTATCTTCATTCCGACTGGAAAGGCTGCGCGGACGGGAGGTACCCGGACCTTAGTCTGCGTCAACATGGCCTGATCTTTTAAAAAATCGGCATATCCCACAATGTCTTCCTTTGGCGTGTCCAAATCGATCAACTGATCAGCGGTCCCGAAATAAACACTATCCAGAGTTCCGCTGTAACCGAATCTTTCTCCGGCTCGATATAAAATCCTTTCTTTCGGAGGTTCCCTCCATATAAATCTTATTCCACCCTCATCCCCATGATCATAATCATCATAATCTAATTTAGGCAGCCGTTGATCGGTAAAAACCTTTGCTCCATTCTTTTTAGCGGGCAAAATAACAGCCTCTATGGTCCGCCTTCTTGCCTTGGGAGCATTAGCATAATCATCCCACATATTATGAGCGCCTTTTATGAGAAGATTCTCAAAAGGAACCGAATTAATGAAGTTGATAAAATTATCGTTTTGGTACCTGAAATCATTTGAAATATACCAGAATCTCTTTTTAACACCCGAGCTATCCAAAAATTCCACAACAGCATTGGCTGACGAATCATTTTCAGTGAATTGAAGCCGCCCGTCCTCAAGAAGATTAAAATAACTGATCCTTAAAATTTGCCCGTCAAGAAAAGACAAGATTCTGGAAATGGCGCTGCCTCCGATTCCATTGATCCCTTGATAAGATAATCTCTCGAAATCCGGGATCGTATCAATGCCGTCAAACTGCCGCCCGATTTTCCAGCTAACGTCCATAACATTAAAAAACCTGAGGATGTCCCCAATATCGCCGAAAGACTGCACACCGACGGATACTACATCAGTAACAGAGGGAGCCATCGTAAACGGAACAAACGGATCAGCGCCTCCGTAAGGATAATACAAAATTTTTCCGTTAAAGCCTGCCGCATGACCCAACGTTTCCAAAAATTCTGAATACTCCGGCAGGGTCCTTGAAAAAGGTTTTCCCTCATATCTAAGGCTAAATCTTGCCTTGCCCAATTCAGATCCGGGGTCATGCAATTCAGCAGCCAAATCCTCCAAGACCAGCCTCAGATCACCCCGTAAATTCTTCGCATGTTCAGGTAAACTGAGCAGCGCCTCGTCATCGGCCGGCTTGCCATCAGAGGGATCGAAAGGCTCATCCCCCGGATCGCCTGCCCGGTTCCCGTCCTTTCCGAACCAAGGACGATCATCCCCGGCGGTGAGGTCCTTGATCGCCGCGTCACCCAGTTCATACATCAATTGGTCTATCTTCTCCGGGAAACTCATATCCGGCCGCGTTTGACCCTGGTTCATCCGGTCCCAGTCCAGCAACGCTTCCCACCTGACTTTTTCCCCGGGATAATTTTTCATCATCCTCCCGGCCACCCAGCGCGCGTAACTGTTGGCCCGCGAACCCGCGTCGGGTTGCAAATATTGGAAGACCAGACTTTCGATCCTCACACCATTGAAGTAACCCTGCAAAGGATCGGTCGAACCCAAAAGACCGGCCATCCTCATCAGATAAGAGCTGTCTAACTCAAAATCCTCTTTCGCCTCATCATCCAACCGGATATCAACCACCTTGCCGCCGCTTGTCAAAAAATTGACCCCGTCATAAATAAACAAGTGGTCAGGAGCGCGCGTCTCCAGCAGTGCATCTAAAATTCCTGTCGCCGCGTCGGGGCCAAGGTCGAACTCGACATGATAAACAATATTGGCGGCGAAAGTAATGTCGTATTCTTTCTGTTTAAGAAGGGTCAGATCCACGGGCCGGGCAAGATCGATATATTGCGGAGCGATCCTGAATATATCCAGAATTTTCCCGTCGAGGTGATAATCGTCCCCGCCGGTTTCAGGAATAAAGTATTCATCAAAAAAAGCTTCCATCCGCGCCCGGGCCTCATCATTGAATATTTCAGAATGGGCGGGAAAAACCGTGTTGTAAGGGTAAACACCTCGCCGGACCATTTCGAGGTTGAAGATATTGCGGTCAAAGGCGTCCACCTCAATGACCCACTGCCGGCGCCACTCTTCGAAAGACTCAACAGTCTCTCCGGCGGAAACCAGTTTTTCATACAGGCGCTTCAGGCCTTCATTAACATAAATGACCGCGGTATAAACCTCCTGGCCGTCGGAAGAGGCTACGTGCCTGACATGGATCACCGGGTTGCGGGAACGCCATCGCTTCATCAACGCCTCGTCGAGGAAACGGACCATCAACGGCTCGTAGAAAACAGCATCCCTGAAAAAACCGGTTGTGGAATTGGTTGATTCAAAAGACGTCTCCATTTCCGAAACAAGGTCCTGCAGCTCCCGGGACTCGTTCGGCAGTCCGGAAAGATAATCGTAATAGTCCGCCAGGGTCTCCGGTTTCGCCGGCGACTCCTTCATGCGGTTACGCAAAAAAGGCCGGTAAAATTCTCCGATCAAAATTTCGTCCGTCCCTTCCGGAAGATCTTTACCGTAATAATCGCGGAAACGCTGGGCGAAAATTTTTTCGGCGTCAACGCCGCTCTTTCCAAGCAGCAGACCGGCAATATTTTCCGCCGCTGCGGCATCCTCTTCCGCGGAAGACTTTGACCCCGCATCCTCAACCACCATCGCCCGATCAGCAGTCCCGCCGGATTTTTTCTGCAAAAACATGGCATGGGTTTTGGCCGTCCATTTAAGCGGGATTAATTCCCCGCTCCTGATGGCCTCTCCATAATAGAGTTCGGGATTCTCCAGAGTGGCCGTGGACAGATCAAAATACCGGTGAAAAATAATTCCTCCCGGGCGGATGAGGCGGACTTCTTCTTTCGCGATCCCGCGCAACATATCCATGACCCTGGATTCATCCGCGGAATCACCGTAAGTTGTTTTATCAATGCCTTCCGCGTAAATAAAATCAAACGACTGGTCCGGGAAGTATTCCGGGTGAAGATATAACCGCGCCGCGTCTCCTCTGAAAAGTTTCAGGCGCTGATACGCCTCGACGGTCGAATCCCCTTCCGCAATCTCCTTGATCTCTGTCAGTAACGGATATCCCAGATTAACAACGGTAAGCGCGGCGCCGGGAAACCTTTTTAATATAAAGTTAACATCCTGGGTACTGCCGCCGATAATCAATACATCAGGTTTTGAAGAAGCGGGATTAATATTTATGCCCTTAAAATCCATAATACCAAAATACGATTCAATCAATCCGGTGCCAAAGACATGTTCTGAAGTTGTCCATGAAAGAGAGGAATCTTCTGCCCCAAAATCGGTAATAGGTATTTCTAAAGCTTCTTTATTCTCCCTGGAAAACGCCCCTTGCCCATCCTCAACCAGCGTCACCGCTGTCTTGTCCAGTTTCACCTTTCCGGTCCGAACACCTTCCAGATAAGCGGCCACCCGGCCCCGGGTCCCATCCGTCAACATTGCCTCGTCAGATACACGCTCGATCTTCTGCGCCAGACTGGTTCCGCTCTGCTGCGCCGCGTATCCGCCCGAAAAATACCGCCGCGGGACGATCTCCCCGGTTTGAGGATCATATTCTTCGCGAATTATGTCGCTGACCCCGCGCACGAGGGCCTCCATGTACTGCCTGTAAATCTTTTCGGCCGCGCGCTTGTCCGGAATATCCACGCCCGCGGTCTTGTTTTGATCCACATAAATTCTGGAAAGCAATTCGTCCTTAAGGGCCTGTTTGTACCAGGCGGCCAGAATGAGCGCGTCGTTGATCTGGCGCAAGGGCGCGAACGTTCTGCCTTCGTTGACCTCTTTTTCAATAACCGGAAGAAGGACCTCGCGAATGACTTTTGTTTCAAGTTCCCCGGTGTCCCTGTTCCCCCGTGCCCAACCGTAGAGACGAGGCAATGCCTCGTCTCTGCTTAAGTGGCTCCGGGAAACTGGGGCGCTTAAATAATCTTCTTCCAACATCACCTTTAAGCGACTCTCCGCCAGAAACGCGCTCCCTTCTCTTTCATAAACCACCGCTTTCTCCGGCACAATCCAGATCTTGCTGAAAAAATCACGGGAGATCTCCGTGTCACCGGCCCCTTTTGGCATCCGGGCGCGGACCCTCGTCCAAAACTCCTCACCCGTTTTTTTATCCGGACTGATCAGGGAAGCGGCCAGTTGTTTCAAAAGATAATCCTGAGCCAGCAAGTCACGCCCCATTTCGGTTTCGCCGAACTTTTGCGGAACGATACGGTTCCGTTCATGGGGCGATAAATTGACCCATAGATCTTCTTCCGGCACAGTCAAGGCGGCCAGGAAATATTTGACAAGCTTTTTATATTCAGCTTTTAATAAATCACGGTTGTTAGACGCGGATTGTTTGAGCGAATTGCCCGGCCATCCCAAAAAACCCGGGCCTCCCGCCCCGGGCCTTGAGACATCAAAGTCCCCCCGGTCGATATAAAAATTGAAGTTAAGCGGGTTGACCGGATCAATTTGAAGCCCTTTAATCAACGCGGGTGTAAAAGCGGGGGTCAGATCAAGCGGCGGAAACACCTGCGCGCAAACATCGGTAAGGCCTGACAGCGAGAGCTGTCCTGAAATCAGAAAAAAACAGATACAAAATGCGGCAATCCGGAAAAACAAGGAATTTTTTGTTTGCGTAAACATAAAAGATTGAAATTATAATTATTTATACTAAATACGGATGGTGAAATATAACATATAATCGGCAAGTCTGCCAAGTTGAGGCTGGAGCAGAATTCTGTTACAAGGGCGGGTTTTAAACCCGCCCCTGCGTTCAGAATTTAAGTATCTTTTCGGGTGTTCCGATCAAAACTCTCCCCTATTTACTTTGCCGCCAACGTTGCCGGAACCCCTAACAGGAACGCCATAACGAACAATGCCACGGTTTCAATAATCCCCAGAACGATCATGTAATTGACAAATCCGTTCCCTGTCTCAGCCAAGGCGTCAGAAGCGCTTGCGGCCGCTCTTCCCTGCATCCATGCGGATACTCCCAGCGCCAATCCTCCCAAAACTCCAATCCACCACGAGTAAACACCCTGCCCGATTGCGGCGCGGATTGAATTCATTAAAATAAGTCCATAAATCGTCTGCGTCAACGGCGCTCCGACAAAGGCCAGTAAAAGAAACGGGGCGGTTTTGCTCTGCGCGTAACATTTTTTCCAGGCGCCTATGGCCGCCATTCCGGCAGCGCCCGCTCCCAGTCCAGACCCCACCGCCGCCAGTGCCAGTGCTCCAGCCGTGCCTAAATCCTGAAAATGAGTTAATACATTCGGTTCCATCTTTCATCCTTTCCTTTAAAGGCAGCCGGCTGCTTGCAGCTAGCCGCCAGCAGTATTTTTTTTAAACGGTTCATATTTCATCCCCGCCCACTCAAGGCCCATATGGCTTGAAAACTCAAGGATATTCAACCGCAACCCGTGGACGAGAATCGCCATCACTCCAAGAATCATATTAAAGGCATGAATAAGTATCAAAAACAGGACGGAAACAAGTCCTATGAAAAAATTATCAAACCCAAGCCCCATCACCATCACATTAAAAGAATCTGCAACCGCCACTCCGGCCAGTCCGACGGCAAATAAACGAATATAAGAAACCACATCAGTAAAAGAATTGACCACATTCAACGCCAGCTCGGCTAATCCTCCGCCGATCGCTCTTAACGGATTGCGCGAAGGTTTTGTAAAAAACAATACCGAGGCAATCCCGAAAATAAAAAGCCCCCTGGCTGCCGGCGGGAAATTCTGTCCCAGCACAAGCACCTTTGCCAGGAAAAACATGCCCCAGACGATCGATGCCCAGCCCAGCTGGGACAGCATTGATACCGACGGAAAGCGCAATATTGTCCGCCAGAAATGCGCAATGCTCAAATGCAGTGCACCCAGAAAAAAACACAGGACCTGGACATTGTCATTATCCGCAAGCCAGGGCACCATGGGTCTGATTTGCGGAAATAATTTCTGTCCCAGAAAAGTTCCTGTCATCAACCCCCAGATGACGGTCATAAAACTGAGCAGATACATCAGATAAAAAATTATTTTCGGAGAGTCTTCTTTCCGCCGTAATTTCCAGTGGACGAATCCAGTCAGGACGGCAAAAACCAGACCGTAACCGGCATCGCCGATCAGGATGCCGAAAAAGATTGAAAAGAAAACCAGAAAAACAGGACTGACATCAATCTCATGATATCCCGGGAGCACATTGATCAAATTAAAAACCGGCTGAATCAGCCGGACCCATTTCGGGGTGCGCAGAAGCGTCGGGACTTTGTCATCATCCGAAGGATTGTCGATCACATATGCCCATTGCTTCTTAGAAGCCTCCTGTTCCAGCATCTTCACCGCGTCCACGGGACAAAAACCTGTGACAACCGTCAGAATATCTTCCATCCGCCTTCCGGCGAGCGCCTCCTGATACGCGATCCGCTCATCGACCCGCTCAAGACGACGGCGAAACACATCAAAATATTTCGCGCATTCACGGACGAAATTTGCCAGCTCCTGCTTTTGCCGCCGCGTTTTTTCAAGCAGCCCGTGCATTTCTTTAAGGCCGCATTCCGGCAGAGGAACTTCACCCCACTCCAGGTCAATCGGACCTTTTGAAAAAATGATAACCCCTGCGACACCGGAAGATGTGAAAATTGTCTGTGCATGAAGATCTTCCGGCAGTTCCTTAAGACGGGCCTCGGGAATCTCGAAAAGTTTCACATGCACGCCCTTCTTTTCCAAACCGCGGATATCATACGGTTCAAAATTTCCCCAGGGCTCCCAGCGTTTGATCTGCGCCTGAAGATCGTTGATCTCGGATTCCAAATCCCCGATCTCCTTCAATGACGTGTCGACGTTAATAAACATCTGTTTCTCATGGGGGCAGATTTCCTGTCCAGGCAGGGGGCTGACCTGCGAAAGAGCGGCAATCACCTCCGCAATCCGGCCGCGCTCCTCCCGCAGAAGGTCCAGCGACTCACCCCTGGGCGTCTGATGATGTTCAAGATGCAGCACCCCCAGCCCGCTTAAATCCTCAAGCGCCTGGTGGATATCCTTATCCTCGAGGATAAGGTGAACTTTTTTCATTTTGACGATCATAATCTTTAATGAACAACGAAAAGCGAAAAGCGATAAATCCTTATTTTCGCTTATCGCCTACCGTAGGTCGCCTTTCGTTAAAAATGCCATTAAATAACCGCAACCTTCGCTGTCTGCTCCAGCTTAAACTTTTTCCTTTAATTCATTTTCACTGATTCCAATACAGGCCGCGAAACGGCTTCCTCAACTATTACTTTTTAACTATTCGTTATTAGTTAAACGGCAGGCGCAAGCTGTGCCTGCTCCAATTTTCTCTTCGCCACCTTCGAAATTCCCACAGCGTTCGCCTGCTGGTCGCCAAGATAAATCGTTATCTGGCGGATATGCTCAATCGCTTCGGGGATTTTCACCTTTTCAAATAAATTCACCCGCTGGGTAGTTATTCTTAATTCCCGCTGCAGGCAACGCAAAGCCTCTTCGATCACCCGCACTTCAACGGCCAGGCTCGTCAGTTCTTTCAAAACCGGAACGGCCATGTCGATCCAGAACGGCGTCTCGTAAAGATCATAATCCGGGTCGGCGAAAGTAATTTTCTTCAAGACCGGGATATGCGCCCCGGCAATATTCTCCTGCCCGGTTTCCACTTTCAAGGGCACCGTGTATTTTTTCAGATCAAAACCGTCTCCCTCCATCTCATGAAGCGCGGGATCAGCCAGGATCCCGACCCATTGCAGGACGCCATGCTCCTGCCCGGTGAGCAACCCCTGCTTCATTTCGAGAACGGCGCGCATTTCAAACACCTTTATCTGCAGCTGCTGCTTTTTCAACTGCAGGGTAGGGAGATATCGTCGGAACTGCGCCAGAGAGTCCCGCTGCCGTTTCAGTTCACCTTTTGTGTATTTAATTTTAGGCACTTATTCATTCCTTTTAAAGGAAAAGCGAAAGGCGATAAGCGACAAATCAGGTTTCCCCCTTCGCTTATCGCTTATCCTGTCAAAACTATTTCGGCCAGAACTGCGAGATCAATGTCTGTTTCATTCCCACTTCAGACGGATCGAAGATGTCCGCGAGGATGCGCCATCCGCGGTCCAGGGCCTCCTCCAGCGGGATATTCACCGACAGATCCATCAACTCATTTTCAAATCGTTTTCCATACTTCAGCAGCTTATCATCCCACGCGCTCATTTGGAAACCCAGGGATTTTTTCTCCAGGGTCGAGCGATAGTCAGCGAACAACTGAATCATGCGATCCATGATGGCGCGATGGTCCGCACGGGTCTTTCCATTGACCTGCTGTTTCAGACGGCTTAAGGAGCCGAACGGCTCGATGTTCCCGCCTTTCAGATAAAACTGCCCTTCGGTAATATAACCGGTATTATCAGGAACCGGGTGGGTGACGTCATCACCGGGCATCGTCGTGACCGCAAGCACCGTCAATGACCCCGCCCCTTCAAAATCGACCGCTTTTTCATATCTGGAAGCCAGCTGGCTGTAAAGATCGCCCGGATAACCGCGGTTGGATGGGATTTGCTCCATCGTGATTGCGACCTCCTTCAAGGCGTCGGCAAAATTCGTCATATCCGTCAACAGGCACAAAACCCGTTTCCCCTGAAGCGCGAATTGTTCCGCGACTGCCAGGGCCAGATCTGGCACTAAAAGACTTTCGACGGTGGGATCAGCAGCCGTGTGAATAAAAAGGATCGAACGGGACAACGCGCCATGTTCTTCAAACGTATCCCGGAAATACAAAAAGTCATCATATTTTAATCCCATCCCGCCGAGAATAATGAGATCAACCTCCGCCTGCATGGCTATGCGCGCCAGAAGCTGGTTATACGGTTCCCCCGCAATAGAAAAGATCGGAAGCTTCTGTGACTCGACCAGGGTATTGAACACATCAATCATGGGAATTCCGGTCCGGACCATCTTGGTGGGGATAATGCGTTTGGACGGATTGACTGAAGGCGTTCCGATCGGGATCATATTATCTTCCAGCGCCGGCCCGTTATCCCTCGGACGCGCGCTCCCATCAAATACCCGCCCCAGCAAGTTTTCTGAAAATGAAACCCGCATGGGATGTCCCAGAAACCGCACCTTGTCATCGGTCGAAATTCCGCGGCTTCCTGCCAGGACCTGAAGGGAAACCTTCTGTCCGTCAAGACGAATGACCTGGGCCAGCGAAGAGCCATGCGCCGTTTTGATTTCCGCCAGTTCCTTGTTGGCAACCCCTTCCGCTTCAACGGTAATAACATCTCCGGCAATCTGAATGATGTCGCTGTAGACTTTCTGCATCGTAATTCCTTTTTTATCGAGAAGGGAGCAGCGAAAAGCGAGCGGCGGTTTTTCATCCGTCGCTGATCGCCCCTCACTTTTCGTTAATCCATTTTGATCTTTCTCAAAATCTCTTCCTCAATCCCCTTAAAATCCCCGCTCTGAAAAGCTGACGCGTTCCAGTTGATAAACATCTGGCGAAGATCCAAAAAGAATTTCCGGGCAGCATCTTTATCATCGAAATTCATGTCCTGGTCAAGAATCTGCCCGATGATTTGAAATATATACTGCTGACGTTCCCGGGGGGCAAACTCATCTACCGGGTCAAAAGCGTTCTGTTGCAAATAAACAGCATCCAAAAATTCAGCCTTCAAATAAACAATGAAATCGTCCATGGTCGTGCCTTCCTCGCCGACAACCTTCATCATCTGCCCGACATTATTGCCACGGCGGATCATGGCGCGCGCTTTCTGGATCAAGGCGCCATCGATAAAACTGTCATATTTGCTCCAGCTTTCGATCGGATCGATCGCCGGATAACGGCGCGCGTCGGAACGGGCCCGCGACAAACCGTGAAAAGCGCCCACCACTTTTAAAGTCGCCTGTGTCACAGGCTCTTCAAAATTCCCTCCCGCCGGAGAAACCGTTCCGCCGATCGTGACTGAGCCTTTTGCTCCGTCGCGCAGCTGAACCAGCCCCGCGCGTTCATAAAAAGAAGCGATCCGTGATTCAAGATACGCAGGAAAGGCTTCTTCGCCGGGGATTTCTTCAAGCCGCCCGGACATCTCGCGCATGGCCTGGGCCCAGCGTGAGGTCGAATCGGCCAGCAGCAAAACATTCAATCCCATTTGACGATAATATTCCGCCAGAGTTACACCGGTATAAACGGAAGATTCCCGCGCCGCGACAGGCATCGAAGATGTATTGCAGATAATGATGGTCCGCTCCATCAGGGACCGTCCGGTCCGGGGGTCTTCAAGTTCCGGAAACTCCCGCAGCAGCTCCACAACCTCACCCGCACGCTCCCCGCAAGCGGCCACGACAACAATGTCAACTTCGGCATGCCGGCTGATGAGATGCTGAAGAACGGTCTTGCCCGCTCCGAAAGGACCCGGCGTGCAGAATGTTCCTCCCACGGCAACCGGAACAAGGGTATCGATAATCCTGATCTTGGTGACAAAAGGCTCAACCGGTCTTAATTTTCGTGCATAAGCATGGATAGGCACCTTGACCGGCCACACCTGGTACATTGAAATTTCATGAATCCGGCCTGAAGCATCCTTGAGCCTTGCTACAGTGTCCTTGATCCTGTATTTTCCTTTTGGGAAAACCTCCGCGACCTCAAGCACCTGCTGCTGAAAATGAAACGGGACCATGATCCAGTGCTGAAAAATACCCTCGGGAACCGAGCCGAGCTTCTCACCGGCCCGCACCTGGTCACCCGGTTTTGCCGACGGCGTAAACTCCCATTCCTTATCAAAATCAAGTGCGGGATAGTAAGCACCGCGCTGCAGGAAGAACCCATGATGTTGCGCGAGCTCCGGCAGAGGGTTCTGGAGTCCGTCATAAACCTGGGTGAGAAGTCCGGGGCCAAGCTCGACCGCGAGAAGCTCCCCGGTAAATTCTACCTTGTCCCCCACACAAATCCCGCCGGTATCTTCAAATACCTGCAAGTCCGCTTTTTTCCCGCGCACGCGGATCACCTCGGACTTCAACTGTTCTTCCCCGACCTGGACGTAGGCCACTTCGTTCTGCATGACCCGGTCTTCAAATTCAACGGCCACCATATTGCCGTTCACTCCGACGACTTTTCCGGTCCTCACTTTATCCACTGTTAATATCCTTTCCTTATCACAACCAGCTATTCGCAGCCGGCATCCAGCAAACAACAACCGGTCTTTTTGTTTTTGCAGTTACTAACAGCCAGCAGCCTATAAATCATTTTTTTCAGTTTTCATCATTATTTCTTCCAGCCTCTTTCCGCCCTCTTCATCCCGAAAGGCATGAAGCCTCGCCATAATTTTCAGCTTGATCGCATACGTCAAAATAAATTCGATACTGAAATCCTTGTTCAAAGACCATTCATCAAGGCGGTCCCATTGTATTTTCAATAATATTCTTTGCGCCTCAAGCGGTTGGCCGGCCTTCACGGCCCGGCCAAACCCTTCAGCAATATCCATATCATAATCACGCTCCCCGTGAACAACCGTGAGAGCGTTTTGCTGTCTTTGAACTGCGCGAAAAGCCGCAATTTCGTTCTTCAGGGCTCGTTCAAAACGCTGCCATCGCTTCAACAGGCCGTTGCTGACTTCTCCCTTGCCTAAACCCAAAGCTATCATCGCGTCAGACGCATCATGGGGCGACAAAAGACGCCGGCAATTGTCCGCAAATTCCTCAACGGGAAAAGGCAGTGGATCACCCCAATTGATCATCGGTAATGTTGAAGCAAAATAATAATACATTCTTCTGTAAACGAAAATTGAAAAACGACAGGCAGTAAGCGAAAACCAAAAGCCTTCTCGCCCTTCTATTTTCCCCTTCCGCTTTTCGTATCAGGTTTTCAATAAACCAGCCACATACTCATTCACATATTTTTTCAGATACTCCACAAGGGCATCTTCGCTGAAATCAAAACTGGATTTGCCCTCGTCGAAACTGATCATGAAGCCTCCGGTCAAATCATCTCTGGTCCTGACAGTAATTCCGGTATTGATGGCCTCCTTCAATTTGGCGACGATATGCTGTTCCAGCGCCTTTCGGTCGCTTTCATTCAATCCGATCCGAATATTCTGAATGCCCCCATGTTGCTCCATATACTGTTTTGCCAGCGCGACGATTAAACCGGCTATCTGCTCCTTGCCAAGCGACTCATGGATATCCCGCTTCATGATGTCACGCAATATCTCTTCGATGCGTTTTTTTAATGACAGGACTGTGTCACGGGCAGCCTGATGAAGCGACGCCCGGACAGATTCTTCAAGCCGCTTCTGTTTCGCCCGGGCCTCGGCAATAATCTCCCCGGCTTCAAGATGGGCTTTGGCAATCATCGCTTCGCTTCTTTTCCTGGCTTCGGCCTCAATCCGGCCGGCACTTTCCCGTCCGGCCTCAAGCCCTTCATGTTTGATTTTATTGATCAGATCCTGCACGTTCTGAACCATAACGACCTCCTGAAAAAATTTGAAGAAAATTCGAATCCAGAAAAAAGGCGCCCTTTTTCTTAGGACGCCCTTGCCCATTTTAAAATCTTATTTCATTTAAAATCTGCCTGGCAGCAGCTTGGGGATCCGGGGCTCTCACAACAGGACGCCCGACAACCAAAAAATGACTTCCGTTTTCCACTGCGGCTTTAGGCGTCGCAACCCGCTTCTGATCTCCCACATCAGTTCCTACCGGACGAATACCGGGAGTGACAATAACAAAATCAGGCCCGAATTGTTTCCGAATGGCAGCGGCTTCATGACAGGAAGCGACGACCCCGTCAAGACCGGCCCGCCTGGCCAAAGCTGCCCGTTCCAAAACCAATGGCAATATATTATCCCCCTGACCCGCGTCTGTCAACCCCTGCTTTGCCTCTTGTGAGGTAAGAACTGTAACACCGACAATCAATGGCCTGGGCGCATTAAACTCATTCGCCGCTTCAGCAGAGGCCTGGACAGCGGCCCTCATCATTTCTTCGCCTCCACAAGTGTGCAGCGTCACCATAAACAATTTACCGGGCTGGGGAGATTCTTTTGAAATGGGGACATTGCGTTCAACCGCCCTTGGAAGAGAAACCGCTGCGCGCACGGCGCTGGCAACGGTATTGGGAATGTCATGATATTTCAAATCAAGGAAGACCCTTTTGCCTCTGGCTAAAACGAAACGGACAGCAGCTGGTCCGCAGGCTGTAAAGGCCTGGCTTCCGATCTTATAAATGTCGACACTGTCATCCAGAACATCCACAAGCGTCCGTATTTCTTCCAGCGTATCGACGTCCAGGGCGACAATCAGTTCTGGTCTCTCTTTAACCATAAGCATAAAACTCCTTCATTCAAGCGCCTGGCTCCCGGCGAATTTCAACTAGCTGGATGCTGGCTGCAAGCACAGCTAGTTTGCGCAACCGATCAATTCCCCGATATCCGTCATACCGTTAGCCTCCATGAATTTTTCAAGGCCTGACAGGATTTCAAAAGGCGCTTCCGGATTGACGAAATTTCCAGTTCCAACAGCCACCATCGTGGCGCCGGCCATCAAGAACTCCAGAGCATCGTTCGTCGTCATAATCCCGCCCATACCGATGATCGGGATCCTGACTGCCCTGGCCGTGTCGTAAACCATTTTCACCGCGACCGGACGAATTGCCGGACCGCTTAAACCGCCGGAAATATTTCCAAGACAGGGTTTTCTCCTCTTAATATCAATCACCATTGCGCCCAGAGTATTGATCAGAGACAGGGCATCCGCGCCGCCTTCCTCCACGGCTAAAGCAACAGCCGTAATATCTGTCACATTCGGAGTGAGTTTGGCAATGACCGGAAGGGATGTGGCTTTTTTAACGGCTTTAATAGTATCCGCCGCCAGCCCAGGATCCTGGGCCGTTAGTACTTTTTTCTGAAGATTGGGACAGGAAAGATTGCATTCCAGGGCGACCACATTTTTCTGCCCTGAGAACCTTTGAGCAAGCTGGCAGAATTCTTCTATGGAATTTCCCATAACGCTTGCGATAACAGGCACATTCAAATCCTGCAGTTCAGGCAGTTTCTTCTTAATAAAGTCATCAACGCCGTCGTTATCGATACCGATGGCATTCACCATCCCGGAAGGCGTTTCACAGATTCTTGGCGGAGGATTGCCCTCGCGCTTATTAAGCGTCACGGTTTTCGGGACGATTGCACCCAGTTGCCTCACCTCATTTTGAGTATAAAAAGTATCTGTATACCAGAACGTGCCCGAAGCCACGGTCACAGGATTTTGAAATTCAAAGCCGCCGATTTTAACTTTAAGATTCATGCTTTCCTTTACCGAAAGAACGCCATTCTGATCCCGATTACAATCAAATAAATTCCGAACACTCTCTTAAGAGCAATCGCCGGAACAACCTGGGCATAGTGAGCGCCGATCAGCCCGCCTGCAGTAATTCCAACAGCCACAATCACGGCCATCGGCACATTAACATGTCCCTCATAATAGTATCTTAAAACGGCTAAAAGGAAGACCGGGGCCAGCATGGCGGCCAGCGAAGTCCCCTGGGCCTGATGCTGGGAAAGACCGAACCAAAAGATAAAAGCCGGGATCATAATAACAGCTCCGCCAACACCGAGAAAACCACTGACAACCCCTGTTAATAATCCGATGAGTAAATAAGCAAGATACATTTGCCGACTTCCTTTTTTAAATTATCTTATGCTCCGTTATTTTTGCCTCTTCAAAAAATCACTTTCTCCAAATCAAAAACCGGGCCGTCGTGACATGCGGTTTTATACCCTTCCACTGTATTGACCACGCATCCCAGGCACGCGCCGGTTCCGCAGGCCATGATCTCTTCACAAGAACATTCGCCGGAAAGCCCATGCTGTTTGGCGAACTGCTGAACGCTTTTCATCATCGCGTTCGGCCCGCAGGTATAAATAAAGGTTTCTTCTCTATTTAAGGGGATAAGATCAAACAGTGTGGAAACCTGGCCCTTGCTTCCGGCACTGCCGTCATCCGTGGCAATGTGGACGCTGCATCCATCTTTTCTGATTTGCGAAAAATCAAACATATAACTTTTATCCTTGGCTCCATAAAGCAAAAAAATATTCTTTCCGGAATTCCTTAATGTTTCTGCAATGGCAATCAGGGGAGCGATCCCTATACCGCCGGCAATAAGGACCACGTTCTTGACTTTTTGAGCAGGCGGGGTAAAGGTCTTTCCCAGGGGTCCAAGGACATCGATAAAGTCGCCGGGCTTTTTTCCGGCTAGTAACGAGGTGCCTTTACCGCGGATTTCAATAAGCATCTTGATGGTTTTGTCGACGACTCGATAGATTCCAAAAGGCCTTCGGAAAAAAGGGTCAAGTGTGTCCTGAATACGGACATTAACAAACTGTCCCGGCTTTCCTGTTTTTGCAAGGAGCGGGGCATCCAAATGGACGCAAATGAAGCGGTCGCAGACTTTTTCAATTGAAAGGATTTTATAACGATTATGAACTTTTTTCATTCTTTAACAAGAGACTGATTTCTGAGCTGCCCGATTATCGCTTTCATTTTCGCTTTCGCATCTTCAAATCCTTTAGTTTTAATCATCCCCTGGATTTTCCAGCCCCCCAGGTCAATAACCGGACGTTTGTATACCAGGGCATAACAGATTTCACTTTCAGTACCATAACTCCCGGGCAAGGCAACCACCAGATCAGCCGAGCAGGCAATCATTGCGTTGCGGGCAAATCCTATACTGGAGGGCAAGGCAATATCAACGAAAGGATTAGCATCCGCTTTGTCTTTTCCTGGAAGAATGCCGATACTTGTCCCGCCTGCCTCCTTGCATCCCCTGCAAGCCTCCATCATAACCCCAAAGAGGCCTCCGCAGACCAGCACGCAATCCATTTCAGCAATAAATTTACCTGCTTTATGGGCCAGCTTTGCCACTTTTTCTGTACAATCATGTCCGCCAATAACCGAAATCGTAATTTTTTGCGTTCTCAACCCGGGTCTCCACTTACAAAAATAAAATAATTAATTTTTGTCCACTTTTTCTTTTAAACCGACTTATTTCTTACTTCTTATTACTAATTACTACAAATATGGAGGCCCTGTCGGGAATTGAACCCGAACCACAGGAACCGGAATCCTATACTCTATCCATTAAGCTACAGGGCCTTTAAATGTCAGCGTGTATGTTCGTGTCGGCATCCCTGAAGGATTAACCGACGCTTACGCTATTTTTCAAAAACAACTTTCCCCCCGCAAATCGTGGTACTCACTCTTCCTTGAAGTGACCAGCCAAAAAAGGGAGAATTTTTTCCTTTAGACGCAAAATCTTTTTTGCGCACTTCCCATTGTTCTTCAGGATCAATAATTGTCAAATCAGCGTCAAAACCTTCCGCAACCCTGCCCTTTTTATCCAATCCCAGAATGCGTGCAGGAGATGCGGACATTTTATCCGCCAATTGGGCTAAAGTCAAAATCTTTGTTTGAACAAGCTGGGTCATCGCTAAACCCAATGCCGTTTCCAGGCCGGAAATCCCGGAAGGAGCTGCATCAAACCCGAGCTCCTTATCCTCCTGACTATGGGGAGCGTGGTCGGTGGCAATGCAATCAAGAGTCCCGTCTGCAAGGGCCTCCTTGAGCGCCTCGATATCCTCTTTTGTCCTGAGCGGAGGATTGACTTTTGTGTTGGGGTCAAAACTCCTGACGGCTTCATCCGTCAGAGAAAAATGGTGCGGCGCGCATTCTGCGGTCACCGCAATTCCCTGGGCTCTGGCCGCCCGAATCAATTCGCAGCTGCGCTTTAAACTGATATGTGAAAAATGAACGCGGGTTTTTAAATACTTTGCAAGTTCGATATCCCTGGAGACAATCACGCTCTCTGCGGGCGAAGGATCTCCCCGCATCCCAAGAAGGGTTGCCATCAGACCTTCATTCATCACCCCTTTACCGCTCAAGGCGGAATCCTGACAGTGCTCCATGAGCAGGAGCCCGACCATTTGGGCATATTTCATAGCCTGAAGCATGATCTGACTGTTCTCGACGGATTTCCCATCATCAGACAAGGCAAGGCATCCGGCTTCGCGCATTTCAAACATGTCCACCATCTCCTGGCCCTTCTGTCCTTTTGTGATGGCCCCGACAGGGATAACGTTGAGCAGACCAACACGCACCGCTTCTTGCCGCACCGCTTTGACGATCTTGCCGTTGTCCAAAGGCGGGTTGGTGTTCGGCATGCAGCATATGGTCGTGAATCCTCCTTTGACAGCCGCCCGTGAACCCGTCTCAATCGTCTCTTTTTCCTCAAAACCCGGTTCCCGCAAATGAACATGCAGATCAATCAGTCCAGGGAAAACGAGTTTGCCCTTTGCGTCAATAACAGTATCTGCGTGACTGGAGATATTTTTTGCGATCTTTTTAATAATTCCCTGCTCAATCAAAATATCGCCGGCCTCAGAAACGCCGTCTGCGTTAACGATCCTGGTGTTTTTTATCAATAGAGACATGACTTCTCCTTTTAATCGCGACTGGAGTTGCTGCTCCCGGTATAAAACCTGAAGCTGCAAAATGCCAGTTACCAACTGCTAGTTACTGTCTTTCTTCATCGTTCCAATAAGGTAAAGAACTGCCATGCGTACGGCAACTCCGTTCGTCACCTGATCGAGGATCACCGACCGTTCACCGTCTGCAACCTCTGCGGTTAATTCAACCCCTCGGTTGGTGGGTCCGGGATGCATGACAATGACGTCCTTGCGCGCTTGTGAAAGACGCTGTTCATCAACTCCGAATACCCGCGTATATTCACGGATTGAGGGAAGGAAATTCTCCTCCTGGCGTTCCCGCTGAAGACGGAGAAACATCAGCACATCATGAGAACGGATCACCTGATCAACATCGTAAGTCACGTTCACTCCGAGGCTTTCTATCTGGACGGGCATCAGAGTCGACGGACCGCACAAGGTCACTTCGGCGCCGAGTTTGGTCAGACCAAAAATATTTGAACGAGCGACCCGGGAATGAAGAACATCGCCGATAATGCCAACCCTGACCCCTTTGATGCGTCCCAGCTTCTCCTGGATTGTAAACAGATCAAGCAGCGCCTGGGTAGGATGAGCGCGGCAGCCGTCGCCGGCATTGATCACCGCTGACTTCACATGTTTGGCCAGAATGTTCGGAACGCCCGAAGATTTATGTCTGACTACGATCATATCGACGTTCATCGCCTCGATATTCTTGGCGGTGTCAACAATTGATTCCCCTTTTGACAAAGAACTCGCGCTGGCCGTTATGTTCAATGTGTCGGCAGACAAACGCTTTGCCGCCAGCTCAAAGGAAACCCTGGTCCGGGTCGACGGTTCAAAAAAAAGCATCACAACAGTCTTGCCTCTCAATGCGGGAACTTTTTTAACGTCCCGGGTGGAAACCTCTTTAAAAGATTTTGCTGTCTCCAGCACCAGTTCAATCTCATCTCTCGACAAGCTTTCGAGATCGAATAAATTATGTTGAGTCCATCGGTTCATTGTGCTCCTTTTGGCTGTTACTGATGCTGTTTGCTGTGCGCCTCAAGCTAATCCCTCTCCTCAACGACGACCTGATCATCCTGGTCATCACTCTCGAATAAAATCACTTTCACATCCTGGCTTATCGCGGTCGGAACATTCTTTCCGACGTAGTCCGCGCGTATGGGCAGTTCCCTGTGGCCCCGGTCAACCAGAACCGCCAGCTGAATCCCCGCCGGTCTTCCGAAATCGATCAACGCATCCAAAGCTGCCCGGATCGTCCTTCCCGTGAACAAAACGTCATCGACGAGAACAACCTTTTTCGCGGTAATATCAAAATCGATCAGCGTTTCATGCACTACGGGCTGGTTGGCAATCATCGTTAAATCATCGCGATAAAGCGTGATATCGAGAATGCCTACAGGCACATCCGCATGTTCGATATCCTTAATCACTCGTCGGATTCGTTCGGCCAGTACCACACCCCGCTTACGGATACCCACTATGCACAAATCCTCCGTCCCCCTGTTCTTTTCCAGGATCTCATGAGCGATCCTGGTAACGGCCCGTCTTACATGCTCAGCGTCCATAATTTTTGACCTTAATGTCATCATTTTTCCCTTTCAAGGTGCGGCAACTGCAGCCAGATCCGCAAAAAAAACGCGGCCCTTGTTTTTAAGGGCCGCGTCAATAAAAAAAGATTCGTCTTCGGGACGAATCTTATGCTTTTCATCGGTATAATTGAAATGTTGCCGTTTCATTTCATTCCTTGCCGGGCTCACTGGTCCGGATTAAAGGTTACGATTGCAGAAACTATACCATTTTTACCCCTTAAAGTCAAGGATCGCATGGGAAGCACGAATTGACTCATAAAAAATGTTACCCGTGGAATCCAAACTGCGGATTCGTTGACTCATAATTCATGTTACCCTTTCACTCTACGAAAGGGGTAACACTATGAGTCCAAAAAGCTTGCGCGAATA
>JBFMEN010000059.1:0-14543 GCA_040753435.1 Candidatus Omnitrophota bacterium | reverse complement strand
ACAGTGTCTTAACCCCGGCTCCTGATTCGAAAATTATTTTCTCCTCGAGGCGTCGACGGAGATGTTTTTGCGCCTATCAGATGCAAAATTTCTATCAACTAGTCGTCGTCGAAAAAAATTTTCTAAATCGGAGTTCTGGTCTTGATTTTTCAGGGGGCGGAATGGCTTTTATTCAATTTTTTGTTTTTGATTCTCTTGTCACTTGCAACCTGTAACCTGTCACTTCTTACACATAATATTTCCCCACATCCATATCCTTAAAAATATTATCGCGCCATTCCACTTCCGCCAGCCAGTCTTCATCGACGGTATTGTTTTTTAAATCTTCATACAGTTTTGTGAATCTGGAAATGTGCAGGCGCACACGGCGGTTAGCGTAAGGAACCATCGTGCCGGACTTCATGATAAACGGCCAGTCACTTGACTGGGCCAGCAGGAGTTCCCGTCCGGCCTGATTCAGCGCGCGACGGATCAAAGGTTTTCCACGGCCGTTAAAATTCTTTTTTAATAAATCAGCAAGTTCAATCATGCGGCCCCCTGCTTTTTGGATGTGCGGATAAATCCAGTCGTTGGATCCGTCAAGCCAGTATTCACTGTAACCTTTATATCCCCAGCTTGACGAGGAAGGCAGAACCATTTGATTTGTTGGATATTCATTTAAATATTCCGACGGGGTGATGGTTTTGACCATGTCCTGGTCATAGCAGATCTTTCGAAACAAAAAGTCCAGGAACATCGGCCCCTCAAACCACCAATGCCCGTAAAGTTCAGCGTCATAAGGAGCGACGATGATGGGTTTCCTGTCCATATGAGGGGACAGGAAATCGATCTGGCGTTCGCGGTTAAACATGAAATTACCAGCATGCTGAGCCGCCTTTTCACGCGCCCAGTCCGGACGATATGCTTCCTTATATTCGGTGCGGCCCGTAATCCTCCAGTATTTTATCCCGGTGTTTACCCTTAACCCCGACGGATGAATATACGGACGAATATATTCATATTCCAGTTCGTGTCCGATATCACGGTAATATTCCCGGTAATCCGGATCCCCGGGATAACCTTCCTGCGCGCTCCAGACCTGTTTTGATGACTCCCAGTCGCGGGCAAAAGCAGCGACTCCGGACGGACAATAAGCCGGCGCATAGACATTGAACCGCGGCCTTGGATCGGCGTTAATCAAGCCGTGCGAGTCGACGAAAAAATAACGCAAGTTTGCCTTGCGAAGAATATCATCAATGCCGGGCGCGTAACCGCATTCAGGAAGCCAGATTCCCCTGGGCGGACGGCCAAATACTTTTTTATAATGATCTGCGGCAACGTTGACCTGGGCTTCAGCCGTCTTTGGATTAATGTTCAGGATCGGAAGAAATCCGTGCGTGGCGCAGCAGGTAATAATTTCCAGGCACCCCAGCTCCTGAAAATGCTTGAATGCCTCGACGAGATCCTTGTTGTATTTCTCAATATAGAGTTTCCGGAAATCCCTGAACCGGTGATTATACATCAATGCCAGCCCGTGGTAATGGGGCTCATACCCGGTCCGGTGAATTTCTTTTTCTGAAAGCTCAATAAGTTTATCGAGATGACGAAGATACCGTTCCTGAAGAAGCGGATCCTTGAGCATATTGATCAACGGCGGGGTCAAGGACATTGTCAAACGAAAATTGACCCCGTCCCGGACCAGCCCCTCGAAGACCTGCAGGAGCGGCAGATAGGTCTCATTAATTGCTTCATAAAGCCAGTTCTCTTCGAGAAAATACTCTTCTTCCGGATGGCGCACAAAAGGAAGATGGGCATGTAATACTAAGGCAAGATATCCTTTGGGCATATTGAAAAAATTCTTTAAGGATGCATGAGCACAAGAACACATGAGCACAGGAAAAACATTTTGTCTTTTCTTGTGCCCTTGTGCTCTTGGGCACTTGTGCTCATGATTGATATTCAGTTTTTTCCCGGCCGGCGGCAGTGGCAATGGAACGCTTTAATTCCTTTCGGAATGAGATCGCTTTAAAATCAAGCGGAATATGCGTATCAGTCGGCAAGGCCATGCGCAATGTAAATGTACCGTCAGGCCGTAAAGGAATCACGCGGTCTCCCCAGAAAACGACGGCATCGGGTTCAGTCCGCCCGTACACAATAAGTTCGGTCCCCAGTTCAAAGAAGAAATCCTTACCCGGCTTTTTCTGTTCGGACGCATGCCATGACGAAATGTGCTGTTCGCTGGCCCCTCCACCCAGGATCTCTTGAAAGTACCGGCCCCTCAACATCATTTTCTCTGAAGAACCAAGAACCATTTCCCGGAAATAATCATAGCCAAGCAGATCCATCTCTTCCATGCATTCCAGAACAAGATCGCCTTCTTCATCAATCAGTTCTTCGGCTTTTGGACTGCTTAATTTTTTCTTTTTCCTGCGGGATAAAATCCGGCTCAACAATGGGAACAATCGGGAGTAATAGGCTCTTATATCGTCTTCCGTTAAATACATCCGGAATCTCCGCGCGTTTCCATTAACGACTGATTTTCCGGTTTCTTTCTGGGACAATCCTTGTCCCACCATCTCCGGTTCCCGGCCGACATAAACATATGGCCTTGGCTCTTCTTCATCGGGTCGGACATCCATCCATATCACTTCATTACGCGGCGAGAAATATTCGCGTGGAGTCGTGACAAAATTAGAACGGGACAATGTATGAAACGTTCCGTCGGAAGTACGTAAACCGATATCCGCGCAACATGTGATATTATCGCTCCAGAAATTAACATACCAATTGTTCGCCTCGCGGCCGACATCGACATCAAAATAATAATTAGCGTTGCTTCCGTTAAAATCGACCAGGGTAACATCATAAACGCGCAGAACAACGGCAGAGTGATCGGCGGCTTGACCTATGTTTTGCCTGAGACATTCAATCGAAGCGGGACTGATCTCCCAATAAGCATGAACCCAATGAGGATCTCTTGACAAAAGCGTGACACTGGTAGAACCATAATCCGCCGGCATAACCTCACTATCGACAAAAACCTTTTTCCGGGCTTTGGACGCATAAACCAGATTGGTTTCAATCATGCCGCTAATACTCTTGTTACTAACAACCGCAGGGAGCTTCTTTCTAACCGAAGTCTTCTTGACAGTTAACGGTTTCAGTACTTTCTTTTTAGCCACGGATTTCTTCATTTCTCCCGCTGCCTTTTCAGCCGTTTTCTTTGCAATTCGTCTTACGGTCTTTTTAGATGTTTTTGGTGCATCTGCCACATCAAACTCCTTCCTAAATTGAGTTATAGACCGCTAATACTTCATCCGCGATGATGTCCCAGGAAAATACTGATTCCGCGGCGACCCGCCCATTACGTCCCATCCACCTGGCGTCATCAAAGTCCTGGAATAATGTTCCAATCCCCCAGGCAATAGATTCGGGATTAGGATCTATCTTCATCCCGTTAATCTCATGCCACACAATTTCAGAAGGACCTCCGACGCTCGTAGCCACAACAGGTTTCCCGGCACTCCACGCTTCCAAAATGACAATCCCGAACGGTTCATTGCGGCTGGGGACACAAACGCAATCCGTTGATTTAAACAAATCTTTCAACCGCCATCCATTCACATGCCCTAAAAACCGGCAAGCATGACCAACGCCCATATGTACTGCCTGCTCTTCGGATTGCCAGCGCATTTCTCCATCACCGGCAAAAACAAATTTGGTGTTTGGATGATAATTAAGAATATACGGAATCGCGTTGATCAACAGATCAGGTCCTTTCTGATAGACCATTCTTCCCACAAATAGAACCATAGGATCCAGCGGACCTATTCCATACATGCGTTTTACCGCGGCTGGCTCCAGCCATCCATTAAATTGTTTGTAATCAATTCCATTATAAATAACTCCGATTTTCCATTCCGGCACACTATAAAGCTGCTTAACTTCATTTTTTAATGTATGAGAAACGGCGATGACCGCATCGGATTCATAAGCTCCCCACCACTCAATGTGACGAACGCGTTCGGATTTGCCCCCATGATTGTTGTTTCCGCAACGTCCATATTCCGTGGAATGAATGGTAAAAACCGACCGGTGACCTCGACCTCGCCTGATCCATGACATTGCGGGGGCCGCTAACCAGTCATGGGCATGGATGATATCGAAACGGCCGATATGATCTTCAGTTTGAAAAAAGGCTTCACAAAAAGCCCGGCACATATTATGGATTTCTTCAACAAAATCCGGATGAGACTGAAACGGACATCGGTGATAATGAACGCCATGGATATTTTCATAACGCGGATGATCATTACGGCCCATGCGCGTAAAAATATGCACTTCATGGCCTTTACGCCGTAATGCACAAGCAAGCTCGCTAACATGAACCGCAACCCCTCCTACATAAACGGCGTGAACAGCTTCCCATGAGAAAAGTGCAATGCGCATTTTAAAGCTCCTTAACTGAGTTATAAGTACCAACGGCGTTGAAAACCTTATTATCGTTCTCCGGATCAACCCGCCATTCTCCATCTATAAAAAATTTATACTCATAACGGCGGCCCGGCTGAAGGGAAATTTTTTTACACCATATTCCATTTGAAAGACGGCGAAGAGGAACTTTCTTTGCCCAATTATTGAAACTGCCCAGTAAAAAAACCTCTTTTGCATCATCCGCTTTAATTTTAAATTCCGCCTGGGTTTTATCATCCCCGATCACCTTAACCAACTCATTAACATTAACTTTCAACACGCTGGCGATTTTCTTGAGAGCACTGGCCCTAACTTCCCTTTTATCTGATTCCCACAAACAAATTGCCTGGCGTGAAACCCCTAATTTTTCTGCAAGGGCCTGCTGGGTGAGATGTTTCTTTTGTCGGATGCGTTTAATATTTGAACCAATCATCTATAACCTCCTGCAACTCACGCAACATTGCGTTAACATTCACTGTGCTTGCAATAAATTATTGCAAGTTTTACAATTTAGAAACTAATTGTATACATCCTGTTAATTTTGTCAATAAAAAATTTACTCGCTGATGGATTTTGGAGGAGCTAATAAAGGAAAAATGAAGCCGTTTTTTATTAAAAAAGGGGATTTTGTAGGCTATTTGTCAATATTTACACAATATGTAGTGATGTAACAAGCACTTATGACATCTCTGCGTCCCACGATTCCGACCATCGCTCCATCCTTCACCACCGGCAACGTATGTATCTGTTTTTCACACATCAACTTGATCATGTCATACAGGGAAGTATCCTCACCAATGACCTGCACACGAGAAGTCATAATTTCTTTAACCTGGATCTCACAATCTTTCGGATCCTGTCCTGAATCGACCATGTTGATAATTTTTTTCATATGATTAAATAAATCACTTGCAGTTACAATGCCGACAACTTCATCCGCATCATTTAATACCGGAAGCCCGCTGATTTTAAAGCGCATAAATAAATTCGCCAGATCATTAATCGTCTGATCTTCGGTCACCGTGATCGCGAACTTGGTCATCATATCTTTAGCTTTAATTGATTGCAGCCGGGATTTTACAGTCATTTCAGTCCCTTCCTGTTAAACCATGTTATGAACTCTTCTCCAAACCAAGCTTATAACGCTTCCTATTGTCATACATTTTTAAAATAAAAACAATATAAAAATAAGCGAGGATGGTTCCGCCTGTTTGAATCAAACGTTAAACAAAATTTTTTATTCTCTATTTTCAAGTCGTTCGCGATGATGTTTGATCACCTTGGCCTGGGTCATATAAATCACATCTTCGGCCATGGCCGCCATAAAATCACAGATTCGTTCCAAATCCCGGGCAACCAGCAGCAGAGGAACGGCACGAGGAGAAACTGCGCCATCTTTAACCATATAACCGTAAATAAGATCGTTCATAATTGCGTCTCTCAAGCGATTGGATTCCTTATCCGAGACAATAACATCCCTTGCCAAATTAATATCACGTTTAATGAAAGCATCGCTGACCCCGCGGATCATTTTTCTGGCGACATTCGTCAGCTTTTCTATATCAATTAAAGGTTTGACCAGAGGCTGATCAGCCAGACCAATGGCCCGTTGAGCGATATTTACAACAAGATCGGCGGTCATTTCAAGTTCGGAATTAATATGCATTCCCGTAGTAATCATGCGCAAATCGACCGCCATGGGCTGATATAACGCAAGCAGATCAATCGCCATTTCATCATTGCAAATTTCCAGCTCATCAATTTGTTGATCCTTTTGTATAACTTCTTCCGCCAGGATTTTATCCTGATTTTTCAGTGCCAGAAACGCCTTATCCAAAGACTGCTCAACCATGGATGCCATTTTAAGCAGGCTGGTGTGAAAATTCTCAAGTTCTTCATGAAAATGCCGTTGCATCTTTTATCCTTTCTTAAAATGCACAAGTACACACGAACACATGAGCACATGTGATCTTGTGCTCATGAGCACGTTCATTATCCAAATCTCCCCGTGATATATTCTTCCGTAATTTTCTTTTCGGGGCGCGTGAAAATATCTGCGGTTTTTCCAAATTCTATCAAGTCTCCCTGCATGACGAAAGCAGTTTTGTCAGAAATACGCGCCGCCTGTTGCATATTATGAGTTACGATAACAATGGTATATTTATCTTTAAGCCGGACGATTAATTCTTCAAGTTTTGCCGTCGCGATCGGATCAAGGGCGGAAGCCGGCTCATCCATCAGGACCACTTCGGGTTCAATCGCCAAAGCCCGGGCGACGCACAAACGCTGTTGCTGCCCTCCGGACAGGGACAACGCGTTTTCCTGGAGACGGTCTTTAACCTCATCCCAAAGTGCCGCGTCTTTCAGGCATCGTTCAACTTTTACACTGATATATTCTTTATTCTTGATGCCGTTAATCCTTAAACCATAAGCAATGTTATCAAAAATTGATTTTGGAAAAGGGTTCGGCCGCTGAAAAACCATGCCGACTTTTTTTCTCAAATCGACAACATCCAGGCGCGGATCATAGATATTCTGTCCATCAATCTCCATCAAACCTTCACAACGGGTACCTGGAATAAGATCATTCATCCTGTTGAAACAGCGCAGCAGAGTTGATTTACCGCAGCCCGAAGGCCCGATAATGCTTGTCACTTCAAGTGAAAGAACGTCAAAAGAAACTTTTTTGATGCATTGGGCATGCCCATACCAGAAACTAAAATCTTTCACATGAACGGTAATACGTTTGTTATGCTCCACCATAATCATTCCTTTTTGGCTTTTCTTAATCTGTAACGTACAATAACTCCTGTTAAATTCATCAAAAAGACAAACACAATGAGAACCAGGGCCGTTCCATAGGCAATCGGCCTCACCCCTTCGATATCGTGATGCTGGGTTGCCATGATATACAGATGGTACGGCAACGCCATAAACTGATCCGAAAGAGATTTCGGGAGATCGGGGAGAAAAAACGCCGCGCCGGTAAAAAGAATCGGCGCTGTCTCTCCGGCCGCCCGCGATAATCCCAAAATCGTTCCGGTCAGCATTCCTGGAACGGCATAAGGAAGAACATTCGTTCGAATGGCCTGCCATTTAGTCGCTCCAAGGGCGAGCGAACCTTCCCGATATGATTTGGGAACAGACTTAAGCGCTTCTTCAGACGCTGTAATAGTCCACGGAAGCGTCATCAGACCGAGCGTTAAACCTGCCGCTAAAATTCCAGTCCCGAAATTCAGCATCTCAACAAACAATGCCACGCCGAACAAACCATAAACAATCGACGGAACGCCGGACAGATTCCGGATCGCCATCCGGATTATCCTTGTTAATTTTCCGGCATAAGCGTACTCATTCAAGTAGATTGCGCACCCCATTCCCAGAGGAACAGCCACAAATGCGGTAATCAACGTCACATAAAATGTTCCCACAATCGCCGGAAAAATTCCCCCCTCAGTCATCCCTTCCCTTGGGGCCTGCGTTAAAAACTTCCAGCTAATAATCCCCGATCCCTTAGAAATGATATCGATAAAAATAATCACCAGAATCAAAATTACCATTCCCAGACTAAGGCGCAGCAGAGCGAAACCTAATTTTTGATAAAACTCCCGTCGATTTTTAATCATAATATGCCACTCTTGTTTAATACGATGTCTTCTTTTTATAATTTTCCAAAACAATGTCCGCAACCATGTTGATAATAAACGTAATAATAAACAAAACCAGTCCTATCACGAACAAAGCATAATAATGGGTCGTGTTATAAGCAACTTCCCCCAGTTCAATGGCAATGGTCGCGGTCATTGTCCTGATAGAATCCGTGAACGACTCCGGCATAGCCGGGGCATTTCCCGTCGCCATCAAAACCGTCATGGTTTCACCGATAGCCCTCCCCATCCCGAGCATGCAGGCAGCGAGGATACCTGAAGAGGCCGCCGGGATCCTGACAAAAATCAGGGTCTGCCACCGGTTCGCTCCAAGGGCCAGCGACGCCTCATGAAACGATTTCGGCACACTGACCAGGGCGTCTTCCGAAAGACTGATTATGGTCGGCAACGCCATAACAGCCAGCAGCACTGATCCATTTAAGGCATTCAGTCCATTGTAAGCGCCCGTTAATTTAGCAACCATCGGGCCGACAAGAACAATACCAAGGAAACCTATGACAACGGACGGAATTCCTGCCAGCATCTCTACAACCGGCTTGGCGATTTCCCTGACCCTGGGACTGGCCACGTCCGAAAGATATGCCGCCGTCCCGATCCCCAAAGGCACTGCGATCACCAGCGCTCCCAGCGTCACAATAAAAGTGCTGACCACCATGGCCAGAATGCCATACACTTCTTTATAATATGAGGTCGGATTCCAGTTTGCGCTAAATAAAAATTCGCCGACTTTAATGTCCTTAAAAGCCGGCAGGGCATTCTTTAAGAGGAGAATGAAAATGCCGATCAAGGCGAGAATGACCACAAGTCCGTTAAATAAAAAAAAGCAGTAAATAACTTTTTCTTTTATTTTATGTTTATGCATCATCTTTATCTTATATTAACGATTGGAAAAAGGAGAGCCTGAGACGCATTTTCTGCTCTCCGGCTCCCCACACCCGGGCTTTTGCTTCCGCTTAAAATCCGGATTTTTTATTGTAATCCTTATATGCCTGCGGTAAAGCGAAAAATCCCTCTTCTTCAACAATACGCTGACCTTCAGGGCTTAACTCAAAAGCGATAAAATCCCGCACCGCCTGACTCGCATCCGCACTCAAATACTGGTTCAATGGACGGGAAACAGGATAAACACCGCTGTTAACCTCATCAATATTCAGAGGGCTGGCATAAACAGCATTCACGTTCTGAGCGACTTTGAGAACTTTGATTCCTGAAGCATCTTTCACATAACTGACCCCGACATATCCGATACCGGACGGGTCGTTCTTGATCGCCGCGACAATCTGGGCGTTTCCGTTCATTTGATTCATCTTGGGCGAGTAATCCCCTTTAAGGACTACCTCCATCATGAAATCATAGGTGCCGGAATTTGACTGTCGTCCATATAAAGTAATCGGCATGTCCCTGCCGCCGACCTGCGACCAGTTTTTGACTTCCCCTCGGTAAATCTTCCCGATCTGATCCATGGTCAATCCATCGACTCCATTATTGGCATTGACAATAAGGCTTAAGCCGTCAACGGCGACAACGACCTGGACCGGATCAATCCCTGCGGCCCCGGCCTGGGCCACCTCATTCTTTTTCATTAAACGGGACGCATTGGCAATATCACATTTTCCGTTAACCAAGGCCGCAATCCCTGTTCCTGAGCCGCCGCCAGTCACGGCAATCTTCTGACCCGGATTCTTCTGCATATAGGCTTCCGAAAGACGCTGAACGAGATTGATCAGCGTATCGGAACCTTTGATTTGAAGCATCTCGGCCCTTCCGGGTCCGCCGGCGAAAAGAAGAGCTGCCGCCGCCATCGCTAAATATTTCATCATCTTCATTTTTTTCTCCTGTCAATTAAGGACAGGCATTGTTTTTAAAAAACCAAAGCCCCTTCGTTTTATTTAGAATTTTATTGCAACATCCGCCTGCACCAAGTGTTCGACGTTAGAGCTTCCACTCTCGACGTCGCTGCGATAATAATCCAGCCCCAGCGTCACATTCTTTTTTAAGGCATACTCAAAAACGACTTCATGACCTTTCATATTGGTTTTGCCGCTATACCGGTCAGAATCGGGATAAGTGTCCAGCCACGCATCTTTTTCAAGCACCGCATACAAATATTTTGCCTGCCATGATTTGGGCTCTTTAATCTTTGCATGACCGAACTTAATACCAGCGGCCCAACCGGAATCCTCCTGGACGCCTTCGGAAATATTCTGGATATAATCTCCGAACAGCGCGATCCGATCGTCAATCTTAAGGGGTAGTCCGCCCAGAGCTTTCTTGATCCCGACCTCAGCAGAGGCGCCCACTGAATCATAATCATATACAAGGCCGGTATCAGCGCCGGTATTTATTCCCTTTTGATGATCAAGGACGTTTCCCTGAACCCCGTTAAAACCGTAATAAACACCGGCAAGCTTGGCATCCATTTCCCCGAGTTTGACCCCGACTCCACTCTGTAAATAATGCATAAACGGGTCTGTATCGCTTTCCGATTGTGAAGCAATTTCATCGATAACCCATGTGCCTCCATTTACAAACAGATCGGCATTATCACTCAACGAAGTGTCATAATGAACAGATGCGCCTTCAGGGTTAATATCGCTATCCCAAAGCAAGTCGGTTGTCTTCCACAAATAATCCTTGCTCGCGAACTTTCCGCCGATCATTTTTAAATCACGCATCGGTGTGTATTCCGCGTACGCGTAATCAATCCAAACGTCATCCTTGCTGAAATTGTCATCAAATGTTTCGTTAGTCGATCTGCTGTCATTGCTGTCGCCGGAAGCCAAACCGAATCCAACTTTTAAATTGGACAACGGGTTCGCTTCAGCCCCAAAACGCAAACGATAGCGGCCGCGGTTTTTCCAATGGTCCGCGCTGTCTTTCCGTTCCGTCTGGAACCGAAGACGCAGATCTCCTTTGAGTTTTATGGTTTGAATCCAGTCAGGCAGGGTATCCATCGTTCCTTTGGACATTTGCCTGGCTACATCCTGCTGGGTTTCATCTTTCACAATCTGCGCTTCAATGGGCGTTAAGACCCCTTTCTCAACAAGCTTGTTGAGCAAAACATCGATCTCGGATGCCGATGCCATAAAAGGCGTCATCAGCACAACTGCCGTTACCAAAAATAAAAATTTTTTCATAAACATCTCCCTGGTCTTTTAACTACGAAAGAAATTTAATCAAACCCTTAAGATTCGACATCGACATCTTTAAGGATTCCCGTATATAAAAATCCTCAGACCACTCCCCTTCGTTAACGCTTGTGAGAAGGCTCTGAAGAGAAAGAATCTCCATTTGGAGGCTGCTTGCCAAAAAACCCTTGTGCAGATTCGTCTTTCTTTTATTTTGATTGTCCATCATTTCCATGGCTGGCTCCTTTCATCCTTTTCAAGGATACCGGAGACAAATGAAATCAAGATGAACGAAGTGTGAAAATTGTGTGAAGATGGAAAGATTTACTGAAAGGCCTGAATCAAACTAAAAAACTCAGGCGGAAGGAAGCTGGACGGTAAAACACGACCCTTCATCCAGCACGCTTTCTAAAAAAACCGTGCCGTGATGGACTTGAACAAGGTGTTTAACTATGGAAAGACCAAGACCAGTACCTCCCACCTGACGCGAATGGGCTTTATCAACTCTATAAAAACGTTCAAACACACGGGGAATGTCCTTCTCCGGAATACCAATTCCTGTATCACGCACTTTAATTTCAACCATTTCTCCCAACGATTTAATGATAATATCAACACGGCCTTGTTCTTTATTATATTTTACGGCGTTTTCAGTTAAATTCAGAAACAAACGGAAAAGGCCCATTTCATCGCCCTTAACAAAAATGTCATCTTCCAAACCTTCGACACTGATGTCAATTTTCTGGACTCTGGCAAGAGCCCGAACATTTTCCAGAACCCGTTTTAAAATTGTTTTTAAGGAACAGGCTGCAAAATCCCGGCTCATTCGCCCTGATTCAAGGGCCGATAAATCCAGGAGATCCTCGATCAGTTTAGCGAGACGTTCGGCGTTGGCAAGAATGATCCGAATAAAATCCCCTGCATTTTCCTTATCGTTCAACGCCCCATCGACTAGAGTTTCAGCATATCCCTTAATGCTGGCTACCGGAGTCCTTAATTCATGAGAAACATTCGATACGAACTCTTTACGGATATTTTCCAAACGCCGCAATTCGGTAATGTCATGAAAAACAAGCACCACTCCGGAAATCTTTCCCTCCCGCTTAATCGGAGCAGCCTGGACCTGCATAAGACGCTGTTCAGGAACTAAAAATTCGATTCCTTCCGAGGCGACCTTTCCGTTCTTTTGAACCTCAACAATCATTTCCTGTATGCTCACGTTCCGGATGGCTTCCAGCGGCCTTTTCCCGATTGGGTCTTCCGTTATATTCAGCAGTCTCCTCAGCGCCTGGTTCATCAAAAAAATTTTTCCGTGCTCATCCAGCACCAGGACGCCTTCAGACATGCTTAGAAAAACCGCCTCGAGCTGGGATTTTCCCAGGGCCACTTCACTGATCCGTTCCCTGACCTGCCCCGCCATTTCATTGAACGCGCTTGCCAAATCTCCGATCTCATCTTTCCGGGCGGCAAAAATACGGCTATCGAAATTCCCCGCCGCTATTCGACGGGCGCTCCAAGCAATCTTTTTAATAGGTCGAGAAATCCAAACGGAAGCCAAGTAGGCTGCAACCACGGCGAGAAGAAATGCGGGTAGAAAAGACAAGCCCAGAAAATAATTCACCTTCCGGGCCACAAGGTTGGTTTCCCTCAACGGCAGGGCCAGCCGCACAAAACCTTTAGCACCGCCATCTTCATATTTTGCGGCGATATAAAGAAAGTCTTCCTGCTTGCTGGTGCTGAACCGGCGGCTTTCCCCATAACCGGCCTCTACCGCTTCCTGAATCTCGGGACGATACAAATGATTCTCCAATTCTGCCGGCTGCTCAACCCCGGAATCGGCAAGGACCTGCCCTTCTCCATCAATGATCGTAACTCTTAACTGAAGGTCTCTGCTGATTTGATCCGCAATCCATTGCGGATTTGTCTTCAAGGGCATCCTTTCGACAAAAGTCTTCGCCAAAGAAACTTTCCGGTACAAATCTTTTCTTATTGTCTGATACCCTTCTTGCTGGAATGTGTGATTTAAAACAAGAAATGTGCCAAATAAAACAAAGGCAATGACAATAATAAAAACAACCGCAATCTTGTTATGAATCTTCTTCACTGTGTTCTTCATCGGAAATCCTGTACCCGATCCCGCGCACGGTTTCAATCATCCGGGCACTGGATCCTAATTTATGGCGAAGGAGTTTAATGTGCGTGTCCACTGTCCGGGTAGTAACCTCGCTGGAAAGCCCCCAGACATCATCCAGTAAAACTTCCCGCGACTGAACCCTGCCTTTTCGTTTCATCAGCGTTTTCAACAGCTCAAATTCCATTGGAGAAAGCTCGACCTTGACATCATCAATCCTGACTGAATGCCGGGAAATATCAATTATTATCCTGCCTGCAGTCAGTATGTCTCTCTCGGGTTCGGCAGCCCTTCCGCGCCTTAATATCGCCTTGACCCTCAAAATTAATTCCCTCGGGCTGAAAGGCTTGACCATGTAGTCATCCGCGCCTAACTCAAATCCTATGATACGATCAATCTCTTCTCCCCTGGCTGTCAGGATAATAACCGGAATATGGGCAGTGTTTTTTTGCTGCCGAATCCTTTTGCATGTTTCAAATCCATCAATGGTTGGAAGCATAATATCAAGAAGAATGAGATCAACGGGTTCCCGATCCACTACGCTCAAGGCTTCTTCCCCGGTGATAACAGTCACACATGAAAAACCTTCACGCTCCAGATTATAACGGATCAGTTTCGAAATATGCTTGTCGTCTTCAACAATCAAAATGTGTTCTTTTGATGACACGCCCTGGACCTCCGGCTGTTTAAAGCTAAAACCCTGACGCCATTAAAATAAAAAAAATCAGTGAAGGCTGGAAGAGTAACCTGTGAAGATTTTGTGAATAAAAATATATTTCTCAAAAAACCTTTTTAAACTTAACCGAGTCTTTGAATTTCTCGAAAACCGGTCTGTATTTATCAAAATCATCCGGCTTCGTCATCATCTGGATTTTGGTCAACCTGTTAAAATCGTCTATCACATAAAACGTCCAGATAATCCATTTCGGATCATTGTAACGAAACAATATCCAGTTTGAAACCAACTCGTCGATTTTAATTTCGCCATGCTGCAAAAGCTTGCCATTCTGGGTCTGCAGACTTTCCAGAACCTCAGGAAAAAAAATGTCCATAAAAAGAGCGCCTTTGGACTGGTAGCCGTAAATTGAAAAAATTGCTTCCGGATTTCCTAAATAATCCTTGCCGGGACTTTTAAAAATAACCTCGTCGTCTTCAATCTGTCTT